>NZ_CP070982.1:4927995-5272327 GCF_018417595.1 Pseudomonas entomophila
AAGCGTAAGAGATGACTTACAGATGACAGATGCTCGGTACTACACCGAACTTCAAAAACTTCAGAGGTGGCAATGGATATGCCGTACAGCGAACGCCAGGAAGGCCGAACGCAACCTTTAATGACCGTCCTAGTGGTTGATTTCAAAGGATTTATCCACTTGAAAAAACAAGCACAGCAGCGCGGTAAATAGCGCACTGCAATAAAGACGGCTGCATTTCAGGGCACGTCATTTAAATACTGGCCTTTGACTACCAACTTCGAGCGCACAACTTTCTGCGCTCCGGATTTATTCATGCCTGCGTTCGGTGAAGTGTCATTTCGCCATGAATCCGTTCGCCCAGTAATTGTTGGTCAATCAACCCGATCGGCTCTTCCGCGAAGGGCTGGCGTGATAAACACACGAGGTGATTACGATGCGTATCAGCATCTTTGGTTTGGGTTATGTGGGTGCGGTGTGTGCGGGCTGCCTGTCGGCACGCGGCCATGACGTGATCGGTGTGGACGTGTCCAGCACCAAGATCGACCTGATCAACCAGGGCAAGTCGCCCATCGTCGAACCGGGCCTCGAAGCGCTGCTGCAACAGGGCATCGCCAATGGACGCCTGCGTGGCACCACCGACTTCGCCGAAGCCATCCGCGCCAGCGACGTGTCGATGATCTGCGTGGGTACGCCAAGCAAGAAGAACGGCGACCTGGGCCTGGAATACATCGAGTCGGTGTGCCGCGAGATCGGCTTCGTGCTGCGCGACAGCACCCGCCGCCACACCATCGTCGTGCGCAGCACCGTGCTGCCAGGCACCGTCAAGAACGTGGTGATCCCGATCCTCGAGGACTGCTCGGGCAAGAAGGCCGGCGTCGACTTCGGTGTGGCAGTCAACCCCGAGTTCCTGCGCGAAAGCACCGCGATCAAAGACTACGACCAGCCACCGATGACCGTCATCGGCGAACTGGACAGCGCCAGCGGCGACGTGCTGCAGGCCCTGTACGAAGAACTGGACGCGCCGATCATCCGCAAGCCGATCGAAGTGGCCGAGATGATCAAGTACACCTGCAACGTCTGGCACGCCACCAAGGTTACCTTCGCCAACGAGATCGGCAACATCGCCAAGGCAGTGGGCGTCGATGGCCGCGAGGTGATGGATGTGGTCTGCCAGGACAAGGCGCTGAACCTGTCGCAGTACTACATGCGTCCGGGCTTCGCCTTCGGCGGCTCGTGCCTGCCGAAAGACGTGCGCGCCCTCACCTACCGCGCCGCCAGCCTAGACGTGAAGGCGCCGCTGCTCGACTCGCTGATGCGCAGCAACGAGTCCCAGGTGCAGAACGCCTTCGACATCATCGAGAGCCACGACAAGCGCAAGGTCGCCCTGCTCGGCCTGAGTTTCAAGGCCGGCACCGACGACCTGCGCGAAAGCCCGCTGGTGGAACTGGCCGAGCGTCTGATCGGCAAGGGCTACGAGCTGAACATCTACGACCAGAACGTCCAGTACGCCCGCGTCCACGGTGCCAACAAGGACTATATCGAGTCGAAGATCCCCCATGTCTCATCCTTGCTCAACGCCGACTTCGACCAGGTGGTGAACAACGCCGAGATCATCGTGCTGGGTAACCGCGACGAGCAGTTCCGCGCCCTGGCCCAGCAGGCGCCGGAAGGCAAGCAGGTGATCGACCTGGTCGGCTTCATGAGCAAGCCGACCTGCGCCACCAGCCGCACCGAAGGTATCTGCTGGTAAACCCGGCAGGGCGGCGCGTCCCTCCCCAGCGCGCCGCCCTTGCCCCCTGAATTCTCGACGGATGCCGAACATGCAAAGGCTTCAGACCCTGCTGCTGCAATGCGCCGGCTGGCTGCTCTACATGAGCCTGCTGATGCTGATCGCCCTGGCGTTGCCCAGCGACATCTTCGACTCGCAATCGAAGCATTTCATTTTCCTGGTCGGCGCCGTCGGCATCTGGCGCTACTCCATGGGCGCCACCCATTTCATCCGCGGCATGCTGTTCCTGTACATCGTCTACCCCTACCTGCGGCGCAAGGTGCAGAAGCTGGGCAAGGCCGCCGACCCGTCGCACGTGTACCTGATGGTCACCAGCTTTCGCATCGAGGCCCTGACCACCGCCCAGGTGTACAGCTCGGTGATCCGCGAGGCGATCGACTGCGGCTACCCCACCACGGTGGTCTGCTCGCTGGTGGAGAAGTCCGACGAGCTGCTGGTGAAAAGCCTGTGGGCCAAGTACAACCCGCCCGCCCACGTCACCCTGGACATCGTGCGCATCGCCGGCACCGGCAAGCGCGACGGCCTGGCCTATGGTTTCCGCGCTATCTCGCGGATGCTGCCGGATGAGAACGCCGTGGTGGCGGTGATCGACGGCGACACCGTGCTGGCCGAAGGCGTGGTGCGCAAGACCGTGCCGTGGTTCCGCCTGTACCCCAACGTCGGTGGCCTGACCACCAACGAATTCTGCGAAGTGCGCGGCGGCTACATCATGAGCGAGTGGCACAAGCTGCGCTTCGCCCAGCGCCACATCAACATGTGCTCGATGGCGCTGAGCAAGCGCGTGCTGACCATGACCGGGCGCATGTCGATGTTCCGCGCCAGCGTGGTGACCAACCCCGAGTTCATCGCCGACGTCGAGAGCGACTCGCTGATGCACTGGCGCCTGGGCCGCTTCAAGTTCCTCACCGGCGACGACAAGTCCAGCTGGTTCAGCCTGATGCGCCTGGGCTACGACACCTTCTACGTGCCCGATGCCGCCATCAACACGGTCGAGCACCCGCCGGAGAAGAGCTTCGTCAAGGCCAGCCGCAAGCTGATGTACCGCTGGTACGGCAACAACCTGCGGCAGAACTCCCGCGCCCTGGGCCTGGGCCTCAAGCGCCTGGGGCTGTTCACCAGCATCGTGCTGCTCGACCAGCGCGTGTCGATGTGGACCAGCCTGCTGGGGCTGACCGTGGCGGTGATCGCCAGCTTCAAGTTCGGCCTGCAGTTCCTGCTGGTGTACCTGCTGTGGATCGGCATCACCCGCCTGATCCTCACCGTGATGCTGCTGTGCTCGGGCCACAACGTGGGGCCGGCCTACCCGCTGATTCTCTATTACAACCAGATCGTCGGCGCGGTGATGAAGATCTACGTGTTCTTCCGCCTCGACAAGCAGTCCTGGACCCGCCAGCCCACTGCCCTCAAGCGCGACCTGGCCAGCTTTCAACAATGGTTCAACACCTGGTCCTCGCGGACCATGACCTTCTCGGCCGCGAGCATCTTCGTCGCCGTGCTGTTCATGGTCGTGTGAGCCCCCCGGATCGGATAACAGGAACGAATATCGCCATGAATACCGCCGTGAACGTCAATGTCGTGCATGAGTCCGAAGCGCAGCGCCAGCACGCCCGGGTACGCATCCCCGCCAAGCTGCGCTACCTGGACGGCAACCGCGAGCCGCACGAAGTGAAGGTTGACGACCTGTCCGCCGGGGGCCTGTCCTTCCACGCCAAGAAAGCCCTGCCGGTGAACGAGGTGTTGCGCGGCCGCCTGCAGTTCGTGGTCGACAACCTCGGGCTGTCGATGGATGTCGAGATCCTGGTGCGCACCAGCAACACCGAGACCGGCCGCACCGGCGCCGAATTCCAGAACCTCGAACCACGTGACATCGCCACCCTGCGCCACATCATCACCAGCCACTTGTCGGGGGAGCTGATCAGCGTCGGCGATGTGCTCAGTACCCTGCAACGCGACAACTTCACCAAGGCACGCAAGCAGAAGGATTCTGGCTCAGGCCTGTCGGCGTTCGGCCGCCTGCGCGCGGTCACCGTCACCGCCGGGGTGTTCGTGGTCGGCCTGGTGGCCTTCGGCTTCGTCGCCAAGTCGCTGTATGGCTTGTACTTCGTCAGCCACGCCGAGGCCGGCGTGGTCGCGGTGCCCACCACCAACGTCACCATGCCCCGCGACGGCAGCCTGCAGAGCCTGGTGGAAAGTGGTGCAACGGTGAGCAAGGGCGCGCCGCTGGCGACCTTCAACACCAGCATGCTCGACCTGCTCAAGGGCCACCTGGACGACTCGCAGCTGGAACCTGCCAAGGTCGAGGAACTGTTCGGCAAGCAGCTCTCCGGCACCCTCACCAGCCCTTGCGACTGCGTGGTGTCGCGCCAACTGGTGGACGACGGCCAGTACGCCAGCAAGGGCCAGGCGGTGTTCGCGCTGATCCCGCGCACCACCACGCCGACCGTGGAGGCGCGCTTCAGCTACCGCCAGTTCGACGAGGTGAAGCCGGGTACCCGGGTCAACTTCCAGGTGGCCGGCGAGGACGAAGTGCGCACTGGCCGGATTGTCGGCAGCAGCAGCCTGGACATCGACAACCTGGCCGCCGACATCCGTGTGCAGATCAAGCCTGACGAAAGCCTGCCGGCCGAGCTTGCCGGCCGCCCGGCCGCGGTCAACAGCGACCGTGGGCCGTCGCTCAACTGGCTGATCGACAAGGCCGTGGCCCGCGGGCTGTAAGAGGAACGGATCATGAAACCTTTCAATCGTGATTCTGCCGTGGTGTCGGTGTCGCCGGTGTTGCGAGGGCTGCGCCCTCGATCGCGGCTGAAGGCCGCTCCTACAGAGTCCGCGCCAGCCCTGATCGACTCGATCCCTGTAGGAGCGGCCTTCAGCCGCGATCGGGTGCGCAGCGCCCGTTCGCTGGCCTGGTGTGCCCTGGCCGCCGCCATCACCCTGGCCGGCTGCGCCGGCCTGCCCGACCAGCGCCTGGCCAACGAAGCGCTCAAGCGCGGCGACACCGCCACCGCAGAACGCAACTACAAGGCCCTGGCCGACCTCGGCTACAGCGACGCGCAAGTCGGTTTGGCCGACCTCAACGTCGCCACCCGCGACCCAGCCAAGCTCAAGGAGGCCGAGGCCACCTATCGCGCCGCGGCCGCCACCTCGCCCCGCGCCCAGGCCCGCCTTGGCCGCCTGCTGGTGGCCAAGCCCGACAGCACCCAGGCCGAACGCGAAGAGGCCGAAACACTGCTCAAGCGCGCGGCGCAACAGGGCGAGGGCAACACCCTGATCCCGCTGGCGATGCTCTACCTGCAATACCCGCAGAGCTTCCCCAGCATCAACGCCCAGCAGCAGATCGACCAGTGGCGCGCCGCCGGCAATCCAGAGGCGGGCCTGGCCCAGGTGCTGCTCTATCGCACCCAGGGCACCTACGACCAGCACCTGGGCGAGGTGGAAAAGATCTGCAAGGCAGCCCTGGCCACCACCGACATCTGCTACGTCGAGCTGGCCACCGTCTACCAGAAACGCGCCCAGCCCGACCAGCAGGCCGCGCTATTGGAGCAGCTCAAAGCCGCCCATGCTCGTGGCGCGGTACCAGCCACCCGGGTCGACAGCGTCGCCCGCGTGCTGGCCGACCGCAGCCTGGGGCAGACCGACGAAAAGACCGCGAAAGATCTGCTCGAGCACGTCGCCCCGGCCAACCCGGCCTCCTGGGTCAGCCTGGCCCAGCTGCTTTACGACTTCCCCGAACTGGGCGACACCGACCAACTGATGGCCTACATCGACAAGGGCCGCGAAGCCGAACAACCCCGCGCCGAGCTGCTGCTGGGCCGCCTCTACTACGAAGGCAAGACCGTACCGGCCGACGCGCCGAAGGCCGAGCAGCACCTTCAGGCCGCCGCCGACGCCGGCGAGATCAGCGCCGACTACTACCTCGGCCAGCTCTATCGCCGCGGCTACCTGGGCAATGTCGAACCGCAGAAAGCCGTCGACCACCTGCTCAACGCCGCCCGTGGCGGCCAGCTCAGCGCCGACTACGCCCTGGCCCAGCTGTTCAGCGAAGGCCACGGCATCCGCACCGAGCCGGCCAACGCCTGGGTGTTCGCCCAGCTGGCCCAGGCCAACCCGTCCGAGCAGTCCAGCGCGCTGCTGCAACAGCTCGACCAGCAACTGACGCCCGCCCAGCGCAGCCAGGCGCAAAACCTGCTGGCCCAGGAAAAGCAGGCCCGTGCCGGCATGCTCCAGCGTGCCAGCAGCCCCCTGGCCATCGAAGCGCTGCAAGACGACAACGACGACGTAGACGCCGAGGATTCGCTATGACGCTCAACCCCTTCGTGAAAGCCGGCATCGGCCTGGGCTTCGCCCTGCTGTGGTCGATGCCGACCCTCGCCCAGGAAACCGCGCAGAAGAACTTCGGCCTGGACGTGAAGATCACCGGCCAGTCCGAGGACGACCGCGACCTCGGCACCCGCTCCGGCGGCGACGTCAACGGCCTGGGCCTGGACCTGCGCCCCTGGGTGTACGGCGAGCGCGGCAACTGGAGCGCCTACGCCATGGGCCAGGCGGTGGCCGCCACCGACATCATCGAGACCGACACCCTGCGCGCCTCCGACACCGGCGCCGCCATCGACACCGGCGACGACAGCCGCAAGCCGGACAAGAGCTACCTGGCCATGCGCGAATTCTGGGTCGGCTACAGCGGCTTCACGCCCTACCCCGGCGAACAACTGCGCTTCGGCCGCCAGCGCCTGCGCAGCGACGACGGCATGTGGCGCGACACCAACATCGAAGCGCTGAACTGGACCTTCGACACCACCCTGCTCAAGGCCGACCTGGGCGTGGCCCAGCGCTTCAGCGAGTACCGCACCGACCTCACCGAACTGGCCCCGCAAGACAAGGACCGCACCCATGTCTACGGCAACATCGCCACGCAGTGGACGCCCGGCCACTGGGTCGGTCTGCGCGCCCACCACAGCCACGACGGCGGCAGCCTGAAGAACCCCGGCGAAACCGTCGACGCCCTCGACAAGACCCGCACCGGCGACCTCACCTGGCTGGGCCTGGAAGCCAACAGCGACGCCTACAACTGGCGCAACGACCATACCGTCAACTACTGGGGCAGCGTCACCTGGCTGACCGGTGACCGCGATACGCTGAGCAGCCAGGCCATCGGCAACGAGCAGGTCGCCACCGGCAAGCAGAGTGGCGACGTCAACGCCTGGGGCACCGACCTGGGCATCCGCCTGCGCCTGGACCCGCAATGGCAGGTCGGCGCGGCCTATGCCCGGGGCAGCGGCGGCGGTGGCAGCGATGGTTCGAACAACTTCGAGCAGACGGGCCTGGAGAGCAACCGCTCCAACTTCACCGGCACCCGCTCACGCGTGCACCGCTTCGGCGAAGCCTTCCGCGGCGAGCTGGGCAACCTGCAGGCGGCCACCCTGTTCGCCTCCTGGCAGCTGCGCGACGACTACGACGCCAGCCTCATCTACCACAAGTTCTGGCGTGTCGACGGCAAGCAGAACATCGGCTCCAGCGGCATCAACGCGGTGGTCGACGACGGCGGCGTCACCCGCCCGCTGGTGCAGGGCGAGAAAGACCTCGGCCAGGAAATGGACGTGGTGGTGACCAAGTACTTCAAGCAGGGCCTGCTGCCGGCCTCGCTGAGCCAGTCGATCGACGAACCGTCGGCCCTGGTGCGCCTGCGCGCCGGCGTGTTCAAGCCGGGCGACGCCTATGGCAAAGAGGCCGACTCGTACATGCACCGCGCCTTCGTCGACGTGATCTGGCGCTACTGAGGCCGGGAGAGGAAGCCATGAACCTGCACCCGAACCTTCGCCACAGCCTGCTCGCCAGCGCCCTGCTGCTGGCCGCCGGCCTCGCCCAGGCCGCCGAGCCCGAGATGGCCAAAGGGCTGCAACAGGCCAAGACCTACACCGTCGCCAGCGCGCCGATCGAGCCGCTGCTGATGGACCCACCCAAGCTGCCCGACCTGTCCGGCTACACCGCCCAGGCCGTGCAGCGCAAGATCGACCGCGCCCACAAGGGCAAGGTCAGCGTGCGCCGCATGCTCCAGGAGGACACCCTCAAGGAGTTCGTCGGCGGCGACAACAAGGGCGCCGAATGGGTGCGCCGCCAGCACGGCATTCCCCAGGCGATCTTCATCGACGACGGGCATGTCGACCTGGTCGAACTCAGCAAGCAGGTGCCCGGCCAGTACCTGCGCGAAACCGCGCCAGGCGTCTACCTCGCCCGCCTGCCGATCGTGGTCGGGCACAAGGGCGTGCTGGAGATCGACGGCAAGGTCAAGGAACTGCGCCTGTCCGAGGAAGGCGGTGCGTTCATCGTCAACGACGGCAAGCTGTTCGTCACCGACACCCAGGTGACCGGCTGGCGTGAGCGAGCCAATGGCCCGGCCACCTTCCAGAAGCCCGACGCATTCCGTCCGTTCCTGCTCAGCTGGGGCGGCACCGAGACCTACATCGTCAACAGCAAGATGGCCAGCTTCGGTTACTCGAAGTCCAAGTCCTATGGTGTGAGCATTTCCCAGTACACGCCGAACATGGCCAAGCAGATGGGCCGCGCCGAACCCACCGGCTGGATCCTCGGTTCCGAGTTCAGCGACATGTGGTACGGCTTCTACTGCTACGAAACCCAGGACTTCGTGGTCAAGGATTCGCTGTACCGCGACAACATCGTCTACGGCATCGACCCCCACGACCGTTCGCACCGCCTGATCATCGCCGGCAACACCGTGCACGGCACCAGGAAGAAGCACGGGATCATCGTTTCCCGCGAGGTCAACGACAGCTGGATCATCAACAACAAGAGCTACGACAACAAGCTCTCGGGCGTGGTGATCGACCGCAACAGCGTCAACAACCTGATCGCCTACAACGAGATCTACCGCAACCACACCGACGGCATCACCTTGTACGAGAGCGGCGACAACCTGATCTGGGGCAACAAGCTGATCAACAACCGCCGCCACGGCATCCGCGTGCGCAACAGCGTGAACATCCGCCTGTACGAGAACGTCGCCATGGCCAACGGCCTGGTGGGGGTGTACGGGCACATCAAGGACCTCTCCGACACCGACCGCGACATCGCCCTCGACCCGTTCGACACCAAGGTGTCGCTGATCGTGGTCGGTGGCGAGCTGGCGGCCAACGGCTCCGGCCCGCTGTCGATCGACTCGCCGCTGTCGGTGGAGTTGTACAAGGTGTCGATGCTGATGCCGCGCAAGGCCAACGGCATCAGCTTCAACGGCGTGCTCGGCGAACGCCAGGACGAAATCCTCGACCTGCTGGTGCGCCAGCAGAAAGCCGTGCTGATCGACCCGGTCGAGCGCCAGACCGAAATGATCGACTAAGGAAGCCCAGACCATGACTCCACACCTGATGAAACTGCTGGGCCTGTCCGCCGCCCTCCTGGCCATCAGCCAGGGCGTGCGCGCCGAGGACGCCAAGGCACCGACCTTCACCGCCGAGCCGTGCTGCCAACTGTGCCCCGAGGCCCACGACGCCCGCCGCTACACCACGCGCTATCAACAGAACTTCACCACCCTGGTGCAAGCCCAGGGCGACTGGCTGTTCCGTACCCGCGAAGACCTGCGCACCGAGTTCGACACCACCCCGGGCGGCTACAAGCGCCTGCAGCAGGTACACGACGCGTTCAAGAAGCGCGGCGTCGAGCTGGTGGTGGTGTACCAGCCGACCCGTGGCCTGGTGAACCGCAACATGCTCAAGCCTGAAGAGAAAGCCGCCTTCGATTACCAGAAAGCCCTGGGCAACTACCAGGCCATGCTCCAGCGCTTCGCCAGGATGGGCTACAACGTGCCTGACCTGTCGCCGCTGACCAACGAACAGCTGGCCGCGGCCGACCAGGGCAAGGATTTCTACTTCCGTGGCGACCAGCACTGGACGCCCTACGGCGCCGAGCGCGCGGCGAAGATCGTGGCCGACACCGTGCACAAGATGCCGGCGTTCGCAGGCATCCCACGCAAAGAGTTCGAGACCAGGAAGTCCGGGCGCATGGGCAAGACCGGCACCCTGCACAACGTTGCCGGCCAGCTGTGCGGCACCAGCTACGCGGTGCAGTACATGGACCAGTTCGCCACCGAGCCCAAGGGCGGAGCCAGCGGCGGCGACGACCTGTTCGGCGACTCGGGCAACGCGCAGATCACCCTGGTCGGCACCAGCCACAGCGGCAAGAACTACAACTTCTCGGGTTTCCTGGAGCAGTACATCGGCGCCGACGTGCTCAACGTCGCCTTCCCCGGCGGCGGCCTGGAGGGTTCGATGATCCAGTACCTGGGCAGCGAGGAGTTCCAGAACAACCCGCCGAAGATCCTGATCTGGGAGTTCTCCCCGCTCTACCGCCTCGACCAGGAAACCATCTGGCGGCAGATCCTCGCATTGCTCGACGACGGCTGCGATGGCCGACCT
Organism: Pseudomonas entomophila; assembly: GCF_018417595.1. Lineage (NCBI taxonomy): Bacteria > Pseudomonadati > Pseudomonadota > Gammaproteobacteria > Pseudomonadales > Pseudomonadaceae > Pseudomonas > Pseudomonas entomophila. The sequence continues at coordinate 4,938,190 of NZ_CP070982.1, forward strand.
GCGCAGATGAGCGCCAGCGCCACCCTCAAGCCCGGCAAGAACGAGCTGATGGTCAACGGCAAGGGCGGCGTGATCAAGGACCTGGTCAACCGCAACCACCAGTTCGACATCCGTTTCGAGGACACCTCGGTGAAGGTGCTGCAGGCCACCCTCTGGTACCTGAACGGGCGCCACGAGGACCTCAAGATCGAGAAGCCCGAGACCTCCGACACCGACGGGCGCTTCGTCTTCCAGATGCGCGAGGACGAGGACTGGGCCGGGCAGAACCTGCTCGCCCTGGAAGTCCAGGGGCCGGAAAGCGGCACCCAGAAAGTCGAAGCGAAACTGTGCAAACGCAACAACTTCGCCGGCAATGCGCAGCACACCGCGCATGCCGGCCAGTGAGGCGACCATGACCATCATCAACAGCAAGACCGCACCCGCCCTGCTCGCCCTTGCCCTGTTCGGCGGCGCGGCGCAGGCCGCGCTGGTGCCGCCCCAGGGTTACTACGAGGGCATCGAGAAGCTCAAGACCAGCGACGGCGACTTCCGTTGCGAGGCCGCGCCCCGGCCCTACACCGGTTCGTTGCGCTTTCGCAGCAAGTACGAGGGGTCGGACAAGGCCCGGGCGACGCTCAACGTCGCCTCGGAAAAGGCCTTCCGTGCCTCCACCAAGGACATCACCACCCTGGAGAAGGGCGTCAGCAAGATGGTCGGCCAGTACATGCGCGACGGCCGCCCGGCGCAGCTCGACTGCGCGCTGACCTGGCTGGGTACCTGGGCGCGCGCCGATGCGCTGATGTCCACCGACTACAACCACACCGGCAAGTCCATGCGCAAATGGGCGCTGGGCAGCATGAGCGGCTCGTGGCTGCGCCTGAAGTTCTCCAACTCGCAGCCGCTGGCCGCGCACCAGGCCGAGGCCGAGCAGATCGAGAAATGGTTCGCCCGCCTGGCCCAGCAGACCGTGCGCGACTGGAGCGACCTGCCCCTGGACAAGATCAACAACCACAGTTACTGGGCGGCCTGGTCGGTGATGGCCACCGCTGTCGCGACCGACCGCCGCGACCTGTTCGACTGGGCCATCAAGGAATACAAAGTCGGCGCCAACCAGGTCGACGAGCAGGGCTTCCTGCCCAACGAACTCAAGCGCCGCCAGCGCGCCCTGGCCTACCACAACTACGCCCTGCCGCCGCTGGCGATGATCGCCAGCTTCGCCCAGGCCAATGGCGTGGACCTGCGCAAGGAAAACAACTTCGCCCTGCAACGCCTGGGTGAGGGCGTGCTGGCCGGTGCTCGCGACCCGAGCCAGTTCACCGCCCACGCCGGCGTGAAACAGGACCTGCACGACCTGAAGATCGACAGCAAGTACGCCTGGCTCGAACCCTGGTGCGCGCTGTACCACTGCGTCGGCGACACCCTGGAACGCAAGCACGACATGCAGCCGTTCGACAGTTTCAGGCTGGGCGGGGATGTGACCCGGGTCTACGACCCGGGCGCGGAATCGAAGAAGTAAATCAAAACCCTGTAGGAGCGGATTCATCCGCGATGGCGTCGGCAGGCGCACAACGGCTGCCATGACGACCGCAATCGCGGATGAATCCGCGCCTACAGGGGCCAGGTGCCCCCTGCATTTTCGTGGGGGGTTTGGGGGGCGCTTTTGCCCCGGATGCTGTGAACAACAAGGAGAACCGGGATGGTCTTCTCGTCCAATGTGTTCCTGTTCCTGTTCCTGCCGGTTTTCCTCGGCTTGTACTACTTGAGCGGGCAACGCTATCGCAACCTGCTGTTGCTGGTGGCCAGCTACATCTTCTATGCCTGGTGGCGGGTGGACTTCCTCGCCCTGTTCGCCGGGGTCACCCTGTGGAACTACTGGATCGGCCTGAAAGTCGGCGCCGCCGGCGTGCGCACCAAGCCTGCCCAGCGCTGGCTGCTGCTGGGGGTGGCGGTCGACCTGTCGATCCTCGGCTACTTCAAGTACGCCAACTTTGGTGTCGACAGCCTCAACGCCATCATCACCTCGTTCGGGCTGGAGCCGTTCATCCTCACCCACGTGCTGCTGCCGATCGGCATCTCGTTCTACATCTTCGAGTCGATCAGCTACATCATCGACGTGTACCGCGGCGACACCCCGGCCACCCGCAACCTGATCGACTTCGCCGCGTTCGTGGCGATCTTCCCGCACTTGATCGCCGGCCCCGTGCTGCGCTTCAAGGACCTGGTCGATCAGTTCAACAACCGCACCCACACCCTCGACAAGTTCTCCGAAGGCTGCACGCGCTTCATGCAGGGTTTCATCAAGAAGGTGTTCATCGCCGACACCCTGGCGGTGGTGGCCGACCATTGCTTCGCCCTGCAAAACCCGACCACGGGCGATGCCTGGCTCGGCGCGCTGGCCTACACCGCGCAGCTGTACTTCGACTTCTCTGGCTACAGCGACATGGCCATCGGCCTGGGGCTGATGATGGGCTTCCGCTTCATGGAGAACTTCAAGCAGCCGTACATCAGCCAGTCGATCACCGAGTTCTGGCGGCGCTGGCACATCAGCCTGTCGACCTGGCTGCGCGACTACCTGTACATCACCCTGGGTGGCAACCGCAAAGGCACCTTCAACACCTACCGCAACCTGTTCCTGACCATGCTGCTGGGCGGGCTGTGGCACGGCGCCAACTTCACCTACATCCTCTGGGGCGCCTGGCACGGCATGTGGCTGGCCATCGAGCGGGCACTGGGCATCGACACCAACCCGCAGCGCTTCAACCCGGTGAAGTGGGCCTTCACCTTCCTGCTGGTGGTGGTCGGCTGGGTGATCTTCCGCGCCGAGAACCTGCACGTGGCCGCGCGCATGTACGGCGCCATGTTCAGCTTCGGCGACTGGCAGCTGTCGGAGCTCAACCGCGCCAACCTCACCGGCCTGCAAGTGGCCACGCTGGTGGTCGCCTACCTGACCCTGGCGTTCTTCGGCCTGCGCGATTTCTACCGCCATGCCCAGCCGACCCCGAGCGCCACGCCGGTGCAGGTCAACGCCGACGGCTCGGTGGGCCTGGACTGGACGCGGATCTTGACCCGCGCCCTGGTGCTGCTGCTGTTCGTCGCCTCGGTGCTCAAGCTCTCGGCGCAGAGCTACTCGCCGTTCCTCTACTTCCAGTTCTGAGGCCCTGACCATGAACCGGACACTTCGCATCACCTATTCACTGTCGTTCATGGGCCTGCTGGTCGGGCTCGGCGCCTGGTCGGTCGGCGGGCTGGACAGCTTCAGCCGCACCGGGCAGATGACCCTGCTCGACGGCAAGCTGGCCAAGGCCGCCGAAACCCACTACGACGAACAGTTCCCGATCAAGCGCGTCGGCACCAACCTGTGGGCCGCGCTGGACTACAAGCTGTTCAACGAAGGCCGCCCCGGCGTTGTGCTGGGCCGCGACCAGTGGCTGTTCAGCGACGAGGAGTTCAAGCCCACCGCCGGTGCCGAACAACAGATGCAGGACAACCTGGCGCTGGTGCGCGGCATCCGCGACGCTCTGGAGCGCCAGGGCACCGAGCTGGTGCTGGCGATCGTGCCAGCCAAGGCGCGCCTGTATGCCGAGTACCTCGGCAAGCAAACCCCGGCCAGCCTGCACGACCAGCTGTTCAACCAGTTCCACGCCCAGGCGCGCCAGGCCAACGTGTTCGCCCCCGACCTGCTGGCGCCGCTGGAGCAAGCCAAGGCCCGCGGCCAGGTGTTCCTGCGCACCGACACCCACTGGACGCCGATGGGCGCCGAGGTGGTGGCGCAGGCCATCGCCGAAGCGGTCAACCGCCAGCAGCTGCTCAGCGGCGAACCCCAGGCCTTCATCACCGAAGCCGGCGCCACGGCGCCTTACAAAGGCGACCTGACCAACTTCCTGCCGCTCGACCCGCTGTTCAGCAACCTGTTGCCGAGCCCGGACAACCTGCAGCAGCGCAAGACCCACCCGGTAGAGAGCGAAGGCGAAGCCGGCGACGCCCTGTTCGCCGAGAGCCGGATCCCGGTGGCGCTGGTGGGCACCAGCTACAGCGCCAACCCGCACTGGAACTTCCTCGGCGCCCTGCAGCAGGCCCTGCGCAGCGACGTCGCCAACTACGCCGAAGACGGCCACGGCCCGCTGCTGCCGATGCTCAAGTACCTGCAAAGCGACGCCTTCAAGCACACCCCGCCACAAGTCGTGGTGTGGGAATTCCCCGAACGTTATCTGCCAATGAAGAGCGATCTCGGCGCCTTCGATCCGCAGTGGATCGCGCAGCTGAAGAACGCCAGCAAGTCCGAAGCCAACCTGGCCCTGTCGTCCAACCGGACCGACCACTGAAGATAGAGAGGAACACGCACATGACCACCAAGACTCACATTGCCAAAGCCCTCACCCTCGCGGCGGGCCTGTCCCTGGCCTCGCTGCAGGCCTTCGCCGGCGCCGATGCCGCCCTCTACGGCCCGAGCGCACCGAAGGGTTCGACCTTCGTGCGCCTGTACAACGCCTCCGGCGCCCCCGCTGCCGCGTCGGTGGGCAACACTCAGATCAAGCAGGTCGGCGCCCAGGCCAGCAGCGACTTCAGCTTCCTGCCCGGTGGCGACTACACCGCCCAGGTGGGTGGCAAGAGCGTCCCGGTGCAACTTGCCGCCGACAAGTACTACACCCTGGTCAACAGCAGCGGCGGCAACCCGCAACTGATCGAGGAACCGCCGTTCAAGAACAAGCAGAAGGCCCTGGTGCGCGTGCAGAACCTGAGCGACCAGCCACTGACCCTGAAGACCGCCGACGGCAAGACCGAAGTGGTCAGCCCCGTGGCGGCCAAGGGCCGCGGCGAGCGCGAGATCAACCCGGTCAAGGTCAACCTGGCCCTGTACCAAGGCGACAAGAAAGTCGGCGACGTCAAACCCGTCGCCCTGGCGCGCGGCGAAGCCGCCGTGCTGTACGTCACCGGCTCCGGCAGCAGCCTGTCGCCGGTGTGGGTCACCCGTCCCGTAGCCACTAACTGATTCCTGCCTTTCACGACCCTTTTTGGAGAAACGACATGATCCCGGTAATTCTTTCTGGTGGTAGCGGTTCCCGTCTGTGGCCTCTGTCGCGCAAACAGTTCCCCAAGCAGTTCCTGGCCCTGACCGGCGAGCACACGCTGTTCCAGCAGACCATCGAGCGCCTGGTGTTCGAAGGCATGGACACCCCCATCGTGGTCTGCAACAAGGACCACAAGTTCATCGTCCAGGAACAGCTGAACGCGCTGAAGCTGGAAACCCAGGCGATCCTCATGGAGCCGTTCGGCCGCAACACCGCGCCGGCGGTGGCCATGACCGCGATGAAACTGGTCAACGAAGGCCGTGACGAACTGATGCTGGTGCTGCCGGCGGACCACGTGATCGAAGACCAGAAGGCCCTGCAACGCGCCCTGGCCCTGGCCACCGTGGCCGCCGAGCGCGGCGAGATGGTGCTGTTCGGCGTGCCGGCGACCAAGCCCGAAACCGGCTACGGCTACATCCGTTCCAGCCAGGACGCGCTGCTGCCCGAGGGCGTGGCGCGGGTCGCGCAATTCGTCGAGAAGCCTGACGAGAAACGTGCCAACGAGTTCGTCCACGCCGGTGGCTACTTCTGGAACAGCGGCATGTTCCTGTTCCGCGCCAGCCGCTTCCTCGAAGAGCTGAAGAAGCACGACCCGGACATCTACGACACCTGCCTGCTGGCCCTGGAACGCAGCGACGAGGCCGGCGATGTGCTGAGCATCGACGCAGCCACCTTCGCCTGCTGCCCGGACAACTCCATCGACTACGCGGTGATGGAGAAGACCCAGCGCGCCTGCGTGGTGCCGCTGTCCGCCGGCTGGAGCGACGTGGGCTGCTGGTCGTCGCTGTGGGACGTGCACGAAAAAGATGACAACGGCAACGTCACCAAGGGCGACGTAGTGGTGCAGGACAGCCGCAACTGCATGATCCACGGCAACGGCAAGCTGGTGTCGGTGATCGGTTTGGAGAACATCGTGGTGGTCGAGACCAAGGACGCCATGATGATCGCCCACAAAGACAAGGTTCAGGGGGTCAAGCAACTGGTCAGCACCCTCGACGCCCAGGGCCGCACGGAAACCCAGAACCACCTGGAGGTGTACCGCCCGTGGGGCTCGTACGACTCGGTGGACATGGGCGGGCGCTTCCAGGTCAAGCACATCACCGTCAAGCCGGGCGCCAGCCTGTCGCTGCAGATGCACCACCACCGCGCCGAGCACTGGATCGTGGTGAGCGGCACGGCGGAGGTGACCTGCGACGAGAACGTGTTCCTGCTCACCGAGAACCAGTCCACCTACATCCCCATCGCCTCGGTGCACCGCCTGCGCAACCCGGGCAAGATCCCGCTGGAGATCATCGAGGTACAGTCCGGGAGCTACCTGGGCGAGGATGATATCGAGCGCTTCGAGGATGTGTACGGACGCACTTCGACGCCGGTGGAGCGTGGGGTTTCGGTGAAAACCATCGCGCAGTGAGGCATCGGGACCGCCTTGCGGTCCATCGCGGCACAAGGTCGCTCCTACAGGGTATTGCGGCACCTTTGTAGGAGCGGCCTTGTGCCGTGAAAGGAGGGCAAAGCCCTCCTGCTTTTGAGACATCCCCCATTTCCCGCTAGGATGAGCAAATCACTGCCATCAAGGCCTGCCTCACCATGATCATCGGCGCCCTGCTCGTCCTCACCTGGCTGGTCCTGCTGTTGCGCTACCCCTCCAAAGCCCTGCCCATCTCGCTAGCGGCCGTATGCGGCCTGGGCCTGGTGGCCCTCGGGGTGGCCTGGCAGGACACCCGCGAAGCCTCGCAACTGGCGCGCCTGGACATCCGCCTCAGCTACGCCCCCGACCAGTGCCCCGCCGACCGCGCCCTGCAAGTGCACATGAAGAACGGCAACCAGGCCCCGCTCACCGAACTGCGCTGGCGCGTCGGCGCCTACGCGCCGGGCGACACCGTGAACCTCGCCGAGAACGCCTACAGCGCTCCGCGTTATCGCGGGCCGGGCGACCTGCAGCCGGGCGGCGAGTGGCGCGACTGCTTGCCGCTGCCACCGCTGCGTTCAGGGTATCGGCCGCAGAACCTGGAGTTCCGTGCCGAGCACCTGCAAGGTACATTCGCCAATTGATTCGTTGCCTGATCCGGCTTGTTCGCGGGTAACCCCACCCCTACAGGCATCACCACAACCCTGTGGGAGCGGGTTTACCCGCGAAGAGGCCGGCACAAGCGCCCCATTCTTTTTATCGATCACAGGCCTCTCACATGCCCACCGTATTGATCACCGGTTGTTCCAGCGGCATCGGCCGCGCCCTGGCCGACGCCTTCCGCGATGCCGGCCATGAAGTCTGGGCCACCGCCCGCAAAGCACAGGATGTCGAACAACTGGCCGCCGCCGGGTTCAATGCCCGGCAACTGGATGTGAACGACGCCACCGCCCTCGCCTGCCTGGCCGAGGAACTGCAACACCTCGACATCCTGATCAACAATGCCGGCTACGGCGCCATGGGCCCGCTGTTGGACGGTGGTGTCGAAGCCATGCGCCAACAGTTCGAGACCAACGTCTTTGCCTTGGTCGGCGTAACCCGCGCGCTGTTCCCGCTGCTGCGCCGCGCCCGTGGGCTGGTGGTGAACATCGGCAGTGTCTCCGGTGTGCTGGTGACACCGTTCGCCGGCGCCTACTGCGCTTCGAAAGCGGCCGTGCACGGGCTGAGCGACGCCCTGCGCCTGGAGCTGTCGCCGTTTGGCGTCCGGGTGATGGAAGTGCAGCCGGGCGCGATCGCCTCGCAATTCGCCAGCAATGCGCAGCAGCAGGCCGAGCAGGTGCTGGCGGCCGACTCGCCGTGGTGGCCTTTGCGTGAGCAGGTGCAGGCGCGGGCTCGGGCGTCGCAGGATCGGCCGACGCCAGCGGCAGCGTTTGCCCAGGGGTTGCTGGCGGCGACGCGCAAGTCGCCGACGCCTGCTTTGGTGCGGTTGGGCAATGGCAGCACGGCCTTGCCGTTGATGGCCCGGCTGTTGCCGCAGCGCTTGCTGGATTGGGTGTTGCGCAAGCGTTTCGGGTTATTGCGGCCGCTGTGAACAGGACGGCGAACGATCTGTAGGAGCGGCTTCAGCCGCGATGCAGGCAACGCGGTGCCTGGCACCCGTTTCGCAGGTGATCGCGGCTAAAGCCGCTCCTACAGAGGTCGTATCAGGGTTGAGCGGCCCCGCTCAAACCTGGTCGAACGCCTGCCAGCCGCCACCCAGCGCCTTGTAAAGCCCCACCAGCGCCTGCGACACCGCCGCCGAACTGTCGATCCACTGCTCCTCGCTGGCCAGCAGCGCCGACTGCACCGTCAGCACATTGAGAAAGTCCACCGCCCCTTCCACGTACTGACGCTGCGCGGTCTCCAGCGCAATACGGTTCTGCCGCACCGCCTCGGCCAGGTGATCGCGACGCAGCTGGCTGGCGTTGTACAGCCGCAGCACATCATCGATCTCATGCCAGGCACCGAGCACCACCTTGCGGTAGTTCAGCGCTGCCTCCTGCTGCTGCGCCTCGCGCAACTCCAACGTACCCTTGAGCCGCCCCCCTTCGAAGATCGGCAGCGAAAACTGCGGCCCGAAGGCAAACCTTCGCGAGTCCCAGGCACCGAAATCGGACAGTTGCATGGCCTGGAAACCGACGCTGCCGGACAGCCGGATGCTCGGGTAGAAATCAGCCTTGGCCACGCCGATGCTGGCGGTGGCCGCATGCAACCGCGCTTCGGCCTGGCGGATATCCGGCCGGCGTTCGGCCAGTTCCGATGGCACGCCAATGGCGAACCGCTGCCGAGGCGCAGGCAACTCACCGGTCTGCAACAACTCGCCCTGCAAGCTGCGTGGCGGTTCGGCGGCCAGCAGGCTCAACGCGTTGATCAGGTCATCGCGGCGGGCTTCGAGCGTCGGCAGGCGCGCCTCGATCGAGGCCACCTGGGCGCTGGCCTGGGCCACATCCAAACGCGTGGCAACACCTTCGGCCTGACGGTCCTCGGACAGTTTCAAGCTGTGTCGGGCAACGTTGAGGTTGTCCTGTGTCACGTCCAGCGTGTGCTGCACGGCACGCAGCTGGATGTAGTTGCCTGCCGTCTCCGAGAGCAACGCCAGCAGCACGCCACGACGGTCGTTCTCGGCGACCTCGACCGTGGCGTCGGCGGCCTCGACCTGACGGCGCACGCGCCCCCACAGGTCCAGCTCCCAGCCAGCCACCAGGTCGCCCTGCCACAGGTTGTACGCTGACTTGCCGGCCTTGCCGGATGGGTCGTTCAACCCTTCGGCGCTGTTGCGCGCACGGCTGTAGCCGGCGTTCACATCCACCGACGGCGCCTCGTCGGCGGCCACGGTGCTGCGCAGGGCACGGCTCTGCAGCAGGCGCGCGCTGGCCATGCGCAGGTCGAGGTTGCGCTCGGTGACTTTCTGGATCAGCGCGCTCAGCCGTGGGTCGTGAAAACTGTCCCACCAGCGCAACTCCAGAGGTTCGCTCGACGGTTGGCTGGCCGCCGCCTCGCCTTGCAGCGCGGCCCAGTCCTTCGGCGCCTCGCTGTCCGGGCGCTGGAAGTCCGGCCCGAGGGTGCAGCCGGCCAGCAGCACGGCCAGCAACAGGGGGCTCAAACGTGTGACCGATCTCATCGCACAGTCACCTCTTTGCCCGCCAGCCTGTCACCCTGGGTGTCGATGGTCGCCTCCACCGACATGCCCACGCGCAGGCGTTCGAGCAGCGGCTGACCGTCAGCGAAGACAATCTTCACCGGAATGCGCTGCACCACCTTGGTGAAGTTGCCGGTGGCGTTGTCCGGTTTCACCGCGGCGAAGGTCACGCCGGTGGCCGGGGCGATGCTCTCGACATGGCCCTGGAGTTTCTCGCCGGAGAAGGTATCGACCGTGATGCTCACCGGCTGGCCCGGCTGCACATGGGTCAGCTGGGTTTCCTGGAAGTTGCCGACGATGTAGGCATGGGCCAGCGGCACCACCGACAACAGGCGCGCCCCCGGATTGACGTAGGCACCGACGCGCAAGGCGCGCTCGCCGACCATGCCGTCCACCGGTGCGGTGATGCGGGTGTAGGACAGGTCGAGCTGTGCCTTTTCCAGCCCCGCCTCGGCCCGCTTGAGCTGCCCGTCGGCACTGGCCACCTGGGCCTGGAGAATGTCCACCTGCTTGCGCGTGGCCACCAGCGCCGCCTGGGTGTTGGCCAGGCGCGCGCGGGCCTGGTCGACCCGGCTGCGCGCCTGCTGGGCGTTCTGCACGGTGCCGGCGCCCTGCTCGGCCAGGCGGCCGTAGCGGGTCACTTCATGGTCGGCGAAGGCCGCCTCGGCCTGGGCCGCCTTCACCGCGGCCTCGGCCTGGGCGATCAGCGCGGCCTGGCGCTCGAGGGTGGCGCGGGCATCCAGGCTCTGGGCCTTGGCCACCAGCAACTGGGCCTGGGCGGCGTCGAGGGCGGCCTGGTAGTCGCGCGCATCGATGGTTGCCAGCAACTGGCCGGCCTTCACCTGCTGGTTGTCTTCCACCAGCACCTCCTTGACGAAGCCGGCTACCTTCGGCGCGACCACGGTGTAGTCGGCGGTCACGTAGGCGTCATTGGTACGTTGCCGATGATCACTGCCGAACAGCCAGGGCCCGAGGGTGGCGGCCAGCACGGCGACGGCGAGCACCGAGCCGATGAGGAGTGTCTTGCGCTTGTTGGTCATTTTCGGTTTCTCGAATTCAGCCACGGGCTCAGGCCACCGCACGCGGTGGGTAGATCCGGGTAGGCACGAAGGGGATCAGGCAGATCAGGGCGATGGCGAAGCACGCCATCACCAGGTACAGGTCGGCCGAGGTCAGCACCAGGGCCTGTTCATGGATGCGCCTGGCCAGGCCAGCGGCGCTGTCGTCGACCAGGGGCGCGTTGCCCAGGCTGTCGACCAGGTGGTTGGAATGGAAATGCCGGCGCACGGTGCCCAAGGCATCGAGCAGGCCACCGGCGATCACCGCCGACAAACCCTTGACCGTGTTGAACCAGGCGGAGGCGAACGGCCCTTCCTGCGGGGTCATGCCGTTGGTGGAGAGCATCAGCAGCGGCAGCACCGCCATCGGCTGGCCGAACACCTGCAGCAGGTAGAACGGGTAGAAATCGCCACGGATCCACTGCGAGGTCAGCAGGCTGCTGCCCACGCACGAGGCCGCCAGCATCGCCAGGCCGGTGGCCAGTACCCAGCGGCAGTCCACCGCGCGGATGTTGCACAGTGCCGCGGTCAACGGCAAAGCGATCAGTTGCGGCATGGCCACCAGCATCATCAGCGGGCTGGTCTGCGCCGGGCGGTAGCCCTGGATCTGCGCCAGGTACGCCGACGGGATGCTGCCCACGCCCGACAGCACGATCAGCACGCCGGCCAGGGTCAGCAGGGCGAAGCTCAGGTTGCGCCGGGTCAGCATGCGCAGCTGGAAGAACGGCAGTGGCTCGGACCACTCGTTGTACAGGAACAGCACCAGCAACAGCAGGCCACCGCCGAGCAGCCAGCAGATCAATGGTGAATCGAACCAGCCCCAGCGGTCGCCCAGCGACAGCCCGAGGACGATGCCGCTGATCGCCGGCAGGCCGAGCAGCACGCCGCGCCAGTCGAACTGCTTGAAACGCTCCAGGCGCAACGGGTCCTGGGGCAGGCCCCAGCCGACGCAGAAGATCGCCAGCAGCGACGGCAGGATGATCTGCCAGAACGCCCACTGCCAACCGACGTACTCGGTCCACAGGCCCGCCAGCGGCGTGCCGAGGTTGGGCCCGAAGGTGGCGGTCAGGGCATAGCAGGCCAGGCCATAGACCTTGATGCCCGGCGGCAGGAAGCGCAGCGCCACGCTCATCAGCATCGGTGGCAAGGCGCCCGAGGCGAAACCTTGCAGCACGCGCAGCAGCATCAGGCTGTGCAGGTCGGGGGCGAAGGGCTGGATCAGGCCCAGCACGGCGAACAGGCCGACAGCGCTCATGGTGAAGCGGCGCAACGAGAAGGTGGTGGCCAGCCAGGGCGCGAAGGCCATGGCCGAGACCGAGGCGGCGCTGTACACCGCCAGCAGCCAGGCCCCCTCGTCGGCGCCGATGCCCATGGCGCCGCGGATGTCGCCCAGGGAAATCTTGGTCACCGCCTCGTTGAGCCCGGCGCACAGCACCGCCAGCAACACGCCGAACAGCCCCACCACCACCCGCAGGCCGAATGCCGTCTGCGCAGGGGCGGCCGGCGCGGGAGCGGCGGCCAGCGCGGCGGAAGGCGCGGTCAGGGAATTCATGGGTAGACATCTCCAGCAACAAATTCAGGGCTGGGAGAAGTCTAAGAAGGTCGAATGCTGACGAAAACTGACTTGTCGGCAGGTTTATGTTGCGTCAGACGCAATCGTCAGGATATCTGCGGTGCCTGCCTGTAGGAGCGGCTTTAGCCGCGAATGGGCCGCAACGCGGCCCCGGCGATCATTGCATCAACGCTGAAATCCTGGGGCTGCCATGCAGCCCTTTCGCGGCTTAAGCCGCTCCTACAGGGCCCTGCAAGTCTCAAGTGATACTCAAGGCTCACTCGCGCAGCAGGCGCGCATGGTCTGGCGCAACCAGCGGTGCGCCGGGTCGTTGTCGAAGCGTGGGTGCCAGGCCTGCATCACCCGTACTTTCTCCAACGGCACCGGAATTTCGAACGAACGCAGCGGCAGGCCGAACTTCTTCACGCTGCCCAGGATGTTCGCCGGCATCGGCAGGATCAAATCCGATTCGGGCAGCGAGAACATCGCCGAATGGAAACTCGGCGTGATCAACGCCACCCGCCGCTGCACGCCATGGCTGCCCAGTTCCACGTCGATCGGCCCGTTGGCCCGCCCGCGCCGCGACACGCTGATCTGCGGGTACAGGGCAAAACGCTCCGGGGTGATCGCAGCGTCGAAGATCGGGTGGTCCGCCCGCGCCAGCCCGACGAACCAGGTGTCGAACAGGCTCTGCACCTTGATCTCTGGCCCCAGCTCGATGCTCGAGCTGACCACCAGGTCGATCTGCCCATGGCGCAGTACCAGGTCGTCGTCGCCCTGGTGCTCGGGGACGAAGCGCAGCACGGTATTCGGCGCCTGAGCGAGCATCATGTGCAGCAGGCGAGCGCCATAGAGGGCGATGAACAGGTCGTTGGTGCGAATGTTGAAAGCACGGTCGAGGTTCGGCAGGTCGACCTCGTCGCCGCTGCGGAACACCAGCCCGGCCTGTTCCACCAGCGCCCGCACCTGGTCGCGCAGGGCCAGCGCCCGGGGCGTCGGCACCAGGCCACGGCCGGCGCGCACCAGGATCGGGTCGCCCATGGCCTCGCGGATGCGCCCGAGGGTGCGGCTCATGGCTGCCGGGCTCAAGTTCATGCGCTGGGCGGCGCCGACCACGCTGCCCTCATCGAGCAGGGCATCGAGGGCGACGAGCAGGTTCATGTCCGGGAGTTGCATGGCCGTTTTCCGTGACAGCTGTGGGAAACGCGATGGTATCAGGTTGCTGGATTGCGTCAGGCGCAATGGCACCGTGCGTGGGGGGCCATTTATTCGAGCGTGGAATGCATCAAGAATGGCGTGGCCCTCTTCGCGGGCACAGCCAGCACACCCGCCAGCCCTGTTCAAGGAATCCCCATGCCCCGCCCGGTCCTGATCGCCATCGACGCCTCCCCCGCCAGCCACACCCTGCTCGACCTCGCCCGCCGCTACTGCCGCCCGGGCGAACACACCCTGCACGTGCTACTGGCCATCGACCCGACCTTCGCCGTGCACGGCCACCCCAGCGCCTATACCGAAGAAGAGCAGGAAGAGTACCCCGCCGCCTGCGATGAACAGCAACTGGCCGAACGCGCTGTGGCAAGCGCCGTGCACACCCTGCGCGAAGCCGGGTTCGACAGCCTGGGCTGCCTGGTTGCCGATCAGCCGGTGGAGGCCATCATCGCCAAGGCTGGGGAACTGGAGTGCGAGCTGGTCATCATGGGCCACCGCCACCTGTCGCGGCTGGGGCGGCTGCTGGATCCGTCGATCAGTGCCAAGGTGATCGACCGGATCGATGTGCCGGTATTGGTAGGTGCCGCGGTCAGCATCAGCCCTCGCTTGGTTTGACCACCACCGTGCACGTGGTCCCGGCCGCCAGCAGGAACCCCTCCGGCACCTCGTCGATGTGAATCCGCACCGGCACCCGCTGCGCCAGCCGCACCCAGTTGAAGGTCGGGTTCACATCGGCGATCAGCTCGCGGCTTTGCGGGTTGTCGCGGTCGTAGATACCCCGGGCGATGCTCTCCACATGCCCTTTGATGCGCTCGCCGCTCATCATCTGCAACTCGGCCACATCACCCACTTTCACATGGGGCAGCTTGGTCTCCTCGAAGAAGCCATACACCCAGAACGACTGCTCATCCACCACCGCCATCACCGCCTCGCCGGTGCGGGCGTAGTCACCCTTGTGGATATTCAGGTTGGTCACGTAGCCATCGACGGTGGCGACGATCTGCGTGCGTTTGAGGTTCAGCTCGGCGGCGGCCAGCTGGGCCTGGGCGTGCTGGTAGTCGGCCAGCGCCGAGTCGGCGATGTTGCTGGCGTCGTCGCGGTTCTCCTTCGAGATCACCAGGTTGTCCATATCGGCACGGCGCTTGGCGTTGACCTTGCGCATCTCCCAGGTGGCCTTGCGCGAAGCCACCAGTGCCTTGGCCTGGTCCACCGCCAGTTGGTAGTGCTCGGGGTCGATGCGGATCAGCACATCGCCCTTCTTCACCCGCTGGTTATCCTTGACCGGCACATCCACCACATAGCCCGGCACGTCGGCGGCGACGTTGATGATATCGGCGCGCACCCGGCCGTCGCGGGTCCACGGCGTGGTCATGTAGTGCAGCCACAACTGGCGGCCAATCACCACGGCAGCGCTCAGCACCAGCAGGGTGGCGATCAGGCTGAAGAACTTTTTCATCGAAGGATTCTCACCAGTAGAGCGACAGCGCCAGGGCGCCGAACAGGCAGACGAACAGGCTCAGGCGCAGCAGCGCCGGGTGCCAGAAGAAGCGATAACCATCATGGCTGGCGATGAACCGGTCCAGGCCCCAGGCCAGGCCCAGGGCGAACAGGAACATCAAGGTCATGGTGGGCATGTACACGCCATGGAAGGCGATCTCACGGGGCATGGTTTCACGGAACATCGTGCAATCCTTTCGCCGGTACCAAAGGCGACTGTGGGTCAAGCAGGGAGGAACGGATGAAGTGCAAATAGCTCTGCGCCCGGCGCAGCACCGAGGTGTCGAAGTGCCGGGCGAAGGGTTCGTCGGTGGCCTGCACGCGGCTGATGGCGTGGTCCACCGCCACCAGGGCGCGCTCGTGGTTGCTGGCGCTGGGCTGCAGGAACAGCCGCGCCAGGGCCCGGCCCATCACGCGGATGGCCTGGCGCCAGGGCTGCGACTCGGCGTAGGCCGGGTGCACCGGCGCGCGGGCCTGCTCCTTGCGCAGCTCGATGATCGCGTGGCCGATCTCCAGCACGGTGAACATCCAGCCCATCAGTTCGCTCTGCACCTGCGGCTTGCCGGCCGCCAGGCCGTAGGCCTGGTGCAGCAGGTCGCGGGTGCGGCTCTCGAACGCCGAGCCCAACCCGCGCAGACGCCCGCCGATGGCGAACAGCACCTGCTCGCGCAGTTCCTGTTCCAGGCGGCTCCACAGCCAACGGCTGTTGGGCGGCAGGATGATCGCCCCGGCCGCGGCGCAGACGAACATGCCGATGACCATGCCGATGTAGTCGTTGATGAAGGTGTAGGGGTCGTAGACCGTCAGGTTGTTCGGCACCGAACCGATGGCGAAGAACACCAGCAGGCCCAGGCCGTAACCGGCATAGGCAGGGCGCGAGGCGAGGAACGCACCCAGCACGAACACCGGCGCCAGCACCATGCACAGCAGCGGGAAACCGTCGATCCAGGGGAACACGAAGAAGGTCTCGAAGAACCCGATGAACGCGCCGATCGCCGTGCCGCAGGCCATCTGGAACGACATGCGCTTGGGGTTCGGCGAGGCTGCCGACAGGCCCACGGTGACCGTGGCGATCAGGGTCATCATGGCGCCGCTGGGCCAGTCGCTGAGCAGCCAGTAGCTGCCCAGCAGCAACAGCACCGCCGAGGCGCGCACACCGGCGGCCAGCGACACCAGCCAGCTGGTCTGGGCCACGTAGGGCTCGTCCCATTGTTCGCGCTCGTGCTTGTGCACGGCCAGCGAGGCATGGGTCTCGGCGTAGCTGTACATCTCGTCGACGAAGCGATAGAGCAGCTCGAAGGCGGTGTGGAAATCGAGCAGGTCGGACTCGCTGGGGTTGGTCTCCAGGTACTCGGCGCGCAGGCTGCGGACCTGGGCCTGCAGGCCTTCCTTGTAGGTGCCCAGCTCCAACGCCAGGCGCAAGGCGTCGGCATCGGTCAACGCCCGGCCCACGTAAGGCTGCAGCAACTGCGCCAGGGTTTCCAGGCCAGGCTCGATGGCACCGACGATCTGCAACGGACCACGGGCACGTAGGCGCTCCAGCAACCGGTGCAGGGCGTTGAAGCGCGTGGTGATGGCCATGAACTCGCTGTTCATGCGCACCAGCCGGCCCGAGCGCCGGCGCATGTGCGGGTCTTCGAAGGCGGTGACATTGCGCAGGCTCTCCAGGCCCACCGCCTCGGCGACGAAGCGCACGTTGCTGGTTTCGAAGCGGTCGCGCTGGCTGTCACCACGCAAGGCCTCGACCACCACCCCGGCGAACACGCCGAAGCGCTGGTACAGTGCGTTGCGCATGGCGGCACTGGCCGACTGCGGCAGGATCGCGGCGCTGACGAAGGTCGAGACGAGGATCCCCAAGGCGATCTCCAGCACCCGCCACACCGCCGCCATGAACGCCTGGTCGGGGTGCTGCAGCACCGGCAGGCCGATCATCGCCGCCGTATAGCCGGCCAGCACGAAGCCATAGGCGCGGAAGGTGCGGTAGCGCATGGCCCCCGCCGAACACAGGCCGACCCACAGCGCCAGGCTGGGCAGGAACAGCTCGGTGTTCTGCGGGAAGATGGCGATCAGCGCGATCATCATCGCCGAACCGGCCAGCGTCCCCAGCACCCGGTAGAAGCTCTTGGCGAACACATGGCCGCTCTGCGGCTGCATGACGATGAACACGGTGATCATCGCCGTGCGCGGCTGCGGCAGTTCCAGGCGCATGGCCAGCCACAGGGTGATGAACGCGGCGGCCAGCACCTTGAAGATATAGACCCAGGTGACCCCGTCGGTGCGCGCCCAGGCGAAGAAGCCCCGGCGCCATTCCAGGCTCTGCAGCCAGCGCAGGGGCAAGCTCAGTGTGCTCATTCGGCGTGGTCCGGCTGGTCGAAGATGGCCAGGGTGGCCGGCGTTTTCGGTACGGCCTGACGCTCTTCGGCCGGCACATCCTTGCCCGCCTCCAGGCCACCGCCCAGGGCGGTGACCAGTTCGGCGTGGGCGGTCAGGCGTGCGGCCTGCACCTGTTGCTGCACTTGCTGTTGGCGGAACAGCAGGGTCTGGGCATTGAGCACGTTGAGGTAGTCGGTCAGGCCACGCTGGAAGGCGACGGTAGCGATGTCGTAAGTCTTCTGCGCGGCGGCCACGCTTTCAGCGGCGAAGTGCGCCTGCTCCTTCATCGACTCGCGGCGGATCAACTGGTCGGAGATGTTCTTCAGCGCGCCGATCACCGTCTGGTTGTAGCGCGCCACGGCCACGTCATAGCCCGCCGAGGCCATGCCCAGCTGCGAGCGCAGGCGACCGCCGTCGAAGATCGGCAGGCTGATGGCAGGCCCCACGTTGTAGTTGAACTTGCGCCCGGTGAGGAACTCCAGCGGACCGCCACCGGTGGCCATGAAGCCGAGGCTGCCGACCAGGTCAACGTTGGGGAAGAAGCCGGCATGGGCCACATCGATACCCCGGGCCTGAGCCGCCACCTGCCAGCGGCTGGCGACCACGTCGGGGCGCTGGCCGACCAGTTCGGCGGGCAGGTTCGACGGCAGTTTCAGCGGCGCGCCAAGGGTCAGGGTCGGGCGTTGCAGCTTCGCGCCCTCCCCCGGCCCCTTGCCGGCCAGCGCCGCCAGTTGGTTGCGGGCCAGGGCGATCTCTTCGTTGAGGCTGTCGATCTGCCGGTGGGTTTCCGGCAGTGGCGCCTCGGCCTGGCTGACCTCGAAATGAGTGCCGATGCCGCCCTCGAGGCGACGCTTGGCCAGGGCGACGATCTGCTCCTGCTGCGCAAGCTCGGCCTGGACGATATCGCGCCGGGCGTAATGCAGGCTGAGCTGGATGTAGGCGCGCACCACGTTGTTCTCAAGCTCCAGCTGGGCCTGGCGCGCCTCGGCGACGCTCATGTGCGCCTGGTCCACGGCCTGCTCGCTGGCATTGCGCTCGCGGCCCCACAGGTCCAGCGCGTAGCTGAAGCCGATGGCGGCGTTGTTGTCCCAGGTGTTGGCGCCGGACAGCGCGCCGGGGCCGTAGAACTGATCCTCCGGCCAGTTGTGGCGCTTGAGCGTGGCATTGCCATTGGCTTGCAGCTTTTCCGCCGACTCGACCACGCCGGCCATCGCCTTGGCTTCCCGCACCCGCGCGGCGGCCATGGCCATGCTCGGGCTGCCGGCCAGCGCCTGGGCGACCCAGGCGTCGAGCTGCGGGTCGCCATAGGCGCGCCACCACTGCTGGGCCGGCCAGTGGGCGTCGCGCGCGGCCTCGCGGATCGCGTCGTCGGTGGTCAATTGGTTGGCTTGGAGTGTCTTGCTTTGCGGGGCGATGCCCCAGGTTCCGATACAGCCGCTCAAGGTGAGACAAAGGGCACAGGCACTGAACGCATGGAGCGCTCTGATGTGGCGACGCGGCACAGCTGCGATTTCCCGAGGAAGAGGTGGAGGGGCCGGGCAATTCTAGGGGCCGCCCGCACTGGCGATAAGCGCATAATCCTGCGAATCTTTGTTACCAAAACAGCGATAATCCGGCTTTAGTCGGAGGCGAAACTCCGTTACTTCATGTCACAATTTTGTCCTCTAAACCGAGAGTGACCCATGGACACCCTGCAAAACATGCGTGCTTTCAGTTGCGTGGCCCAGCTCGGCAGCTTCACCGCTGCCGCGGCGCAACTGGACACCACCACCGCGAACGTGTCGCGGGCGGTCTCCAACCTGGAAGCCCATCTGCAAACCCGCCTGCTCAACCGCACCACCCGGCGCATCGCGCTGACCGAGGCCGGCAAGCGCTACCTGATGCGCTGCGAACAGATTCTTACCTACGTGGAAGAAGCCGAGGCCGAGGCCAGCGACGCCCACGCCCGCCCTGCCGGGCAGCTGAAGGTGCATTCGATGACCGGGGTCGGCCAGCACTTCGTGGTCGACGCCATCGCCCGCTACCGCGAGTCGCACCCGGACGTCACCTTCGACCTGACCATGGCCAACCGCGTGCCAGACCTGCTGGACGAGGGCTACGACGTATCCATCGTGCTGGCCAGCGAGCTGCCCGACTCAGGCTTCGTCTCCCAGCGCCTGGGCATCACCTACAGCATCGTCTGCGCCTCGCCCGAGTACGTGGCCCGCCACGGCACCGCGCACAAGCCGGCCGACCTGCTCAAGCACGCCTGCCTGCGCATGGTCAGCCCGGTGATCCCGCTGGAGAAGTGGCTGTTCGACGGCCCGGAAGGCCAGGAGATGGTCAACATCACCAGCTCGCCGTTCCAGGTGAACTCGGCGGACGCGATGAAGACCGCGATCCGCAGCAGCATGGGGGTGGGCGTGCTGCCGATCTACTCGGCCATCGATGGCCTGCGCGACGGCAGCCTGGTGCGGATCATGCCGGAGTACCGCCTGCAGGAGCTGAACCTGTACGCGATCTACCCGTCGCGCCAGTACCTGGATGCCAAGATCAAGACCTGGGTCGAGTACCTGCGCAATTCGCTGCCGGAGATTCTTGCCGCCCATGAGGCTGACCTGAAGACCCACCAGGTGCTGATCGCCAACTGAAAAAAGCGGCTGCATTGGGGGTGGGGACAATGGTAGGTTGCTAACCATTGAATCCAGCGTCTGGCAGACAGGGCCATGGGAGGGCTTCGCCCTCCATCGCGGATAAATCCGCTCCTACAGAAAACCTGTGGGAGCGGATTTATCCGCGATGGGCCGCAACGCGGCCCCCTCTGCGCCCGACTCCGTCCTCCCGCCTTGCAGAGAAGCAGCCCGATGAAAAAGACCGTCCTGGCCTTCAGCCGCATCACCCAGGCCATGGCCGAACGCCTGCAGCAAGACTTCAACGTGATCGTGCCGAACCCCAAGCTCGGCGACATCACCGCCCAGTTCAACGAAGCCCTGCCCGAAGCCCACGGCCTGATCGGCGTGGGCCGCAAGCTCGGCCGCGCGCAGCTCGAAGGCGCGGGCAAGCTGGAGGTGGTGTCCAGCGTCTCGGTGGGCTACGACAACTACGACCTGGACTACTTCAACGAACGCGGCATCGCCCTGACCAACACCCCCGACGTGCTCACCGAAAGCACCGCCGACCTGGGCTTCGCCCTGATCATGGGCTGCGCCCGGCGCACCGCCGAGCTGGACGCCTGGACCAAGGCCGGCCAGTGGCAGGCCACCGTGGGCCCGGCGCACTTCGGCAGCGACGTGCACGGCAAGACCCTGGGCATCGTCGGCCTGGGCAACATCGGCGCGGCCATCGCCCGCCGTGGCCGTTTCGGTTTCAACATGCAGGTGCTGTACACCGGCAACAGCCGCAAGGCCGCGCTGGAGCAGGAACTGGGCGCGCAGTTCCGCAGCCTGGACGAGCTGCTGGGCGAAGCTGATTTCGTCTGCCTGGTGGTGCCGCTGTCCGACGCCACCCGCAAGCTGATCGGCGCCCGTGAACTGAAGCTGATGAAGCCCAGTGCGTTCCTGGTCAACGTCGCCCGTGGGCCGGTTGTGGACGAGGCGGCGCTGGTCGAGGCGCTACAGAACGGCACGATTCGCGGTGCCGGGCTGGATGTGTACGAGAAGGAACCGCTGAGCGATTCGCCGCTGTTCAAGCTGCCCAACGCGCTAACCCTGCCGCACATCGGCTCGGCCACCGCCGAGACCCGCGAGGCCATGGCCAACCGGGCGCTGGATAACCTGCGCGCGGCGCTGCTGGGTGAGCGGCCACGGGACCTGGTGAACCCACAGGTGTGGAAGCACTGAAGCGCGTTACCTTGTAGGAGCCAGCCTTGCTGGCGAACCAGGGCTGACGCAGACCTCGGATCTGTGCGCGGCACTGTTCGCCAGCAAAGCTGGCGCCTACAGGGGTATTGCGGTTGACCGGGAGATAGCGATCAGCAGGGATGCCGCCGGTGCTTGGTCTCCTGGTAGATCCGCCCGATGCACTCGTCCAGGGTGCCATCCGTCATTCAACGTGCCAACGCCACGGCCTCAGTCCTGACCTTGGGCTTGCGAAACACCAGCACATTCCCCGCCATCACCGCCACCAACCCCAGCAACGCCGGCGCCGTCCACTGGTACCCCTCGGCCACCGCCGATACGTTCAGCGCCACCAACGGGAACAGCACCGTGCAGTACGCTGCCCGCTCCGGCCCCATGCGCCCGACCAGGGTCAGGTAGGCGGTAAAGGCGATCACCGAGCCCGGGATCACCAGGTACAACAGCGAGCCGATGTAGCGGGCATTCCATTCCATGCCGAACGGAATGCCGTTGACCAGGCAATACACCGCCAGCATCGAGGCGCCGTACACCATGCCCCAGGCATTGGTGGTCATGGGCTTGAGCCCGGCCTTCTGCTGCACCGTGGACAGCATGTTGCCCGCCGAGAAGCACAACGTGCCGAGCAACCCCAGCCCCAGGCCGTACAGGGTCTCGCGGCTGGCGGCGTGGTGCGACAGCTCCGGCCAGAACAGCAAGCCCAACCCCAGCAAGCCCAAAGCCCCGCCGGCCAGCACGTTGGCGGCGATGCGCTGGCCGAAGAAGATCCGCGCGTTGATCGCGTTCCACAAGGTGGCGGTGGAGAACACCACGGCGATCAGACCGGTGGCGACCCACTGGCTGGCGGTGAGGAAGCACATGAAGTTGACGCAGAACAGGCACAACCCCTGGGCCAGGCACACCAGGTGGCCGCGGCGGTTCATCGGTTGCAGGCGGCGGGTGAGCAGCAGGAAGGCGAACAGGATCAGCCCGGCCAGGGCGAAGCGGTAGACGATCGACACCGGGATGGCGACCTCGCCCAGCTGCAGTTTCAGGGCGATCCAGGTGGTGCCCCAGATCAGGACGGTGAGCAGGTAGAGCGACAGGTTCATGCTGAGGTCCTCGGACAGGTTTGACCTGGGGCCGCGGTGCGGCCCATCGCAGGCTTCGCCAGCTCCCACCGCTAACCTTGTGGGAGCTGGCGAAGCCTGCAATCGAGGGCGCCAGCCCTCGCAAGGCAATCAGTCTGCGCGGCTGCAATCATCACCCGCTTGCACAAACTTGCGCTTTTCCACCCCAGGTAGCTGCCAGCCCGTCTCGCGCGCAGTACGATGGGCGCCAGAGGAGTCGCCCATGCCCCCACTCGATCACCTGCAGGTCTTCAACGCCCTCAACGCCTCGCCCCACGCCAAGCTGGAGCTGAGCGCGCACCTGGGCGACGGGCTGGCGGCGGCGTTGTGGAGCAACCGCCACGACGCCCGCGACTACCAGGCCCCCAGCCACCACACCCTGTCGTGCTACATCGCCGAAGGCACAGGCACCTTCCGCCGCCAGCGCCCGGCCGACAAAGGCGCGCCGGACAAACTGTGCGTCATGCCCGCCGGCCATGAGTCGAACTGGGTGATCAACGGCTCGATCCGCCTGGCCCACCTGTACATCAGCGAGGAACAGTTCGCCCTCGGCTGCACCCGCCTGCTCGACCGCGAACCCCGCGAGATGCAACTGCGCGAAGAAACCTTCCTCGACGACCCGCAGCAGGCCCGGCGCTTCCACCAGCTGATTCACCTGGACTGGGCCGAGCCCGGCGAACGCCTGCTGGCCAGCAGCCTGGCCCACGCCATCATCGACCACGCCGTGCTGCACCAGGCCGGGTTGCGCGAGGGGTTGAAGCTCAAGGGCGGGCTGGCGCCGCATCTGCGCCGGCAGTTGGTGGAGTACATCGAGACCCACCTCGACCAGCCGCTGACCCTTGGCGAGCTGGCGTTGCGCTGCAACCTCTCCGAATACCACTTTGCCCGGATGTTCCGCGCCAGTTTCGGCCTGCCGCCGCATCAGTACCTGTTGGCCAGGCGTTTGCACCGGGCCTGCGAATTGCTGCGCCTGGGCGACCTGCCGCTGGGGCAGGTGGCGTTGTTGTGCGGGTTCGCCAGCGCCAGCCATTTCAGCAACCGGTTCAGGCAGGCGCTGGGGGCGACGCCAGGGGACTATCGGGCTGCGTTCGCCAGTTGATCCTGGGGCCGCGTCGCGGCCCTTTCGCGACACAAGGCCGCTCCCACAGGAGATCGCCGTCTTTTGTGGGAGCGGCCTTGTGTCGCGAAAGGACCGCAACGCGGTCCCCGCGATCTAGAACTCGAAGGTACTCGACAGGCTCACCTGCCGCGCATCGCCGATCGCCACGAAATACCGGTTCACCGCCGAGCTGTAGTACACCTTGTCGAACAGGTTCTTCACGTTCAGTTGCAAGCGCACCTTGTGCTCGTCGAGTTGGGTCTCGTAGCTGGCGAAAGCGTCGGCGACGGTGTAGGCCGGCAGGTCGAAGTCGTTGGTCGCGTTCCCTGCACGCTCCCCCACGTAGCGGGCACCGGCCCCCAGGCGCAGGCGATCGCCACCGAACAGGCTGCCGTAGTCGTACACCGCCGACAGCGAGCCGCTGTGGCGGGCAACGTTCTGCAAGCGGTTGCCCTGGAGGTCCGGGTCCTTGGTCACCTCGGCATCGGTGAACGCATAGGCGCCGATCAGGCTCCAGCGCTCGCTGAGCTGGCCGGCCAGGTCCAGCTCGACGCCACGGGAGCTCACCTCACCCGCATTGCTGTACAACGTTTCGCCGGTGTTGGTATCGAAGTTGGACACCAGTACATTGCGCTTGGTGATATCGAACAGCGCCAGGGTGCCGGAGAGCCGCCCGGGCATGTCGAGCTTGGCCCCCAGCTCCCAGGACTTGCCCTCTTCCGGGGCGACTGACGCGTCCAGCACCAGCCCGCCGGTCAATGGCGCAATGCTGGAGTTGGGCTTGAACGACTCGCTGTAGCTGCCATAGAACGACAGCTGCTCGTCCACCTTGTACACCACGCCCGCGTGGGGCACCCAGGCGCGGTCGCGGGTGTCGGTGTTGGCACTGAACGGGCGGCCACGGCCGGCGTACTGGTCGTACTGCTGCAGGCGCGCGCCCGCCACCAGGATCCAGTGCTCGTCCAGGTGCAGGGCATCCTGGAAGAACAGCGCGTCGGTGCGCAGCTTGTCGGTCTGGTCGCTGTCGCTGGCGCGCACGGTGCTGCCTTCGACTTCGCGGCCGTACACCGGGGCGAGATAGCTGAAGGTCGAGCGGCTGGCCTGGCGGATCAAATCGGCGCGGTAGACCTTGCGGTCCTCATGGTCGACACCCACCAGCACGTCATGCTGCATCCCCGCCAGTTGCACGCTGCCGTTGAGGCTGAAGGTGGCGAACTGGTCGCGGCTCATGGCGCCATGGGTGCCGTCGATGCTGCGGGTGAGCGTGCCACGCGCGTCGTTGACGCCGGTCACACGCACCTGGCTGGCGTCATAGGTTTCACGGTTGAAGCTGTAGCCGACATGCAGTTTCCAGTCGTCGGCGAGCTGGTGATCGAGCTCCAGGCGGTACAGGTCGGAGCGCCCTTCCATGTCGTTGAACGGCTCGTCCAGGCGCCGCGTGGCGGGGATGTCCAGCGGGTGGTTGGTGCGGTTGCTGATGGCCGTGCCACGGTCGAACGGCGAGAGGAATTCGCGGTGCTCGTAGGCCAGCACCACCTGCGTGTCCTCGCCGTACCAGGCCAGCGACGGCGCCACCAGCGACTCGCGGTGCACGCCGTAGTTGCGCCAGTAGTCCTCGTCTTCATGGTCGACGATCAGCCGGTAGGCGAACGGGCTGTCGCCCAGCGCGCCGGTGCTGTCGAGGCCGCCACCGCTGCCGTTCTTGCCGCTGCCGTAGGTCGAACCGCGCAGCGTGACGGCGTTGTACTGCTGCAATTGCGGGCGCTTGCTGACCACGTTGATCACCCCGCCTGGGTCCTGGATGCCATACAGCAGCGACGCCGGGCCCTTGAGCACTTCCACCCGCTCGGTGCTGGCATTGAGCGCGCGGCCCTGCACCACTGGCATGCCGTCGCGCATGATCGAGCCGTCGCGGTTGTCGCCGAAGCCGCGCTTCATCACGGTGTCGGCGGTGCCACCGAAGTTGTTGCCCTGGGTGATGCCGCTGACGTTGTACAGCGCGTCATCGAGGTTGCGGGGCGCCTGGTCGCGGATCACCTGGGCGGGGACCACGTTGATCGCCTGGGGGATGTCCAGGGTCGAACCCTGGCCACGCATGATCGAGGCGCTGGCCGGCGGCTGGTAGCTGTAGTCGTCCATCTGCGAGTTGATGGTGGTGGCCTGCAGGTTCAGCGCGCCGGACGTGTCGACAGGTTCCAGGGTCAGGGTGCGGGCGTCGAGGCGGCGCCAGGCCAGGCCAGCATTGCCCAGCAATTGCTGCAGGGCCTGCTCGGCGCTGAACGTGCCATTGAGCGCGGGCGCCTGTTGCTGCGGCAGTTCCAGGGTGTAGACCACGCTTTGCCCGGTGACCCGGCTGAAGGCATTGAGCGCCTGGGCCAGCGGCTGGCTCGGCTGGGCGAAGGCATAGGCCTGGCGCTGCTGCTCGGCCAGGGCCTGGGGTGCCAGGGCCAGGGCGGGCAAGGTGCAAAGGCCGAACCAGAGAGGAACGCAACGCGGGGTGAACTTCATGGACGCTGACCTGTGAGAGGGGTAAACATTTGCGAATGAATCGCACTTCCACTCACTACACGGATGCCGTGGGGGGATACCTCATCACTTTCTCGATTTTTTCTTCACCGGCCTCTTCGCCGGCAAGCCGGCTCCTACAGGTACGGCGCTGCCTTCTGGATTTTTGGATACCGCTCCAACCTTTGGGGGCAGTCCACATTCGTAGGAGCCGGCTTGCCGGCGAAGAGGCCAGAACGATCAACACAAGGCTGTCGCTCCGACAACGTTCAACGCAGCACCGTAACCCGCCCCAGCACCGTCCGCCGCTCGAAGCCCAGCACCTTGCCCAGCGAATCCAACGCCGCCAGCGGCTGCGCCACCGGGAAACTGCCACTGACCTTGCGCTGCGCCAACTCGCCATCGAGCAACAGGATCCGCCCCGGGTAGTAACGCCCCAGGTCCTCGACCACCTGCCCCAGCGGCACCTGGTAGTAATTCAGCCAGCCCTGGCGCCACGCCAGCCGCCCCTCGCTGTCCACCGCCTCGATACCACCCGCCACGCCCTCGGCGTAGGCCAGTTGCTGGTTGGCAGTCAGCTCCCGGGCCTGCTGCCCTTCGCCCGCCGTCACCGCCACCCGCCCACTGCGCACGGTCACCTGGGCCCCGGCGCCCTGCTCGCGGACTTCGAACTGCGTCCCCAGCACACGCACCTCGCCACCAGCGGCCTCGACCAGGAACGGCTGCCCGGTATGGGTCACCTCGAAGAACGCCGCGCCCCGCAATAGCAGCACCCGCCGCTCGCCATGGTCGAAGTCCACGGCCACCGCGCTGCCAGCATCCAGGGTCAGCTCCGAGCGATCCGCCAGGGTCACCTGGCGCGGCTGCTCGCCGCTGCTGTAGTCAGCGCGCAGGTCCTGCAGCCAGGCCTGTGGATGCCACCCCGCCACGCTGCCCACCCCAAGCACCAGGCAGGCAGCCACGGCGAAACGGCGCCAATGGGCAGTACGCTGCGGCCTCTGCATCGCCTCCAGGTACTGGCGCAGGCTGCCCTGCTCTTCGGCGGCCAGGCGTGCCGCCGGGGCTTCGCTCAGGCGCCACAGGGCCTCGGCCTCGGCGTAGGCACGGCGATGGGCGGGGGCCTCCATGAGCCAGCGCTTGAACGCCGCGCTGTGCGCCTGCTCGGCCTGCTGATTGATCCGCCCCAGCCAACGCAGGGCCGCCTGGGACTGCTCGGTGGTGATCGGCTGTTCAACATTCATCGACGGGCGCTCCCTGGCCGGCGCGATGGGGGTGCGGCTTCGGCGACACTTGCCTTGCACGCTTCGAGGGCGCGCATCATATGCTTTTCCACGGCGCTCTGGGACAGCTGCATGGCCTTGGCGATCTCGCCGTAGGTGCAGCCGTGGATGCGGTTGAGCAGGAAGATCTGGCGGGTACGCTCGGGCAAGGCGTGCAGGGCCGACTCGATGCGCTGCAGGTCGTGGACAGCTTCCAGCGCCTGCTCGGGCGCCTGGGTGTCCGGCTTGTCGTCGTTGATATGCAGGCCTTCGGCGGCGCGATCACGCGAGCCTTCGCTGCGCAGGTAGTCGATGGCCAGGTTGCCGGCGCTGCGCAGCAGGTAGGTGTCGAGGGCCTCGACCTTGACCTCGGGGCGGCGCCAGAAGCGCAGGAACAGGTCCTGGACCAGGTCCGAGGCCGTGGCGCAGCAACCGATGCGCCGGCTCACCAGCGCCTCCATGCGCGCCCGCTGGGCCAGGAACACTTGGACGAAGCGCGCCCGGCCAGTGCCATCGGCCTCGGCGTCGATCACCTCCCCCGGCTCGCTCAAGCTGTCACACCGCCAGCAAGGCCAGCACCGGGCCGAGCAGCAGGCTCGCCGCCGCCAGCCCCAGCAACAGGCGAGGTTGATACGGCAGGCCGAACACCCAGACGGTGACCCCGGCCATCAGCACGGCGAGCCACTCCACCAGCCCCAGCGCCCAGCCACGCCCGTGCACGGCCAGCACCAGCGACAACAGCAGCAAGGCCCAGCCACCGAAGCGCAAGGCGCGCAGTTGAACAGCCGTGGGCTTGCGCCCGAGCAGCTCGTTGAAATGCTTTTCCATGGCCAGGCACAGCCCGGCAAAACCGGCGAAACCGATCAGCGCGACACTCAGCATCCGCTCGCCTCCACCGCTTTCGCGGCACGCGGCGCACGCTTGGTCACCGGCATGGGCGCGCGCAACATCTTGCCGGCGGCCCAGGCCAGGAACAGCCCGGTGCCCAGCGCAGTCAGGTCGAAACCAGCCATGGCCCAGTCGCCCACGGCGATGGCATGGTTCAGCCCCTGGCCCGTGGTCAGCGCGTTGAGCAAGGGCAACAGGGCGAATGCCAGCGCACCCAGCGCCAGCTGTTCACCCCAGGCACGGCGCCCGGGGCGCAGCATCGCGTGCAGCAACGACAGACCCCAGGCCAGGAAGAACCCGTTGATCTCCCAGTCGGCGCGCCCTTCCAGCGTCGCCGGTACCAGACGGTTGACCCAGAAGAACGCCGCCACGCCCAGCAGCAGGCCGCTCATGCTGGCGATATTGAGTACTTCGACCAGGCGCAGCTCGCCCGGCATGCGCGCACTCTTGGCGTGCTTGAGCTGGCGCTTGCCCAGCCACATCACCAGGCCCGTGCCGATCACCGCGGTGCCGGCCACGCCAAAGACGAAGTACAGCCAGCGCAGCCAGGGCCCGGCGAAGTTGCCCATGTGCAGGCCGACGAAGGTGAACGAGGTCAACATCGCCGCGCTTTCCGGCGCGCCCTGGGTGAGCAGCGCGCCGCTGACGCCGTCGAAGGTCCAGTTGGCGCTGCGCCGGTAGGCCACGCTGTCGGACGAAGCCCGGTTGAAGGTGACGCGGGCGTTCCGGTCGCCGGGGTTCTGCACCTGGATAAAGCCCAGGCGCGCGCCCGGCGCCTGGGCCTGCAGCTTGCCGTACAGTTCGCCCAACGGCACCAGCGGCGCGGCCTGGGCCGCCGCCTTGGGCACCTCGTCGCGGCCGAACACATCGTTGAAGTAGCGGTTGCTGTCGCCGTAGCTGGCCATGATGCTGGCCGGCATCACCATGTACATGAAGATCACCAGGCTGCTGTAGCTGATCATCAGGTGGAACGGCAGCACCAGCACGCCGATGGCGTTGTGCCCGTCGAGCCAGGAGCGCTGGCCCTTGCCCGGGCGGAAGGTGAAGAACTCCTTGAAGAGCTTCTTGTGGGTGATGATCCCGGTGACCAACCCGAGCAGCATGATGAACGCGCAGAAGGTTGCCAGCCAACGGCCCCAGGGGTGCGGCATCTGCAGTTGGAAGTGGAAACGGTAGAAGAACTCGCCGCCCCGGCTGTCGCGGGCCTCGACCTCCTGGCCGCTGCGGGCATCCAGCGTCTTGCTGACGAAGCCCCGTCGCCCACCGGCCTCGGGGTCGCGCCAGCCGACGCTCAGCGCTGCCTCGCGCTCGCTGGGCAGCCGAATGAACCAGCCGTTGGCATGCCCGGCATTGGCCTCCAGGTAGCGTTGCGCCGCCGCCAGGCTGGCTGCGGGATCGAGCGCGTGGCTGCGGATTTCCGGTTGGGTCCAGTGGCTGATCTCATCCTTGAAGTACGACAGCGTGCCGGTCAGGAAGATCGCGAACAGCAACCAGCCGAAGATCAGGCCGGTCCAGGTGTGCAGCCAGGCCATGGCCTGGCGGAAGCCTTCTTTCATGGCTGTTTCATCCAGTAGGCCAGACCGTTGATCACCCCCAGCAGCACGCTCGGCAGCAACACCCCCAGCCAGGCGCGCCAGGCGCTGCGGCAGGCGAAGCACCAGAGGAAGGCCAGCAGGTAGAACATGAACGACAGCATCATGCCGGTCATGGTCGCGTCCACCTGGCTCATGGGTGCCAACAGGGTGATGCAGACACTGGCCATGGACGCCAGCAGGTAGCCGCCCAGCAGCGCGGCCAGGCTGCGTGAGGTCACGGCCAGGCGGTAGCTCAGGGAGAGGCCGGCGGCTTTGCGGGTCATGATGGAGGTCCGGGGAACGGGGATGCAATAGTAATGATTTCAATTCTCATAAGCAAAACCCCTGTCGGACCTGTAGGAGCGGCTTCAGCCGCGATCACCCGCGAAGCGGGTGCCCTGCACCGTGTTGGCTTGATCGCGGCTGAAGCCGCTCCTACAAGGATCCCACCCGCGCCAACCCTCCTTGCGTCGCCAGCAATTGCCGAACACCGGCCGCATGAATACAATGCGAACAATTCTTACTTCCAGTTGCGCTAGCCAGCGCCGGAGTCGCATCGGTGCCCAGCGCTCTCTCATCCACCGTCGAAGGCCTCTATGTCGCCCACCACAGCTGGTTGACCGGGTGGCTGCGCCGGCGCCTGGGCTGCCCGCAGAGCGCCGCCGACCTGGCCCAGGACACCTACGTGCGCCTGCTCCAGGCCCGCGAGACGCCACAGCTGATCGAGCCCCGCGCATTCCTCACCACCGTGGCCAAGCGCGTGCTGTGCAACCACTTCCGCCGCCAGGAGCTGGAGCGCGCCTACCTCGAGGCCCTGGCCCAGGTGCCCGAGCAAGTGGCGCCGAGCGAAGAGGACAAGGCGATCATCTTCGCCACCCTGCTCGAACTCGACCGCCTGCTCGACGGCCTGGCGCCGCTGGTCAAGCGCGCCTTCCTGCTGGCCCAGGTCGATGGCCTGGGCCAGGGCGAGATCGCCCGCGAGCTGGGCATCTCGCTGGCCACCGTCAAGCGCTACCTGAACAAGGCAGCCCTGCGCTGCTACTTCGCCCTGTGAACACCAGCTTCTCGCCACAAATCGCCGAGCAGGCGGTGCACTGGCTGATCGAATCCCAAGGCGACGCCTTCGACCAGCAGCAGCGCCAGGCCCTGGAGCGCTGGTTGCAGGCCGACAGCGAGCACCAGCGCGCCTGGGCGCATATCCAGCAGGTCAACCAGCGCCTGCGCGGCGTCGCCTCGCCGGTGGTCCACGCCACCCTGCAGGCACCGCCCTCCGCAGCGCGACGCCGGGCGCTCAAGGCCCTGCTGCTGGTGGGCGTGGCCAGCGCCACCGGGCTTGGCCTGCAACAGCACAATCCGCTGCCCGGGCTGATGGCCGACTACCGCAGCCCGGTGGGCCGGCGTCGCCGCCTGACCCTCGACGACGGCAGCCAGTTGCACCTGAATACACGCAGTGCTGCCGACGTGCGCTTCGACAGCCAGCAGCGCCTGGTGCGCCTGCGCGAAGGCGAGTTGTTGCTCGACGTAGTCGAGGAACCCCGACCGCTGCGCGTGCGCACCGCTGAAGGCGAGCTGCACCTGGCCCGTGGTCGTTTCGACGTGCGCCAGTTCGATGGTTTCAGCCTGGTCTCGGTATTCAGCGGCCAAGCCAGCGTCGCCGGCCAACCCTTGCTGGCCGGGCACCAGGCCCGTTTTGCCCGAGGTGGCTGGCAGGCCATCGCGCCCCTGGACCCCAACCGCGCGGCCTGGGTGGACGGCATGCTGGTGGTGTCGCAGATGCGCCTGACGGATTTTCTCGCCGAGTTGTCGCGCTACCGGCTCGGGCAGCTCGCTTGCAGCGAGCGAGTGGCCGACTTGCGGATCTCCGGCTCGTATCCGCTGGAAGACAGCGAGCGGATCCTCGACATGCTCGAAGTGGCGCTGCCGGTACGGGTGCGGCGCTTCACCCGCTACTGGGTGAATATCGAGTCGGCATAAGCCGGTGCTCCTTGGTTTGTCCCCTCCTGTGGGAGCGGGCCTGAGCCCTCCAGCCAAAAACCTGAAACTTTTCTGACCCAACCTGAGCCATTTCCTGACCCTCGCGTGACAGAGAAGGCAGACCCCCTCGTCACAGGACCTCCGCCCCATGCCCCTGCGCCCCAGCCCGCTCGCCTTCGCCCTTATCCTCGCCGCGCCGTTCTCCCTGGCCGGTGAACCCCGCGCCTACCACATCGCCCCCGGCACCCTGGAACAGGCCCTGAACCAGTTCGGCCGCGAAAGCGGCGCGCTGATCTCGTTCAGCCCGGCCATCACCCAGGGCCTGAACAGCCCGGGCCTGGAGGGGCAATACGAGGTCGGCCAGGGCCTCGACGCGCTGCTGCGCGGCAGCGGCCTGCAAGCCCGCCGGGAGACCGACAACGCCTACAGCCTGCAACCGCAGCCCACTGGCGGCAACGGCACGGCCGTCGAGCTGGGCGCCTCGACCGTGGTCGGCGACTGGCTGGCCGAGGCCCGCCAGGACAACGTCTTCGAACACCCCGGCGCCCGCGACGTGGTCCGCCGTGAAGACTTCGAGCGCAGCGGCGCCAGCAGCGCCCGCGAAGTGCTCAACCGCATCCCCGGGGTCAACGCCCCCGAGAACAACGGCACCGGCAGCCATGACCTGGCGCTGAACTTCGGCATCCGCGGCCTCAACCCGCGCCTGGCCTCGCGCTCCACCGTGCTGATGGACGGCATCCCGGTGCCCTTCGCCCCCTACGGCCAGCCGCAGCTGTCGCTGGCCCCCATCAGCCTGGGCAACATGGACGCGGTGGACGTGGTGCGCGGCGGCGGCGCGGTGCGCTACGGCCCGCAGAACGTCGGCGGCATCGTCAACTTCGTCACCCGCGCCATCCCCGAAGAGGCCACCTTCAAGGCGGCGATGCAGAACCAGGTCAGCCCCTCGTCCAGCCAGGATGGCCTGAAGAACAGCGCCAACCTGCTGGTCGGCGGCACCAACGCCAACGGCCTGGGCGGCGCCCTGCTCTACTCCGGCACCCGGGGCAGCGACTGGCGCGAACACAGCGACACGCAGATCGACGACCTGATGCTCAAGGGCAAGCTGCAGCTCGACGACGCCAACAGCCTGCATGCCATGGCCCAGTACTACGAGGGCGAAGCCGAAATGCCTGGTGGCCTGAGCACTGCCGCCTTCGACGCCGACCCGTACCAGTCGACCCGCCTGAAAGACAAGTTCTGGGGCCGCCGCACGCTGTTCAACTTCGGCTACGACTACAAGCAGGACGACCGCCAGTTCAGCGTCAACAGTTTCTTCACCAAGACCCTGCGCAGCGGCTACCTCGACCAGGGCAGCTTCGTCTCGCTGTCGCCGCGCGAGTACTGGGTGCGCGGCATCGAGACCCGCTTCTCGCAGGGCCTGGCCCTGGGCGACAGCTGGCACGAGCTGGGCATCGGCTACCGCTACGTCAACGAAGCCGGCCACGAGCTGCGCTTCCGCGAGCCGGTCAACGGCGCCCTGCCCACCACCGCCAGCCGCAACGACCGCGACACCCGCGGCAGCACCGAAGCCCACGCCATCTACCTGGACGACCGCATCGACATCGGCCGCTGGACCATCACCCCCGGCGTGCGCTACGAGATGATCGACTCCGAGCAGAGCAACAAGCTCAATGGCCAGCGCTACCAGGGCAGCTACAACACCGCGCTGCCGGCGTTGAACGTGATGTACCACCTGACCGACAGCTGGAACCTCTACGCCAACACCGAAGGCTCGTTTGGCAGCGTGCAGTACAGCCAGATGCCCAACCGCGTCAGCAGCGGCGAAGTGAAGCCGGAGAAGGCGCGCACCTGGGAGGTCGGCACCCGCTACGACAATGGCGACCTGCAGGCCGAGATCGGCGCCTTCCTGATCAACTTCGACAACCAGTACGAAAGCAACCAGACCAACGACTCGGTGATCGCCCGCGGCGAAACCCGCCACCAGGGCATCGAGACCAGCGTGCGCTACGCCCTCGACGGCCTGAGCCCGGCGTTGGCAGGTTTCGACGTGCATGCCGGCTATGCCTTCGTCGACGCCACCATCCGTGAGGATGGGCCGAACAAGGGCAACCAGGTGCCGTTCTCGTCGCGCCACAAAGGCACGCTGGGCGTGGGTTACACCGAAGGCCCGTGGCAGTTGAACTTGGACAGCAGCTTCCAGAGCAGCCAGTACGCCGACAACGCCAACACCGCCGCCGAGAGCGCTGATGGCAGCACCGGCCGCATTCCGGGCTACATGCTGGTGAGCACCCGTGCCGGGTACGACTTTGGGCCGCAATTGTCGAACTTGAAGGTGGCGGTGGGGGTGAAGAACCTGTTCAACCGCGAGTACTACACCCGTTCGTTTGATGACAACAACAAGGGCAAGTACGTGGGGGAACCACGGACGTTGTATGTGCAGACGTCGGTTGAGTTCTGAGGGGGATGTGGGATCAGCGGTTGATGATTTCAGCCGCTGGCCTGGTGATGACGAGCAGGTGCCCGCCTGAAGATTTGTAGTGGTGCGCAAATCGAGCGCCGCCCGCGCGGCGCATCGCGGATGAATCCGCTCCTACATCGGTTGCAACGTGGCCATGACCGATAGGCCATGGTTGTTCGCCTTGTGGGCACGACGCGGTTTTTCGGCTGGCGCTGCGGGACTGTCAGATTTTTTGTGTGCGGGCCGGTAACGGCCTGCCGTCAGGCAGGCCCTGATTCTCACCAGGTCGGCCTGATGAACCGATCTCCGTACAGAATCGCAAATTGATTCATCGCGCTTTTCCAATCATGGGCCGGTTTTCCCCAATTGGCTGTTATGTTGCGCAATCCCAGCCAAATCAGTTTGGTCGCTGCGTCATCATTCGGGAAATGCCCGCGAGTCTTGATGACCTTGCGTAGCTGGGCGTTGATGCTCTCGATGGCGTTGGTGGTGTAAATCACCTTTCTGATGGCCGGTGGGAAGACGAAAAATGGAATCACTCGATCCCAGGCGCGTCTCCAGGCAGCCACCACCGTTGGATATTTCTCGCCCCACGGCCCGTTCTCAAACTCATCGAGTGCTTGCTCAGCCGCTTCAGCATTAATGGCTTGGTAAATCGGCTTCAGCTCCTTGGCCAGAGCCCGCCGCTTGTCCCAGGCCGCGAAGTCGAGGCTGTTGCGGATCAGGTGCACGATGCACGTTTGCAACGTCGTCTCTGGAAACACGGCACTGAGAGCCTCTGGCATACCTTTGAGGCCATCGGTCACGGCAATCAGCACATCTTCGACACCGCGCGTCTTGAGATCGTTAAAGACCTTCATCCAAAACTTCGCGCCCTCGGTGTTCTCGATCCAGATGCCCAGGATATCCCGCGTCCCGTCGGGGAGGACGCCCAGGGCCAGGTAAATGGCCTTGTTGCGCACCAGGCCCTCTTCGCGGATCTTCACCCGCAGTGCATCGAAGAAAATGACCGGGTACATCGGCTCCAGTGGCCGCTGTTGCCACGCGCCAATCTCGTCCATGACCTCGTCTGTCACAGAGCTGATGAAGTCGGGTGAGACCTCTGTTCCATACTGCTCGGACAAAAAGGCTCGGATCTCTCTGACCGTCATTCCACGGGCGTACATGGCGATGATCTTGTCATCGAAACCGGTGTACCGCCGCTCGTGCTTGGGGATCAGAATGGGCGAAAAACTGCCGTCTCGATCGCGAGGAATTTCCAGCCGCAGTGGGCCATCCCCCGTTAAAACCGTCTTGCCACTCTTGCCGTTACGCTGGTTGGTTTCATCCTCTGGGCGCTGCGCGCCCGGCGGATAGCCCAGGTGGTGGCCAAGCTCGGCATGCAGAGCGCGTTCGATCAGGGCCTTCTTGAACGCCGCAGAGGCATCCTCGATAGCTTCTGCGGTCATCAGGCCCTCACCGAACTGCTCCAGCAGCTCTTTGGGGATTTTGGGCAGGTCACGCAAGGGTTTCTTTTTGGTTGGCATACATGCACCTCTTACTCATGTTATGCCCGAACACAAAATTTCTGACACCCTCGGCGCTGCCGCCGCCCCGCTCGGCTCACGCCATGCGCCAAGGCAGGCAACCATGGCCTTGCAGGTGCGGCACGTTGCAACAAATGTAGGAGCGGATTCATCCGCGATGCGCCGCGCGGGCGGCGCTCGATCTGATAGGCGCTGAAGATTCTGTGGCTGGCCCTCTCGCCCACAACGCCGATCAAAAATGCCCCCCAAGAACCACCAGAAAATCAGACTAAGCCGATTTCTTGTAGTCCATTTCCCAAACATACTCCCGCCCCCCTCCGAGCCATTGCGGTGTTCCCAGTTGGCCTCTAGTCTCGGCCGGTCGCTGCGAAATCAGTGACCGGCTTTGACAGGCCGACCTAGGTTCATTCCCATGGCTCGCCCTTATGGCGGCTGTGCGTGGGGCACTTCGTGTGCGCCGGGTTTGGTGCAGATGCTCAAGGCACCACAGACGCTGCACTAGCCCGCGCCCGGCCCTGTTCGCCGGCAAGCCGGCTCTTACCGGGGGCTGCGTTTCACCTGTAGGAGCCAGCCTTGCTGGCGAAAGGGCCCGCCCAGGCCCCGAAAAATCCAGGGAGACCAAACAATGACAACAGACGAAACCACCCCCAACACCACCGCAGGCAAAACCAAGTTCTACCAAGGCGAAGGCCAGACCATCCCACTGTTCTGCATCGAACCCGGCATCCCCTGCCAGCACACCCGCGAACAGGCCTCGGAACTGATGGGCTGCGTGCGCGACCTGACCATCACCGGGATCATGGAAGAAAAGCCGCAACTGCTCTGGGCCTCGTATTACCTGAGCGCACTGGCCAAGGCGCTGATGGATGACGCCGAGCTGGGAATGACTCACTGAGTGTCGCGGTGCCTGTGGGTGAATCACACCGGCTCCCAGGCAATCGCGTCAAACGCCATTGGCTTGCTGGTACACCTCGCCTAGCCAAGTTGCAGCGAGCAGAAAGGGGACGGATTTGAATGGCACTTACTTAACATGCTTCGAATGCTCATGTCACAATCGGCGTTAATGGCCGACTGCTTGCCCCGCGAACTGAGTTTCAAGCACAGCCTCCAGCTATGGCTGGCGCTACGACAGCGCAGCTACGGCGAGGGGGAGGATCGGTTGGCAGATTTGCTGATGCTGATTGCTCAAAGGCGTGTAGGCAACCGGCCTGGTCGTGTCGAGCCTCGGGCGATAAAGCGAAGGCCTCAGGCCTACCCCTTGCTGACCAAACCACGTCGATCAGCAAGGGCAGATATCAGGAAACATGGGCATCCGAAGCATGTTAAGTAAGTGCCATTCAAATCCGTCCCCTTTTACTGATTGAAGGCGAAGCTAGTGCACATTCTTTCAATTGCGACCTGTCAAAGCCGCGCCGTCGATGAGCGACGACTCAGCGAGACTAGGGGACAGGGATTGCCGCCGCAATGAAAAGAAGGCGCGCGCATTATCTTTGGGAAATTGACTACAAAAAATCGGAAAAACCAGATAACTCAGAGAAATAAATGGTTCTTGCAAACCAGCTTCGGGCATAAGCCCTTTATAGCAATCTTACAAAGCTCTTGCCAGCCATCCAAAACATGATCCACATAACCTTAAAATACAACTACAGACCCATGCCTTATAACGACCGAGCCGGACAGCTTATACCAAATCAGGTAAAAATTCTCAATGGCAGTCTCTTTTTACCTACATGACACCCTTGGCCTCTATTAATAGACCCTTTAATATCATGGACCCCTCCTAGAGAAGCCCATGCATCAAAAAAAACTACGGACAAGCAACCACTTTGCGCACCCAGTCAACACCCCAAAAAATCTGACACCTTGACCGATAACTCTTCAACACAAAAATCTATAGCATCAGACAGACTGTCAAAATCCCTGCGCAAATAAGTTATATATAAATCAGTGGCATCCTCATATTTATCCAAGTAATGATCAAAACCTACACTAAAGCCAAAATCAGAAACCCTCAGGAAAAGCTCTTTCTTTATAAGCTCTCCCCCCTCCATATACTCTGCATTAATCCATATGCACCCCTTACTTCTAAGGCGAGCATTTATCTCTCTCAAAGTACTTGTCTCAACCATGCACCCTCCTATTTCCGCGGACAGCTAGTGCGGCGCTCTACGAATATATCAGCTCTCTTCCCCTCAGGTGTAATGACGTTCACGTGGGGGATAGTTTTATGTGGATGACCGTCCGGCAGAGATTCGTGCCCATAGAGAACACCGGTGGCAGGGTTAATTTTAAAGTCCATATGGTAAGACGCCAGACCTGATCCATTTTGACGATTCGATTTGAACGACGCCTTGTCTCTTGCAGTTTTACTTGGATCCTTATCACCCGCCCCAGCAGACTTTTGAGCGCCAGGGAAGGCTCCGAACAGAACTGCTGATGCATCCTTGAACGAGCATACCGTAACACTGCGACCCGCTCTCAGTTCAACAACTGCTTTAGCAATTGACTGGGGAGACAGCCCTAACGGGTCGGTCCATTGTGTTGGATTGAATGCATAAGCATAGACGTTTAAACCTCCAATAAAGCTGATGGGATCTTTACCAATGAAACGACCATTAGCAGCGTCATAGTAACGATACCGGTTGTAGTGCAACCCCGTCTCGTGATCGTGATACTGCCCCTGGAAGCGCAGCGGGCTGCCTAGTCCGTGCTGCCTGGCCCAGTCCGAGCGCTCTTCTTTGACTTCACCCCAGGCCTTGTACTGCCCGGCCCAAGCGACATTGCCTTGCTCATCGGTCAGCTCCATCGGCGTGCCAAGGTGGTCGCAGTGGTACCAGGCAATCGCGTCGAATGCCTGTGGTTTCACCTCGGTGTGCCACAACGGATCCTGATCGAAGTCGTATTCGCGCTGGCTCCAGTCCGGTTGCTTGTGCAGGCGGATCGGGCTGTTGCGCAGGGCTTGGGCGACCGGCACGAAACTGTTTGGCTCGTACAGGTAATGCACGGTGCGCCCGGTGTCGCCCTCGTCGCGTGGCGGTGAGCTTTCCCAGGCCAAGGTGTCGCCATCCCAGCCGAACAGGGTGAAGCCACAGCCAAGTTCGCGTTGCCGCTTGGCCCGTTGCAACTGGTTCCAGCCGGTGCCCGCTTCCGGGCGATCCCAGAAATGCGCCACCGAATGCTTGTGCAGACGACGACCCAAGGCGTCATAGCTGTAGTCGACCTTGAGCTGGTCATCGTTGTAAGAGGTCAGCCGATCAAACAGGTCCCAGGTGAAATGGGCGTGGGAGCCGTTGTGCAGGCGGTGAATCAGGTTGCCGCGTTCATCATATTTGTAGTGGGTGCCGGCATACTCGCGCAGCAGGTTATCCATCAGCTTGTTGCGGCGTGGATCGGCTTCCAGCGGGCGGTTCAGCTCCTGGGTCTTCTGGTCCAGCAGGTTGCCCGCCGGGTCGAAAGCGAAGGTTTCCACACCCAGGCGGCTGGTGGCCTGCAGCAGGCGACCGACTGGATCGTACTGGTACTCCAACGGGCCACGACGGCTGTCCTGGATATTGGTGAGCTGACTCGCGGCATCGTAGCGATACTGACGCTTGAGCAGCGTGGACTGGCCATCATGGCTGCCCAGCAGCTGTTCCTGCAAACGCCCGACCGGATCCCACGCCTGGGTTTGCATCAGTTTATTGCCCTGGTGCCGCACCACCTCGCGGTGCAGGTCATCGCGCTCGTAGGCCAGCATCTCGTGCTGATCGAGGGTCATGCCGAGCAGGTGGCCGCTGCCGTAGGTCAGCCAGCTGACTTTGTGACCGTCCGGACGAATCGTTGCAGTACGTTGGTTGAGCGCGTCGTACTCGTGCTGCCACACCGCAACCATCGGCGTGCCGGTGGCCAGGTAGTGCTGGTGCTCGCGGGTCAGGTTGCCCGCTTCGTCACGGAACCATTGCAGCTTGCTGGCGGCGTTGGTGGCCTGGATCAGCTTGCCGTTGCCGTCGTAGGCAAAGGTTTCGGTCTGGCTCTGATCGCCCAGGCGGGCGGTACGCTCGGCCAACCGGCCCATCCGGTCAAGGCGCAATTCGATACGGCGTTGGCCGACCTGAGTGCTCGCCAATCGACCGGTGTGCGGGTCGTACTGATAGCGGGTGACCAGGCCATCGAAACCGGTTTCTTGCAGCAGCCGGCCGACCGGGTCGTAGAGGAAGTTGGCCTTGCTCTCGTTTTCGTTTTCCAACCCGATCAAGCGGCCGAGCTTGTCCCAGCGGTAGCGCAGGGTATGTTCTGCCGCATCGACGCGCTCGGCCAGCAGGCCAACCGCGTTGTAGGTCCAGGTGGTGCAGCGGTCGAGCGCATCGACATGCGCCAACAGGCGGCCTTCGGCGTCGCGCTCGAAGTGTTCTGCGGTCTTGTCGGGGTGGATGACCTTGGCCAGTTGGCCAGCCTTGTATTCATAGGCGGTCTTGTTCCCCGCCGCATCGGCGAACTCGCTCAGTTGGCCGAAGGCGTTGTACGTCCACTGGCTGGTCTTGCCGGAGCAGTCGGTGTACTCAAGCAACTGCCCGGCGTCGTTGTAGGCAAGTTTCTTCTCATTGCCGATAGCATCCTTGATCGCCTTGACCAACCCGGCCGGGGTGTAGGCGAACTCGGTCTTGTTGCCCAGAGGGTCGACGGTCTCGACCAGGTTGCCGCGCTCGTCGTAATCACGCAGCCACAGCCCGCCCTCGGCATCACGGATCTTGATCAACTGGTCGTGGTCGTCATAGGCGTAGTGCACCACGCTGTGGTCGGCACGGATGTGCTTGAGCAGGTTGCTGCGTTCGTCGTAGGCGAAGCGATCCTGGCTGCCGTCGGGGTGGACGTGGCGGATGATGTTCTTGCGATCATCGCGGAACAGCCATTCGGAATTACCGTCCGGATGCTTGATGCGGTAGGTGTAGCCGAGGATGTCGTAATAGTGCTTTGTCTGCTGGCCGTGGGCGTCGGTCACGGTGGTCAGGCGGATGTGCTTGTCCCATTGCAGGCGTGTTTCGAAGCTGCCGTCGTCGGCCCACTCGCGGA
Organism: Pseudomonas entomophila; assembly: GCF_018417595.1. Classification (NCBI taxonomy): domain Bacteria; kingdom Pseudomonadati; phylum Pseudomonadota; class Gammaproteobacteria; order Pseudomonadales; family Pseudomonadaceae; genus Pseudomonas; species Pseudomonas entomophila. The sequence continues at coordinate 4,978,787 of NZ_CP070982.1, forward strand.
TGGCTTTGGCATGCGCCCCCGAGCCGTCCCATTCGAGGTTGAAACCGCGCTGGGTGCGGTCGGTGTAACGGGTCACCAGGTGATGCTGGTACTGGTAGTGCCAGGCGGCGCCGTGCTCGTCCTGGGCGATGACCAGGTCGCCCTGGTCGTCGTAGTGATAGGCGCACAGCTGGCGCAGCGGCTTGCCGTCGACCACCTGCCACAGGCCCTGGATATGCCCATGGTCGTCGAGCAGCGTGCCCAATTGCAGGTGCACCTTGGTCGGGTCGTTGTCCTCGTAGGTGTTGATATCGGACAACACCGGTCGGCCGTTGAAATGATGCTCGTAGTGCAGCATCGCGCCAGCGCCGCTGCGCAGGACGATATGAACCAGATAGAACCGATCCCCGACGCGCTCGTAGGTTTCACGCCGCTCCAGCCCTCGGGTGAGGATGATCTGGGTCTCTGTGGTGCGCACCAGGCCACGGTATTCGATCGGGTCATAGTGCGGCTTGCCCTGTTTGGGCATCGGGTACGGGTGGCTACGGCCGTCGACATCGTGGAATACCAGGCCATCGTCCACAACATCGATGCAGGTGGTGAACTCGGTCAGCCAACGGGCGCCCAGGCTGCTGTCGTCGAGTTCTGCCAGCCGTGAGTTGTAGGTCCGCGCCCAAGTGACCGGGAATGGCCCAGGCAGGCTGAAGTCGACGTGCTGCAGCGTCTCACAACCAAGGGCAAAGTTGATGTCGCGTTTGGTGCCGGTACAACTGCCGTTCTTACAGCTGTTGGCCGCATTCTTTGGCGGTGCTTCCTCGCGCTGGGTTTCAAGCTTGCCTTGCGTGGCTTGGTGCTGTGCGGTACTGGTGGAGTTGGGCTTGATGTTGGTGTTCACCAGCTGCGGATTGCGCCTGCGCCACAGTGCCACGCTGCCGGCCAGGATCAGGCGCAGCGCCTCAATCGAGTGCGGGTTGCTGGCAGAACCTAGCTTGAGGATCTCGCTTTTGATCTGAGGTGCCAGCACCCGCAATTTGGCGACTTGCTTGTGGCCGTAGACCTTGGCCTCTTCACTGATCGTCGCGCTGGCGGCCATGTTGGCCATGCCCTTGCCGGCCGCCTTGTAGGCGCTCCAGGCCGCGTCGAAGATGTTGTCGATACTGGCCAGAGGGTCATGCAGAAGCTGGTCGGCCGCCTTGCTCGCTTTCTTGCCTGCCTCGCCGAGGTCTTTGCCGCTATTGAGGTTGGCATCGATCAAGGCATCCAGGCCGTTGCAGATCTCGTTGAGTATTTCTTCGCCCTTGCCACCCGCCGCCGTCAGGGTTTTCTTGAGCTTGCCTTCGGCTTGGCTGACGAAGTCATCCAGGCTACCGACGATGTCGGCGTTCAGGTGCCCGGCAATGATCTCGATCAGCGCGTCACCGAGGATCTGCTTGCCTTCCTGGCGCACCATGAACAGCATCGGCCGCAGGCTCATGCGCGCGGCCGCCATGTTCGGCGGAATAGGTACCACGCCGATCAGGTTGATGCCCAAGCTGACCCAGTCCCACGGGTCGGGCTTTTTACTTTCAGCGAGGGTGACGATATCGCCCAGGGCGTCGACCAGGGCGATGATGTTACCCACCACCGGCAAGGCACCCGCGACGTTCTTGATGCGCTCGAGGGTGACATAGCCATCGCTGACGTCGCGCAGCCAGGCATCGAATACCGCAGCACCACGGCCGACGTCTTCGATGTGGATTTCGTTCAGGGGAACGATGGCGACTTCGCGGCCACCGGGTTGGGAAGTCTGTTCGGTCATGAAATCAGCTCGCCTGGCATCAGGTCAGTCAGGGTGTTCAGGTTCGGTGCCTTGAAGGCGGGGAGTTTGGGTGGCGCCGGCAGCTTCGGCAGGCTGGCCATGCCCCCCTGCACGACGGCACCGGCCTTGCCCGCGACGCCCAGGGTGCTGGAGGCGGCAGGCAGTGCCGAACTGGCGGCGCTCGCCAGTTGCGGCAGGCCGGCGACGCCGCCTTTCAGCGCGCCTTGCACCTGCTGCACACCCTGCAGCGCGCTCTGCCCGGTCTTGAGCAGGCTCATGCCGCTCTTGGCCGCGTCCATGCCACTGCTGGCCAGTTGCTTGATCGTGCCCATCGCCGCGCCACTGCCATCAGGCGTGAGCGTGTCGATCATCGAATCGAGCATCGAGGGCGCGCCCTCTTCAGTCATGGGCAGCTTCAGCCATGGAGCACCTTTGACGAAGCTGCCCAGGCTCCAGGTGTCAGCCGTGTCGAGGCCGAACGCCGCCGTGGCCGGCCCGGGCGCGGCGCCGGACACGGCGTTGAAGCCCTGCCCGTCCAGCGAGCCCTTGAGCACCGTGCCCAGGGCGTCGGTGACTTCGTAGTCGCCGGCCTTGATGCCCTTGGTGTTGGCGTACAGGTTGAACAGCTCCAGCGCGCCTTTGCCGGGCTTCGGTGGCTCGGGGAAGGTGCCGGCCATGCTCGCCGCGCCGATGTGGGCGAACTGCGCCGCATGGGCGGTGTAGTTGGCGCTGGTGACGTGGGTGATGCCGCTGGCGTTGTAGGTGGTGGCACTGCCGCCGCCCTGCACCACCAGTTCGGTCTTGGCCTTGAGGATGATGCGGTCGGCGTTGGCGGTGATGTCCAGCTTGGCCAGCAGGTTGATGCTGTCCTTCAGGGCGCGGATGTCGATGTCGCCGGAGGCCGACACCAGCTTCCAGCCCAGGCTCTGCACGAAGAAGCGCATGCCCTGGCTGGCACTGGCCAGCAGGCGTTTGCCGATCGACATACTGGTGTGGCCGGTACTGCTCAGCGCCAGGTGGCTGCCGCTGGTGAGGTGGTTCGGGCCGGGAGTGGTCAGGGCGATACCGGCCGGGCTCGACACGACCAGGTGCGGCTGGGTGAATTCGGCGAACTCGTTCTTGGTCAGGTCGCCCGGGCCGCTGCCGAGGATGCCCATGTGCTGCTTGTGCAGGTCCTTGGCCACGGCGTCCTGGTCGCCCGGTTCCTGGGCCTGCATCTGCTTGGCCAGCTCCGCCAAGCTGTCCTGCTGCTCGCTGGCGGTGGCCAGGCGTTCGGCGGTTTCCGGCAAGTCCTTGTGGTGCTTGGCTTCGTTGGAGCGGGGTTCAGTGGTGATCAGCAGGCCACCGGCCGCGCGCACCGCGCCGTGGCGGTCGGTGCGCAGCTCGAAGCCTTCGCCGCGAGGCGCGCCGCCACTCGGGCGTGGGTGGGTGAGGTAACCGAGGTTCAGCGCACTGGCGCCGTGGTCACTGCGCAGGGCGATGCTGATTTCGCTGGTGGTGTCGTCGATGCGCAGTTCGTTGCCGCGGCTACCCTTGTATTCCTTGCTCTTGATCGTCGCCAGGGTTTTCAGGTCGGGCAGCTTGTAGTGCGGCATGTTCACGCCGTGGTACAGGCAGCCGGTCACCAGCGGCTGGTCGGGATCACCTTCGAGGAAGCTGACCAGCACTTCCATGCCCACCCGGGGCAGTTGCAGGCCGGCGATGCCCTGCCCGGCCCAGCTGCTGGCCACGCGCATCCACACGCTGGACTTGTCGTCCGAGCGGCCTTCGCGGTCCCAGAAGAACTGCACCTTGATACGGCCGTACTCGTCGCAGTAGATCTCCTCGCCGGCCGGGCCGCTGACCACCGCGCGCTGCTCGCCCAGCACCTTGGGTTTCGGGTGGTTCAGCGGCGGGCGGTACGGTTGCTCCCACGGGGTGACCACGAAGAAGTTGCGGTAGCCCTGCTGGAAGCCGTCGAAGCGTGGGTCGATGTCGCTGGTGATGGCTTCTTCCAGCACCTGCGGCTGGCGGCCCTGGTGCTGGATTTCGGTGAGCAGCCAGAGGTCGTTCCAGCTGGCGTTGGGATGGCTCGCGAGGGTCAGGAAATGCCCGCTGGCCAGCAGTGGCTGGTCACTGTCGCCGCTCGCCTGGCGGTAATCGCTGCGGTGGCGTTCCAGGGCGCGATTGGCCAGGTGCTTACCGCGTGGGCGGTCGAGGAAGCGCCCGGGGTAGTCGTAGTCTTCCAGGGCCGGCTCGTCATGACTGTCGGCCTCGCCTTCGAGCTGGATCAGCGGCTTCTTGAAGTCGTAGTCGCGGCGGGTGACGCTGCTGGTGCGGGTTTCCAGGCGCAGGGCGAAGCGCTTGATCATCGGCGTGTCGGCGACCAGCCCGGAGTCGTGCTGGAACTGCACCGGGGCCAGTTTCGGGAACACCGTCTGGTCATCGCCGAACACCAGCTGGTGGCCGTCGGCGCTGTGGCGGAAGTGGTAGTGGATGCCTTCTTCTTCGCACAGGCGCTGGATGAACTGCAGGTTGGACTCGTCGTACTGCACGCAGTACTCGCGCTGCGGGTACGTCGCGCCCAACTGGAATTGGTAGGCGTTGGCGAGGATGCCGTGTTCCTCGAGCACCTGGGCGATGATCTCCTGCACGGTCTTGTGCTGGAACATACGCTGGTTGATGCGGTGGGCCAGGTAGGCCAGTTGCGGGCGCAGAGTCACCTGGTAGCGGGTCAGGCGCTTGCCGGCCTCGCCTTGCGCGGCGCGGTAGATCAGGCCGTGCAGGCCGCGGCCGTCGTCACCGAGCTGGAGGAACGCGGGCTTGTGCAGCAGGCTCTCCAGGTCCCGCGAGGGGTGCTCGCTGACCAGTTCCAGGTCGATGGCATAAGGTTGGCTGATGGCCTCCTTGCCGTCGAAGGCAAGCACCTGGAAGTCGTGCTCCAGGCCGTCGATGTGCAGGCTGAAATGGGTCTGGTTCGCGGCGGCAAACATCCCTGTCCCTCTGTTGCGAAAATTCGATGGTCAAAACGACCGCAGCCCGCGGCGCGAACGCGGCGGGCTACGGTGGAGTCCAGGCTTAGCCTGCGACTGGCGCGCGCCAGTCGTCGGAACCGGAAGTACCGGACACTTCGTGGGTCCAGGTGATCTTGCGGTAGGTGAAGTGCACGTCTTCCAGGTGGGTGAAGTGGGCGTTGCCCGGGTCCTGGCAGTTGTGCATGTAGTCCTTGATGTCGACGATGATCGCGTCTTCCAGGACGGTGGTGTAGTAGTGCTCCTGAGTGCCCTGGGCCGAGGTGCGGTACCACTTGATCTCGACCTTGGTCATGCGCTCGCCCGAGGTCAGGGCGGCCAGCAGCAGCGGCGAAGCCTTGTCGAAGACCTTGGTGATCTTCACCGGCTTGTGCACGCGCTGGCCGGTCGGCTGGCCGGACTGCGGGTCACGCGGGATGATCACTTCGTGTTCGAAGCCCTGGACCATGACCTGGTCTTCGTGGCCTTCCTGGTAGGTGTTGCCCACCGAGTCGGCGGTGAATGCGCCGGCAGTGATCAGACCTTGTTTTTCGCCGGTGACGGCCATGTAGGCGGGAGTTGCCATGTGTTGCTCTCCTTGCTGGATAAGTGCCTGTTCTGGCAGGAAATTGCCAGTTGGCTAGCAAGAGAGTTATCAAAAGTCGTGCCAGAAAATATTTTCATAGTATTTTCAGTGACTTATAAGAACTAAGCATCCATTTGAATGCCTTCGGAAGAAAAAACCATCCAAAAGTTGCGCAACTTTTTGCGCAGTGGTGGCAAAAAGTTGCGCAGTTGGCTGTAGACCATGGTGCATAAGGCCTACATCAATGTATTCACACACTTATCCACATTTGAGTGCGCAACTTCTTGCGCAGTTGACCCAAGGGTCAGAAATAGAAATTCCCGCCATGATCAAGGTCATGCCACTGTGCTTTTGCAACAGGAAATTTATTTTCAAAAGGGGGTTGAATTCGCTCCGCGGTTGCCTGACCTTAGAGTCAAGAGGCAAAGAAATACCAACGGCCTCAAGGGCCTAGGCACGCCTCCCTGCGAGCAAGCTGAATAAGGATTGAATCATGCAAATCCAGGTCAACAGCAGCAACCATATCGAAGGCAACATCCGGCTCGACGAGTGGGTCCGCAGCACACTGCACGCCTCGCTCGAACGCTTCGAGGACGACCTCACCCGCATCGAGGTGCACCTGCGCGACGAGAACGGCGCAAAGCCCGGACCGCATGACAAACGCTGCCAGATGGAGGCTCGCCCCAAAGGCCACCAACCGATTTCCGTGACCCACACCGCCACCTCGCTGGACCAGGCCGTCGACGGCGCGGCCGGCAAGCTGAACAACGCGCTGGAGCATTTCTACGGCAAGTTGCGCAGCAAGCGCGGCGCCCTGGAGCTGAGTGACCCGGACGCCTGAAACTCAGGTGATGCACACAACCAACGCCCGGCCTTGCGCCGGGCGTTTTCGTCCAGGCCGACCAGCGGGCCTGAACCAACCCCGCCCTGCCCCGGTCAACGCCTGCAGTCATTCAGTGCAGAAGTCGACCATGAACAACCCCTTCGAGCAGATCAGCGCCGCCTTCGCCCCCGAATACCGGGTCAACCTGAGCATCGAGCGCCTGGACGGCAGCATCATGCTGACGCTGTCCGACGACAGCGGCGTGGTCGCCAAGCGCCTGGTCAGCGAGGCCCAGCGCAACGACCCGGTGCGCCTGCAACGGGTCATCGACAGCATCCGCCTGGGCCTGGCCATCGAGCTGGGGCAGAACCCGCTGGAAGTGCTGGCCGCCCTTACCTGCCAACAACGCTTCCCAGCCAGCACGCTGGCCAACTGAGGCTTACTTGCCCTCTTCCACTTCCTTGCCGTTGGCGTCCAGCACCTTGGTCGACGGGTAGCGGTACGAGGCGTAGCGCACCACCAGGATGGCGAACGCCAGCAGCAGGATGCCGCCGCACACGTACAACAGGCCGACATCCGGCGCCTTGTGGTGCGACACGTCGCCGATCAGCAGGCGGGTCAGCGCGGTGATCGCCACGTACAGCAGGAAGCGGATGGGCATGTGGTTGGTCTTGAAGTAGATCCCCACCATCGCCCCCAGCTCCAGGTAGATGAACAGCAGCAGGATGTCATCGACGCTGACCCCGCCCTTGCCGAGCATGTCCATGAAGGTGACCACCGCCGCATAGGCGGTGATCGCGCCGATGCCGAACAGCGCCAGGTAGTGGAAGGCCTCCACGCACAGGTTGCCCAGCGAGTCGGCCGAGCCATGCAGGCCCTTGCGCAGTTTGTCTGCCCATTTGATGTTCACGATGTTCGATTCCCCGATACGGCTGAAGGATGGTGCGCCACCTCTGTGACGCTTGTGCCATGCAGTTAAAGGGCCACGCCCTTGCCTTGGAAGGCGGCCGATTGCCGCAGGGCACCTGTGGGCTACGCTGTTTTTCAGCGCAAAAGGCCATCATCGTGGTTGCGGTCCGGTGGCTTTCGCCTGTACTGTATAAAGATACAGTTATCCGCAACCCCAACCAGCAAAAAGGCACAGAGGTGATGAATGGCCGTCGAAGTGGTGTACCGCAGCAGCCGCGACCCGGAGCGCTTGTTCATGGATAAGGCCGAAGCAGACCGTCACGACAAGATGCTCGAACTGGCCGAACGCCTGGCCGAGGTGCTGCACAAGGCGGTGCCGTCGCTGAGCGAACAGCAGGTCGAGGAAGCCGGGATCTATATGGCCAAGAACCGCGATGTGTTCGCCCGGGCGTTCAAGAGCCAGCCGGATGCGTTGGCGGAGTTGCTCGAGGGTGGCGCTGCGCAGTGATTGCGGCGCAGGCCTCTTCGCGGGCAAGCCCGCGAAGAGGCCGACACTTATCGTCAACCGTACAACAAGCGCTCTGCCAGCATCTGCGCCACCCGCGCCGGCGAGCGCTTCTCCGCCTGGGCATGGGCGAACACATCGGTCAGCCGGGTCGGGATCTTCGCCAAGTGCGCAGTGATGGTACCCAGCTCCTCGCCTCGGTGCTTGAGCACCACGTAGATCAGCCCGCCAGCGTTGATCACATAGTCGGGCGCGTACAGAATCCCTCGGGTTTCCAGCTGATCGGCCACCTGCAAGGTGGTCAGTTGGTTGTTGGCCGAGCCTGCCACCGCCGCGCAACGCAACTGCATCACGCTCTGGCCGGTGAGCACCGGCCCCACCCCGCACGGCGCGAAGATATCGCACGGCGTGCTGATCAACGCATCGTTGACCACCGGATGAGCACCGAACTGCTCCACCGCCAGCCGCACCTTCCCTGGGTCCAGGTCACTGACCAGCAGCTCGGCACCCGCCGCATGCAGCTGTTCGGCCAACGCATAGCCCACATTCCCCAGCCCTTGTACCGCCACCCGCAGCCCTTCCAGGTTGTCGCTGCCCAGGCGGGCCATGGAGGTGGCGCGAATGCCGGCGAACACGCCCATGGCCGCGTGGGGTGACGGGTCGCCCGCGGCTGTGGTGCTGGTCACATGAGGGGTGCTCTGGGCAATGCAGTCCATGTCGAGGGTCGAGGTGCCGCTGTCCACGGCGGTGATGAAACGGCCCTGGAGCGTGTCGACGAAGCGCCCGAAGGCCTCGAACAGCGCAGCGCGGTTTTCCACATGGGGGTTGCGCACGATCACCGCCTTGCCACCGCCCATCGGCAACCCCGCCAGGGCAGCCTTGTAGCTCATGCCCTGAGCCAGGCGGATGGCATCGGTCATGGCGCTTTCGTCATCGGCATAGGGCAGGTAGCGGCAACCGCCGATCGCCGGCCCCAATTGCTCGCTGTGGATCACCACCACGGCCTTGAGGCCCGTGGGCGGGTCGATGAACAGGTGCAGCGACTGGGTGCGGGTACTTTGCATGAGGGCGAACATCAACAGGCTCCCCCGTGAGGTGCTCTCTCCAGTATAGGCAGGCGCAAACCAGCTGCGACGCGGTCGGACCACTGGACGAAAACCGGCGCCAGGGCTACAAGTTAAGCGTAATGGAGAGGTGCCATGAACCCACGCCAAGCCTGCCTGGCCTGCCTGGAACGCGAGCCGGCCGCCCTGCTGGAAGCTGCCCTGTGGATCGCCGCCGAACATGACCGGGCCGTCGAGCCTGAGGTCGGCCTTGCTCGTCTGCAGGAGCTGCAGCGCGAGGTCAGCGCCAGCCTGCCAATGCTGCCGCTCAGCGAATTGGCCCAGCCACTGCTGCGGCAATTGAATGCCTTGGGGTTCCAGCAAGACGAATATCACCCGCTGCGCCCGCAGGTAGCACTCATGGACAAGGTGCTGCAACGCCGCCGTGGCCAGCCGCTGCCCCTGGCCATCCTGGCCCTGGAACTGGCGCGGCGCCTGTCGATACCGCTGGAGGGGGTCAACTTCCCCGGCCATTTCCTGCTGCGCGTACCCGGTGCCGATCACCTGCTCGACCCTTGCGGGGGCCGCCGCCTCTACCCCAACGACTGCCGCGACCTGCTGGCCCGCCAGTTCGGCCCGCAGGTCACGCTGACCGCCGAGCACCTGCGCAGCGCCTCGCCGATGCAGATGCTCCAGCGCCTGTCACGCAACCTGCGCCAGTTGCACAGCAGCAACGACAACGACCTGGCCGCGCTGATCGATGCCGAGCGGGTCATGCAGCTGGGCCCGGTGCAGGTCGGCGACTACCTGGCCCGCGCCACCCTGTACCAGCACCTGGACTGCCCCCAGGCCGAACGCTTCGACCTGGAGCACGCCCTGCTGCTGACCGACGACCCGGTGCAGCGCCTCAAGCTTGGCGAACGGCTCGGCCAACTGCCCAGCGGCAAGCGCTCAATCCATTAGCGCTTCACCCTTGGGCGCCACTTCACGTGAAAGCCGTGGCGCACGCACCTGGCTGACCAGCAGCGCCCCCAGCAACGCCGGGATGGCGCAGAAGAAGAAGATTTGCTCCACCGGCATGTGCAGGGTCAGCAGCAGGCTGCCGATGAGCGGCCCGAGGATCGAGCCGAAACGCCCGACGCCCAGCGCCCAGCCGGTGCCGGTGGCGCGCACCTGGGCCGGATAGAAATTGCTGACGAAGGCATTGAGCGTCAATTGCCCGCCGATGATGCAGAAGCCTGCGGCGAACACGCTGGGCACCAGCCAGCGTGGATCGTCATGGTTCAGGCCAACCAGCACGCTGAACACCGCCGCCCCCAGCAATACGCCGGCCAGCAGGCGGGCCTTGTTCTTCATGCGGTCGGCGCACCAGGCCAGGCACACCGCGCCGAAGGTACCGGCGAACAGGAACAGCGAAGTGACCAGGTTGGCCTGGTTCAGCGCCAGCCCGCTTTCCTGCAACAGCGACGGCAGCCAGCTGATCATGAAATACAGCAGGATCAGGCTGACGAAGAAGGTGCCCCACAGCAGCAAAGTAGGCCGGGCGAAACCGTCGCGGAACAACGCCACCATGGTGAGTTTGCTGTCTGCGGGTTCATCGGTGGCGACCTGTGCCACTGGCACCTGCCAGCCCGGCAGCACGCGGGTGGTAATCCGTTGCAACCGGGCATACGGCGGCGCATCGCGCAGCAGGCGCGGCAGGGACTCGGGCAGGTACAAGGCCAGGAAGGGGAACAACAGCAACGGTGCCACGCCACCGGCGAGGAACACCGCCTGCCAGCCGTGCTGGTCGATGAAGCCCGCCGCGACGAAGCCCCCGGCAGCGCCCCCCAGCGAGAAGCCGCAGGCGGCCAGGGTCACCATCAAGGTGCGCAGGCGCGGTGGCGCGTAGTCGGCCATCAGTGCCATGGCGCTGGGCATGGCGCCGCCCATGCCGATCCCACAGAGGAATCGCGCCAGCATCAGGCTGTCGAGGGAGGTGGCAAACACCATCAGCACGGTCAGGCTGGCGTACAGCAGCACGCAGCACAGCAGCACCCGGCGCACGCCGAAGCGGTCGGCCAGGGGCGTCACCGCCAGCGAACCGACCGTCAGGCCGAACAGGTTGGCGCTGAACACCGGCCCGAAGGCGGCCTTCTCCAGCCCCCAATCCTGGGCCAGCGCCGGAATCACGTAGCCCAGCACCTGGGCGTCATAACCATCGGTGACCAACAGCAGGATCAGCAACAGCAGCAGGCGCCACTGGTAGGGTGACACCGGGCGCGCGTCGAGCGCCGCGCGAAAGCTGGCTATCTGGTTGTGCATCGCAAGGTACCTGTCTTTTGTTGTTATGCCATGGGTCGCGATGGTCATGTAGGAGCCGGCTTTGCCGGCAAGGCCGGCTCCTGCAGGTGAGGTCAGTTGGGGGTATCGGGCTGCCTCGCCGGGTGGGCTTTCTGGAAGGCCGGGTGCTGCTCGGCCAGGGCGGCGACCCGGCGGATGCGCGGGTAGCCGGCGAGGTCGATGTTGAAGCGCTCGGCTGCGTACAGCTGCGGGATCAGGTAGACATCGGCCAGCCCCGGCGTGGCGCCGAAGCAGAAGCCGTCATCACCGATCAGTTGCTCGATCGCCGCCAGCCCCTGGCTGATCCAGTGGCCGATCCACTGGTTGACCTGGTTCTCGTCATGCCCCAGCTGACGCAGCTGGTTGAGCACGCTGACGTTGTGCAGCGGGTGGATGTCGCAACCGATGATCGCCGCCACACCGCGCACCTTGGCCCGGGCCTCGGCAGAGGTCGGCAGCAGTGCAGGCTGTGGATAAGCCTCCTCCAGGTACTCGATGATTGCTGGCGATTGCACCAGCAATTCGCCGTCGTCAGTACGCAGGGCCGGCACGCGGCCTTGCGGGTTGAGCGCCAGGTAAGCCTCGCCACGCTGCTCGCCCTTGAGCAGATTCACCGGCAGGGCCTGGTAATCCAGGCCCTTGAGCGCCAGGGCGATGCGCACGCGGTACGACGAGGTGGAACGGTAGTAGGTGAACAGCTCCATCGCACCGCCCCTCAGTTGGCCGCGACGACGGTGCCGCGGCACTCGCCGAAGCCGATGCTGGCCACACCGTCACGCACGCAACGGGCGCGCAGGATGATCTCGTCGCCGTCCTCGAGGAACTTGCGCACCTCGCCGCTGGCCAGTTCCACCGGGTGCTTGCCGCCCTCGGTGATCTCCAGCAGGCTGCCGAACGAGCCCGGCGCCGCGCCGGACAAGGTGCCCGAACCGAACAGGTCGCCCGCTTGCAACTGGCAGCCATTGACGCTGTGGTGGGCGACCATCTGCGCCACGGTCCAGTACATGCTGCGCGTGTTGCTCAAGGTCAGGCGGTGGGCCGGCAGGTTCTGCTCGCGCATGCCTGCGGTCAGCAGCAGCACTTCCAGCTCGATGTCGAAGGCGCCACCGGCCTGGTCGCGCTTGTCCAGCAGGTACGACAACGGCTGCGGGTCACCTTCCGGGCGCGCCGGCTGGGCGCAGCGGAACGGCTCCAGGGCCTCGGCGGTCACCACCCACGGCGACACCGTGGTGATGAAACTCTTGGACAGGAAAGGGCCCAGCGGCTGGTATTCCCAGGCCTGGATATCACGCGCCGACCAGTCGTTGAGCAGGCAGAAACCGGCAACATGCTCGGCGGCGTCGCCGATCGGGATCGGCTGGCCCATCTCGTTGCCCTGGCCAATCCAGATCCCCAGCTCCAGCTCGTAGTCCAAGCGCGCGCAGGGGCCGAAGCTCGGCTCGGTCTGGCCGGCCGGCAGGGTCTGGCCCTTGGGGCGGCGCACGTCGGTGCCGGACGGGCGGATAGTCGAGGCGCGGCCGTGGTAGCCGATCGGCACATGCTTGTAGTTGGGCAGCAGCGGGTTGTCCGGGCGGAACAGCTTGCCGACGTTCTTGGCGTGCTCGATGCCGACGTAGAAGTCGGTGTAGTCACCGATCTTGGCCGGCAGGTGCAGCTGGCATTCACTGGCTGGATGCAGCGCAGCCTTCAAGGCGGCCTGGTGCTCGCTGCCCTCGCCCAGCAGCGCCAGCAGGCGCTCGCGCAGGGCCACGCGGGCCGGGCGCCCCAGGGCGAAGAAGGCGTTCAGCGCCCCCCCTTGGGTGGCTTCGACGGCAGCCTTGGCCTGGCCGTCGAACAGCCCGGCGGCCAGCACGGCCTCGAGGTCGAGGATGGCGTCGCCGATGGCCACGCCGCAACGCGGCGCCTGCCCAGGGCGGCTGAAGATGCCCAGGGGCAGGTTCTGCAGCGGGAAGTCGCGGTGCCCGTTGGCGTGCTCGACCCAGCTACGGGCGTTGGCGGTCTGGTTCATCGGTTATCTCCGGTTCGGGTTGAAGGTGCTCGGCAGAGTGGCCCAGCAACTATCGTAGTCGGCCTGCAACTGCGGGCTTTCGAGGGCCTGGCGGCTCGGGCGCAGCACTTGGCTGGTCTCGAACATGAAGGCCATGGTGTTGTCGATCTTGTGCGGCGCCAGGTCCACCGAGATCGCCTTGTCGCAGGTCTCGGCGTCCGGACCATGGGCGCTCATCACCCCGTGCAGCGAGGCGCCGCCGGGCAGGAAGCCTTCGGCCTTGGCGTCGTAGGCGCCCTGGATCAGGCCCATGAACTCGTTCATCAGGTTGCGGTGGAACCATGGTGGACGGAAGGTGTTCTCGGCCACCATCCAGCGCGGCGGGAAGATCACGAAGTCCATGTTGGCCATGCCGTGGACACTGGTCGGCGAGGTGAGCACGGTGAAGATCGACGGGTCGGGGTGGTCGAAGCTGACCGTGCCGATGGTGTTGAAACGGCGCAGGTCGTACTTGTACGGCACGTTGCTGCCGTGCCAGGCGACCACGTCCAGCGGCGAGTGCTGCAGCTCGCAGGCCCAATGCTCGCCGAGGAACTTCTGCACCAGCTGCACCGGGCCGCTGGTTTCTTCGTAGTGGGCCACCGGGGTGAGGAAATCACGCGGGTTGGCCAGGCCGTTGCTGCCGATCGGGCCCAGGTCCGGGATGCGCAGCGGCGCACCGTGGTTCTCGGCAATGTAGCCACGGGCCTGGTCGTCGAGCAGTTCGACGCGGAACTTCATGCCACGCGGGATCACCGCGATTTCCAGCGGCTCGACCTCCAGCACGCCCAGCTCGGTAGCGATGCGCAGGCGCCCCTGCTCGGGCACCAGCAGCAGCTCGCCGTCGGCGTTGAAGAAAACCCGCTCCATGGAGCGGTTGGCGCGGTAGATATAGATGCTCACCCCGGCCGGTTTCTCGGAAGCCGAGTTGGCCACCATCGGCAGCCAGCCTTCGATGAAGTCGGTGGGCTCGGCCGGCATCGGCTGGGGGTTCCAGCGCAGGCGGTTGGGGGTGATGGCACCCAGCGCGCCGGTCAGCGGCTGGCGCTCCAGGCGCTCGAAGCGTGGATGCAGCGCCGACGGGCGGATGCGGTACAGCCAGGTACGGCGCAGTTCACTGCGTGTCATGGTGAACGCAGTGCCCGACAGCAATTCGGCGTACAGCCCGTAGGGCGCCTTCTGCGGCGAGTTCTGCCCCACCGGCAAGGCACCGGGTAGGGCTTCGCTGGCGAATTCGTTGCCGAAGCCACTCAGGTACTGGAGTTGGGGGGATGTGTCGCGGGTCATCGGGGCCTCCGGGCTCGCGCGGAGCCGTTGCTGGCAGCTGGCTGCTGGCCCGATCCGGAGACTGGCACGGGGGTGGCAGCGCGTCTGCATTGTTTTTATCGTAATCAGATTACGAATAACGTAATTTGCTCGTGCGCAGGCGTCAAGCTATAAAGGCGCCACCCAATGAAATCTGCGTAGAAGTCCCTCATGGCCAAAGCCAGCACCAGCGCCGACAACGGCAAACAGAAGGTCCGCTCGGCGGAAGTCGGTACCGACATCCTCAAGGCCCTGGCTGAACTGTCCCCCTCCACCTCGCTGTCGCGCCTTGCTGAACATGTGCAGATGCCGGCGAGCAAGGTCCACCGCTACCTGCAGGCTTTGATCGCCAGCGGCTTCGCCGAGCAGGACCCGGCCACCAACCATTACGGCTTGGGCCGCGAGGCGTTGCGGGTGGGGATGGCGGCGCTGGGCAGTATCGATGTGTTGAAGGTGGCGGCATTGCCGCTGTCGCAGTTGCGCGACGAGCTCAACGAAAGCTGCTTCATCGCGGTGTGGGGCAACCAGGGCGCGACGGTGGTCAGCATCGAGCCGGCGGTGCGCGCGGTGACGGTGGTGACACAGATCGGCTCGGTGCTGCCGCTGCTGAGCTCATCCACCGGGCTGGTGTTCGCCGCCCATTTGCCCGAGCGGGAAACCGTCGAGTTGCGCGACCAGGAACTGGCCGCGCGGCAGCAGACTGCCGACGACTATACGGCGCTGCTGGAGCAGATCCGCCAGCGCGGCCTGCACCATGTGCACGGCCTGCTGATGCCCGGGGTGGACGCCCTGTCCGCCCCGGTGTTCAACGCCATGGGCCAGATCGCCGCAGTGATGACCGTGGTCGGGCCGACCTCGATCTTCCACGCCGATGAGCAGGGGCCTGCGGCGCAACGCCTGCTGGCGGCCGCAGGGGCCGTCAGCAGGCGGATGGGACATGACGCGGTACCCTAGTGTCCGGTCTCGACAACAAGCTGTTCACTTTTGGCGGCGTCTTGGGCGCCC
The DNA here is from genome assembly GCF_018417595.1 of Pseudomonas entomophila. Classification (NCBI taxonomy): domain Bacteria; kingdom Pseudomonadati; phylum Pseudomonadota; class Gammaproteobacteria; order Pseudomonadales; family Pseudomonadaceae; genus Pseudomonas; species Pseudomonas entomophila. The sequence continues at coordinate 4,994,078 of NZ_CP070982.1, forward strand.
GGCCGGGTCGGCAGCCTATCATCGCCGCGCATACCTCACTTCAGCGGGTGAGGTGCTCCGGCTCCTGCTGGCCAACGGACAATTGCGTATACCACGCCAGCTCTTGCTCGAATGTGCCATAAAGCTGCTTGGTCGTGAGCCCCCCGGCCTCCAGGAACATTTCGTGCTTTTCGTACAACGCCTTGAGCAACTGGACTTGCTTCTTGAGCCACAGGCTCAACGCGGATGACGGCCCAGGGAACAGGCTCGACCAAAGTTTGCTGCCCTGGTCGAACAGCCGGGTACCGTAGAACTTCAACACACCGGTAAACCCTGGCAAGTCGACGACGCCTTTGAGCAGGGCGAACAGAGCGGCGGTCTTGTCACCATCGCGCAACGCCACGATGCTTCGGTAGAGCCCGACTCCAGCCTTGATGAAGCCCAGCACGATGCGGGCGGGCGGGAAGGCCAAGGCAACGGCATCCGCCACCAGGCCGACCAGCCAGAACACTTCCTGGGTGATACGCCTCGCCACGCTGTAGGCGTCCCGTTGCGCCTCAGCCAGCAAGCGCTTTATACGTTGGCGCAAAGCGACAGACAGGTCGCGAATGTTGTGCAGCACCTGCAACGACGCGGCGATCCTGTCATTCCCCGTGTCACCCGAGTCATCATTGGCGTCATCGATGCGCACCTCCTCGTACAGCTCGCGGATCAGCCGTTCATCGTCGGTCGCAATGTGTTCGTAGATCCAGTCCTTCATGGCAGCGCCTCGCCATTGCCCGACGAAGTCCCCGATCGTGTACAGATAGCCTCCCTCGGGGCCATCGCTGAGATAGATCAATGTGCCTTGCGCCTGCGAAGATTGCAGCAGATACCCACCGGGCACGCCGGCTCCATTGATTTTCAGCTCGGCCAGCTTGCAGTCATCGACGAAACTGCCCTGGTGAAACTGCATGCACACCGATTTCAGCCAATGGGCATGATCATCACTGAGGCGACCACTTTGCAAGGCCACCAGGCAATCCCGTTGAATTTTCATGCCGGTGATATGGCGATGCAGTTCAAGGGGCCTGGACTGGGCCTCTCCATCCGGGCCGAGGTAACTGCGATGAATCTCAGCGCAATACCGCTCTCCCAACCTTGCAGTCCGGATGTAGCCATCGATGAGCGGGTTACTCAAGTGCGACAAGTCCTGGCCAATGGTGGAAGAGATCCGGGCGAAATCCTTGAAATTGAAGTTGGCGGGATATCCACCTGCCACCACCTGGGTCAAGGATTGGCGAACACCGTCCTCCAACTCGACCTGCACGGTATCGGCATCGATCCAACCGCCCGGATTGCCAGGGTAACGGTTGATGCGCTCGCTCACCTGCTCACGGGCATAGGCCATGAAAGTCGGTACTTCGGCAACTGCCTGGTAATCCGTCATGAGCACGCGTAACTCGTGGTCGATATCCACCACGCGTCGTTGCAAGGCTTCATCCGGCGCATCATACGCCGGCGGCCTGACCGGCTCGAGGTCGTCGAGAATCTTCAGCACCCTCAGGTCAGTCCAGTGCTGGATCAATTGATCCCAGCCATCGATGTTTTTCGCATGCACCTTGATCGTCTCGCGGGACCACTCCTGCGGCAGCCTGGCAATCAGCTTCAGATACCGAGCCAGTGCAGGGCGATGGGCATGCTGGACATGCTCGACAAGGTAGGCGCGCCCCTGCGGCGTGGCAGTCAGTGCACCTAATGCGAAACTCATCTGCCCGGAGGAGTTGAACGCCTGTAGGTCACCCGCCGGTGACCCGGGCGCATAAAGCACATGGATATCATCGTTGTACAAATACAGGTGATCGGTCAGCAGCATTTCACGGTTGATGGACAACAAGGCCACATTGACCGTGCCTTCACTGGAAGGCTGCATGGCCGCCTCGAACAACGCTAGAGCCTTGCGGTCGATGCCTTGGAAATCCGCAGCCTTCCGGGCGAGTTGCAGGCGGGCCCCAAGTACCTTGCCCAACAGGTGGCGAATCCATTCACTCTCATAGAGGCGCTCGACCTGCTCGACATAACCCTGATGCAGTTGCAGTTCATCGGCGACTGTCGATACCCCGGCGCCCCCCAGGGCATCACGCAAGCCCTCATGCTGGACTGTCACAGCCAAACGCTTACCGTGGTAGGCGCCGCCGCAGAACCACTCGAGCAGTGACACCACCTGCACTGGCGCATCTTGGGTGAAGTCATGCCGGATATGCAGTTGCACATCTTCTGCCTCCAAACCGGGGAAACCTTGGTCGGTCAACCAGAGACCGATTCGGTGCCTGGCATAGTCATAGAAATCGGTATGCCCAGATTGCTGGGCGAACTGGACCTCAGCCTCGTTCGCAGCCAGATCAAGCACCGACAGTTGCTCGGTGTCATCTGGCGGCAGGTTTCGCATCCAGTCTGGCGACAGGTCCTTGCGCAAAGAGCGCATGGTTTCAGCCACGCCCCCCTGCAATTGCTCGAACAGGGGTTCGAGGGCCACGGCAGCAGCCCCCGTATCATCCTCGACAGCGAGCGCCTTGAGCGCCAATTGGCGTTGCAACAGGCGCATCTCTTCGAGCAGATAGGCCTCAAGCGAAACCTCCAATGGCGTCAATGTCAGTTCCACGGACGCCGCGTCCCGCAGTGCCGCACGCGATTGCTCAGTGATGAGCTGCTGCCAGCAACCCTCGATTTCCAGGTAGGCAACCAGGGTTTCAACCATACGCTGATGCGTGTCGAACCAGACTACGCTACCCAAGCCGTAGAGAATGAACGGTTCTTCGTCATCGAACTGGCTGTGACTCAGTGCGAGAAAGCCTGGGATAGGCACCTGCTCGCCCGCGTCCGTCATCAGTGAAACGGACGTCACCACCGGATCAGCATCTGGCAGCAGAGCCTCCATGTCCGCCTTGGGGGCACCACGGCGAAGGGCACGGGCACGTACCTGCAATATCAACAATTCGCGCAGTTGTTCACCGAGCCCTGCGGACTGTTCCTCCCACCACTTATCAGCACGTTTCTGCCACTGTTCATCCAACCAAAGCTCGGGGTCGTCGAGAGGCACATCACGCGGTGGAAGGCCGGGGGCCAGGGCCACTTGCGCCTGCAGCATCATGGCGAGTACGACAAAAGCGCTCAGGGTTTCTTGCTCAACGATCGGTGAAACCAAGACAGGGGCAGTGCCGGGGAAATGTGAGCTCATGACTTCTATCTCAATGCAATGTAGGAAATTGCACAGTGCAGAAATCAGAAAAAACATAGCTGAGGGAAAGGTTGGCACAGGAGCCTACACTACCCTACGAAGCATCTACCGAAAGCGCTTCAGTAAATGCCGAAAACGTTGGGGATTATCGCGGGCGATGTAATAGAGAATGTCAGAAGCAGGTATTTTTCCCATGGCAACAAGTGCTTATTCTTACCTCACTGGTCGGCACGAAGCGCTCTCCCCCCCGCCTTTCGGGCCACCATGGTTCACCGACGTTGATTTTGAAGCTCCTTGATCTACGTCTCGATTGGCCGCTGCGGTTGCAGCGGCCTTTTTTATTCCTGCAAGAATCACCGGCTTTTTCATGCCCTTATGGGGGGCGGTAAAAGGCCGGCTCCTTGAGCTGTGCAAAACCCTCTGTAGGAGCGGCTTTAGCCGCGATATATTCAACGCGGTCTGGCCCCAGCTTCGCGGGTGATCGCGGCTCAAGCCGCTCCTACAGAGGTCGCCCCCCCTCAGAGATGTTGCTTACACCAACGGGAACCGCTGCAAGTTCGCCATCATCTGCTGCAACGCCTGCAGGCTGTCCTGCGGATGCACCGCGTTTTCGAAATTGCCGATCTGCTCCCAGTTGTCCGCCACCTGTTCCGGCGTGAAGCCCTCGCGCGGATCGAAGCCCACACCCAGGCTGCGCTCCCAACGCACCTTACCGACCCAGCCACCACCCACCTCGAACAACTGGCCGCTGTCCTGGCACTGCTCGCTGCCCAGGTACACCACCAACGGGCTGATCAGTTCCGGCTTGAGTTGTTCGAACACCTGGGCAGGGATCAGCCCTTCGGTCATGCGGGTCGCGCCGGTTGGCGCAATGGCGTTGACCAGGATGCCATTCTTGCTCCCCTCGATGGCCAGGGTGCGAGTCAGTCCGTAGAGCCCGAGCTTGGCCATGCCGTAGTTGGCCTGGCCGAAATTGCCGTAGATGCCCGACGTGGACGAGGTGAAGATCACCCGCCCCCAGTTCTGCGCGCGCAGGTGCGGCCATGCCGCGTGGGTGAGCTTGTAGGCGCCCTCCACATGCACGCGGTAAACCAACTCCCAGTCGCTGTCCTCCATCTTGTGGAAGGTCTTGTCGCGCAGGATGCCGGCGTTGTTCACCAGCACATCGACCTGGCCGAAGCTGTCCAGGGCCTGCTCGACGATGCGTGCGCCATCGGTGACCGAGTCATGGTTGGCCACCGCCGTGCCACCTGCGGCGCGGATCTCCTCCACCACCCGGTCGGCCGCCGAGGCATTGGCGCCTTCGCCATGGGTGCTGCCGCCCAGGTCGTTGACCACCACCCTGGCCCCCCTGGCGGCGAACAGCAGCGCATGGGCCCGGCCCAGGCCGCCACCGGCCCCCGTGACAATCACCACTCGATCTTGCAGACGTACCGGCTCGCTCATGCTCAGGGCTCCAGGCAATGGATGGATGCAACCAGTCTCCGCCTGCCATGGGCGCCGGGCAATCAAGCCCACCGTGGCGAATGCCGGGCGATAACGCCCGGCGATGTTCGTCCGGTCACGACCAGGCAACCTTCTGCGGGATGAAACTCAACGGCTGTTCACGAAACGCCAGGTAATGGCGCAACACCTGCACCGGCGCCTCGGTGTGCGGGTAGTGGCCGATCCCCTGCAGCACGACGGTGTCCGGATCCGGCACCACCTGCCGGTAACGCTCGACCATGTGCATGCCCGACAACGGGTCTACCGCGCCATTGATGAAGCGTAGCGGCACGCTCGCGCGCTGCAAGGCACTGACCCAGCGTTCACGCTGGGCCCGACGTTCGGGCAGGAAGTTGATGAGTTTGTGCAGGATGCGCGGGCCGTGATTGGCGGCGATCAGGCTCCAGTAGTCATCCAGGGCGCTCTCGCTGGGGTGCGTGCAGGGCCCGTAGACCTGGGTGACATTGCGCACCAGGTCGTCGCGCCCGAACGAGCGCCCGACCAGCCAGCCCAGGCGGCTGAGCAACAGTTTCTGGATCAGCAGCACCCGGCAGCTTTCCGGGAACAGCCCGCTGTTGAGAAACACGCAGCTGGCAATCTCCAGACGCTGCTCATGATGCCGCGCCAGCAGCTCCTGGGCCACGCTGCCGCCGTAGTCGTGGGCCAGCAAGTGCACCGGCTGGTCGATCTGCAGGTGGGCGAGCAGCGCCTGTTGCAGGTCGGCCTGCTCCAGCAGGCTGTAGTCGTGGTCCGGGGGCTTGGCTGAATCACCGAAGCCCAGCATGTCGCAGGCCACCACACGGTAGCGTTGGGTGAGCGGTGCCCACAGGTAGTGCCAATCCCAGCTGGCGGTGGGGAAACCGTGAAGCAATAGCAGCGGCTCTCCTTGCCCTGCCGTCCAGTAGCGGATGCTCTGGCCTCGGAAGCTGAAACTCATGCTCCGGGTACGCCAGACGCACAGTGGTATCTCGGCCAGAGGCATCACGGTCGTCCCGGTGGGTAAGGGTCGGAATAGGGCAAGGCTGCGTTCATTGCAAGTCACCTCGGCACATGCATGTGCTCTCTATGTCGAGGCACAGTCTAGAAGCCCCTACGACGGTGATAGGTCGCCTTGGCAGCCAGCCTGATGACCGTGCGAGTCAGTGGCACGAACGGTCACAGCAGCATGACCAGCAGTGGTGCGGCCAGCAGGTTGAGCAGGCCGGTCAGGACCATGACCAACCCGGCCACCGAACCCTCCTCGCGCCCCACTTCCTGGGCCCGGCTCACACCCGCGCCATGGGCGCCGACCCCGAACAGCGCGCCACGGGCCAGCGGCGTGCGCAACGGCAGCCAGCGCAGCAGCACGCCGCCAAACAGCGCGCCCAGCACCCCGGTGAACATCACGAACACCGCCGTCAGCTCCGGCACGCCGCCCAGGTCCTGGGCCACCGGCATGGCGAACGGCGTGGTGATCGAGCGCGGCAGCAGCGACAGGCTGACCGCCTCGTCCAGCGCCAGCAGATGCGCCAGCACCCACGAACTGCCGATCGACGCCACGCTGCCGGCCAGCATGCCCACCAGCAGCGCCGGCCAGTGCCGGGCCAGCATGGCTCGCTGCTGCCAGATCGGCACGGCGAAAGCCACGGTCACCGGGCCCAGCACACCCATCAGCCAATGGGTGTTGCGCGCGTATTCGGCGTAGGCGGTGTGCAGCGGCACGGCCACCGCCAGCAGCAGGGCCGGCACCAGGATCAACGGCGACAACAGATAGCGCCCGCTGCGCCGGTACAGCCAGCGACTGCCGAGATAGGCCGCCAGGGTCAGCACAAGCCAGAACACCGGCATGGGCTCAAGGCTCATGGCGCAACCTCCAGCGGCACACCAGCTCCACGGTCACGGCGGTGACCACCATCACCAGCAAGGTGCTCACGGCTATTACCAGCAGGATGCGCCAGCCCTCGCTGCGCAGCAGGCTGCCGTAGTCCAGCAGGCTCATCAGCGCCGGGATGAAGAACAACAGCATCTCGGCCATCAGCCACTTGGCGCCCAGCTGCAAGGTGGCAGGCTTGACCACGCCGGTGGCAAACAGCGCCAGCAACAGGGCCAGGCCCATCACGCCACCAGGGATCGGCCAGGCAAGCCAGGCGGCGAGTTGGCCACCGATCAGGAACAGGGCGAGCAACACCGCCAGCTCGGCGAGCAGGCGGAGGGTTTTCTTGAGTATTTCGGCATTCATGGGCGGGGGTTCCTCGACAACGTGCCCATTGTAGAATTCGGCCACCCAGGCCAGAAGCGAATTGTTAGACTGATCGGCATTCCAAAATGGAATGGTGATCATGGAATTCAAACAACTGCGCAGTTTCATCGAGGTTGTCCATCGCGGCGGCTTCACCCAGGCGGCGAGCACCTTGCACATCAGCCAGTCGGCAGTAAGCAAGCAGGTCGCCCAGCTGGAGCAAGCCATCGGCCAGCCCTTGCTGGAGCGACAAGGCTCGCAACTGCACCTGACCGCCGCCGGGCGCATCGTCCTGCAACGCGGCGAAGTGCTGATGCGCCAGCGCCAGGAACTGCTCAATGAACTGGACGACTTGAGCCAGCTGGCCCGTGGTGAGCTGCGCCTCGGCCTGCCGCTGCTGGGCAGCGATGCTCTTTTTGCCGGACTTTTCGCCGAATACCGGCGACGCTACCCGAATATCAGCGTGCATTTGCTCGAAGGCGGCAGCCGCATGGTCGAGCAGGCGGTCAAGAGCGGAGAGCTGGAGCTCGGTGGCAGCCTGACACCAAGCGATCCGGCGTTCGACTACCAGCCGTTCTGCAACGAGGCGTTGGAAGCCTTGCTGCCGGCCGATCATGCCCTGGCGGGGCAGGCCGAGGTCGAACTGGGGCAACTGGCCGATACGCCGTTCCTGCTGTACCAGCGCAGCTTCGTGCTCAACGATCGCTTGCTCAGCGCTTGCCAGCAGGTGGGGTTCACGCCGAAGGAAGGCGGGCGCAGTGGCCAGGCGGACTTTCTCGCCGCGCTGGTGGCGGCGGGCCAAGGCGTGGTGCTGTTGCCGGGCATCGTGGCGCGGGCGCTGGAGCGGCCCGGGGTGGTGCGCCTGCCGTTGCGGGCGCCGGATTACCTGAAGTGGGATATCGCCTTCATCTGGCGGCGGGGGGCGTACCTGTCGCGGGCGGCGAAGGCGTGGCTGGCATTGCTGCGGGAACCCCGTTGATTTGGCTCGAGCCCTGCAGGAGCGGCTTCAGCCGCGATCACCCGCGAAGCGGGTGCCAGACACCGCGTTGCCTGCATCGCGGCTGAAGCCGCTCCTACAGGTGCACCACATCAGCCCTTGAGCGCTGCCGCGAACTCCGCCAACCATGGCTCGGCATCGGTTTCCGGCGTCACCGTCTCACTGGCATCGAGCCTCAGCATCGGCAGCACCTCCCGCACCCCCAACTCGGCGAACAATTCGCGCATCTGCTCGCCGCCCCCGCAATACGTATCGCCATAACTCGAATCGCCCAGGCCGATCACCGCGCCCGGCAAACCACGCCATGCTGCTGGCAGGGTGTCGCGGATGGCGCTGAACAGCGGCATCAGGTTATCGGGCAGCTCGCCCATACCGGTGGTCGAAGTCACCGCCAACAACGCTTCGGGGGCAAAACCCTCGAGATCCTGCAGGGTGGCACGGGAGGCGTGCCAGGCTTCAAGGCCTGCCGCCTTGAGCAGGGACTCGGCGTGACGGGCGACTTCTTCGGCGGTGCCATACACCGAACCGGAAATAATGGCGACTTTCATCGGGTGAGGATTCCGAAACTGAGTGAAAACGTAGGATACTAGCATCCGACAGTGGCAAAAGGCCGCCCCGCCAAAAGTCACAGGCGTCCGTCGGATCGAAGCGCGATCCGACCAGTGGCGTGAACCAAGCCCATGCACCGCTGTCCATCGCCGTGAAGAAATCGCCCATACCGATCGCCCCTTCGAGTTCGACCATGCAAGCAGACGCCCTCCTCTCCCAGGACGAGCTGGATTTCATCCAGGACATGCAGCATTCGCCGCAGTTGAACCTGGCCGACCCCATGTCGAGCCTGCTGGTCAACGGCGACCGTCGTCTCAAGGACTTGCTCACCCGCCTGGTGGCCAACGAACAAGTCACGCTGCAGGCCAGCTTCAACAACCAGCAGTTGAGCTTCCCGCTACAACTGGTCGAGGATGAGTTCCACGCCCTGCACCTGCAACTGGGTTCGCCGGACATCTATGAAGATGGCCCCATGCTGCGGCCTTGGCGCCTGTCGCTGGAACAACCCGCCCCCCTGCTGGACGATCACCACCGACAAAGCGCGCTATGGGTGCGCGACATCTCGTTCAAGGGTGTGCTGCTGGAAGTACGCGACCGCAGTACCGCCCCTGCGCAGTTCGACCTGCACTTCGCCCCCGAGGGCATCCCGGCAATCGGCCTGCACGGCACGCTGCGCCGGCGCATCGGCCCGCGGCTGGCTGCCTATGACTTGTCGCACAGCCCCGCCGAAGAGATCGAGCGCCTGCGCGAATACATCCTGCAGGCCCATCGCCAGGCCCACCCCGAGCTGCACGCCCAGGCGCCCCTCGCGGTCTGACGACCACCCGACGGCTGAAACTGACCGGTCATGATCGATCGGCGATAATCCGTGCCCGATTCTTGCAAGCACGCTTGCGCCGCCCACCACCCCGGGCCGCGCAAGAAAAGGAGCCGGCTACCCGCCAGCCCCGTCGCCAGGAGATACACGATGTCTACCCCCGTCACCCTGATGGTGTCGCGCCGCGCCGCCCACGGCCGCTACCAGGACCTGCTGGCCTGGCTGCACGAAGGCGAGCAGCTGGCCACCGACTTCCCCGGCTATCTCGGCTCGGGCATCCTCGCGCCGCCTGGCGACGGCGATGAGTTCCAGATCATTTTCCGCTTCACCGACGAACACACGCTGCACGCCTGGGAGCATTCCGCCTCGCGCCGCACCTGGCTGCAACGCGGCGACGGCCTGTTCGAACGCCCCAAAGAGAGGCGTGTCAGCGGTATCGACGACTGGTTCGGCACCAACATGGTGCAAAAGCCGCCGCGCTGGAAGCAGGCCACGGCCATCTGGCTGGCGTTCTTTCCGGTCTCGTTGCTGTTCAACCTGCTGTTCGGACACTGGCTGGCGCCGCTCGACCTGCTGCCCCGCGTGCTGATCAGCACCCTGGCCCTGACACCGGTGATGGTGTACCTGTTCATCCCCCTGTCGACCCGCTTGCTGGCCGGCTGGCTGAACCCGGCCCCACGCCCGGAGCAAGAGCGCTCCAGCGGCCTGCGCAGCCGCTGAGGCACGGGCTCGCAAGGCCACGCAGTTCGGGTATGCTGGGGCATCACGCACGGACAGACGAACAGACCGCCCCGCACATGAACAGCCCAATCCTCATCACCGGAGCCAGCCAGCGCGTCGGGCTGGCCCTGGCCATTGAGCTGGCACAGGCCGGCCATATGGTGGTCAGCGCCAGCCGCAGCCTGCACCCGCAGGCGCCGCACCCGAACATCCGGCAGTTCCAGGCCGACCTGACACAAGCCGCCGACCGCCAGGCCCTGATCGACCACCTGCACAGCCACTACGACGGCCTGCGCGCGGTCATCCACAACGCCTCGCTGTGGCTCGACGACGGCCTCGACAACCTCGACACCATGTTCCGCCTGCACGTCGAGGCGCCCTACCATCTCAACCTGGCCCTCGGCGAACTGCTAGGCAAGCTGGACAAGGCCGACATCATCCATATCTGCGACGAAACCTCCTCGCGCGGCAGCAAGAGCCACATCGGCTACGCGGCCACCAAGGCGGCCTTGCAGAACATGGTGCTGTCGTTCGCCGAAAAGTACGCGCCCAAGGTGCGTGTCAACGGTATCCTGCCGGGCCTGCTCATTCTCAAGGAAGGTGGCGACGAGCAGTACCGCCAGCAGACGCTGAAAAAAGCCCTGCTCGAATTCGAACCCGGCGCCCGCCCGCTGATCGATGCCGTGCTGTTCCTGCTCGAAAGCCAGTACAGCACCGGCAGCCAGGTGGTCATCAACGGTGGCCGCCATCTGAAGAACCGCATGACCTGAGAGACGCCCATGACCCCGCAACAACAGCTCGAACTCGAAGCCGCCGCGTTCCGGCGCCTGGTCGACCATCTGCAAAAGCGCACCGACGTGCAGAACATCGACCTGATGAACCTGTCCGGCTTCTGCCGCAACTGCCTGTCGAAATGGCTCAAGGCCGCCGCCGACGATCGCCAGATCGAACTGAGCCTGGACGATGCCCGCGAGCAGGTGTACGGCATGCCCTACAACGATTGGAAAGCCCTTCACCAGAAAGAAGCCAGCGCCGAGCAGCAAGCGGCGTTCGAACAAGGAAAACCCCGTGACTGACCTGAACACCCTGCGCAGCAGCCTCGCCAGCGGCGAACACGTGTTTGCCGACACCCTGGCCTTCGTCGCCGCCCACTACAGCTACCAGCCCCAGGCCTTCGACAACGGCGACGTGCACAATGCCGCCGGGCAGAACGAAGGCTCGTGCAAGACCCTGGGCCTGGCCCTGCTGGAAGGGTTGAGCGACCAGGAAGCACTGCTGGCCTTCGGCGAGCACTACCGCAGCGTGGTGGCCACGCCCGAGGGCAGCGACCATGGCAATATCCGTGCGCTGATCAAGCACGGGCTGGCCGGCGTGAAGTTCGCCGTGCAGCCGCTGACGCGCCTGGCCTGAAATCGCTGACGCTGGCGAAAACGTCCGCGTGATACCTGGCAAGGCTGGCTCTTACAGGAGCCGGCCTGGGGTCTCGGCGGGGAGGCTGGCTTGTTGTAGCCAGCTCAACGCGATCGGCCACAGGCTTTCGCGGAAGCGGTCGTGGAAAAAGGCGAAATGGCCGATCGCCTCGACCGAGATATCCACAGGCGCCAGCCGCAGGTGCCTGCCCACGGCACCGTCCAGATAGCCCAACAGCCGCTCGGTCGCGGCCACCGTGCCGAACGGGTCGTCGGTCAGGCTGATGGCCAGGGTGGCGGCCCGCACCTGGGCGAATGGCAGCGTTTCGAGCAAGCGACCGCTGGGACGCTGCTCGTAACGTGGCGTACGTGTGCTCCAGTCACGCACCACCCCTGCCGGGGTGTCCTCCAGCCAACCAAGGCGCTTGCCCGGGAAGTAGCCGAACACTCGCGTCAGCAGCGGCATCAGCACATGCCATTTGCCGAACAACTGCCAGCGCTGATCCGCCGCGTAGTCGCGCCAGTAGGCGAACTGCGCGCCCACCAGCACCGCGTGCTTCACCTGTGCGGCCGACGGCGCCAGGCCGATCGCCCAACCACCGAAACTGTGCCCGACCACGTGCACCGGCTGGCCGGGGTGCTCGGTGGCGGCCAGTTGCAGCATCGCCTCGAAATCCAACCGCCCCCAATCGCTCCAGCTGGCCTGGAACCCGCGCAGCGAAGCCGGGCGCGACTCGCCGATGCCACGGTAGTCGTAGGTCAGCACATCGAAGCCCTGGGCGAAGAGGTAGTCGGCGAAACGGGAGTAGTAACGGCAGCGCACCGAGGTGGCGGCGTTGACGATCACCAGCGGGCGCTGGCGGTCGGGTGTGGCGTGGCGCCAGCGAAAGCCTCCGAGGCGGTAGCCGTCGGCGGCGGTGTGGCAAAAGGCGGTGGCGGGTTGAGTGAGGCTGCTCATGGCACACATCCTGGTGGCATGTGCCTACGCTAGCAAAAAATGCACGCCTGTAGCGTCCCCTTCGCGGGTAAACCCGCTCCCACAGGAACATCACCAACCTTGAACCAGCGGTGAACCTGTGGGAGCGGGTTTACCCGCGAAGAGGCCCGACGCGATTACAGCTCGACGCAGTCGAACTTCACATCGGTGGCCACGTCTTCGTCATAGTTGACGTCAGCACGCTCGAAGCCGAACAGGTTGAGGAACTGCTTCTTGTAACCGGCGTAGTCGGTCAGTTCGAACAGGTTCTCGGTGGTCACCTTCGGCCACATGGCACGGCAGGCGTCCTGCACGTCATCACGCAGCTCCCAGTCGTCCAGACGCAGACGGCCTTCGTCGTCCAGGGCCGCCGGCGCACCGTCCTCACGGTACATGCGGTCACGGAACATGCGGTCCAGCTGGTGCTGGGTACCTTCGTGGATACCCTTCTCCTGCATGATCTTGAACACCATCGACAGGTACAGCGGCATCACCGGGATCGCCGAACTGGCCTGGGTAACCACCGACTTCAGCACCGCAACGTTGGCACTGCCACCGACTTTCTTGCCCAGGCGCTGGGCGGTTTCGTCCAGGTCCTGCTTGGCCTTGCCCAGCGCGCCGTCCCAATAGATCGGCCAGGTGATGTCGGAGCCGATGTAGCTGAAGGCCACGGTGCGAGCCTGCGGCGCCAGCACGCCAGCGGCGTTCAGGGCATCGATCCACAGCTCCCAGTCCTGGCCACCCATGACAGTGACGGTGTCGGCGATTTCCTGCTCGGTGGCCGGCTCGATGCTGGCCTCGATGATGGTGTCCTTGTTGGTATCGATGGCGGTCGATTTGTACGGCTTGCCGATTGGTTTGAGTGCCGAACGCACCAGCTCACCGGTCTGCGGCAGCTTGCGCACCGGCGAGGCCAGGGAGTAGATGACCAGGTCGACCTTGCCGCCCATTTCGTTCTTGATCAGCTCGATCACTTTGGCGCGGGCTTCGTCGGAGAAGGCGTCACCGTTGATCGACTTGCTGTACAGGCCTTCGGCCTTGGCGAACTTGTCGAAGGCGGCAGCGTTGTACCAGCCGGCGGTACCGGCCTTGGTCTCGGTGCCCGGCTTTTCGAAGAACACGCCCAGGGTGTCGGCCTTGAAGCCGAACGCCGCGGTGATGCGCGCGGCCAGGCCGTAGCCGCTGGAGGCGCCGATCACCAGGACCTTCTTCGGACCATCCTCGCGCACGCCCAGCTTGCGGGTGGCTTCGATCTGGTCACGGACGTTGAGCTCGCAGCCCTTGGGGTGAGTCGTGGTGCAGATGAAACCGCGAACCTTGGGATGAATGATGGCCAATGTCTGTACCTCGTCAGGTTTAGGCTGGGGAAACGCCCACATCAGGGGGCGGCTCCGTTTGATCTAGAGGGTGAGACTACCCTCGTGGGATATCCGACACATATTACGGGGTGATTCGCATTGCTGCATTGTCTGCACGGCCCCATTCGCCGGCAAGGCCGGCTCCTGATCTTGAGGCTGGCGCGGTCCGGTGGGAGCGGCCTTGTGTCGCGAAAGGGCTGCGCGGGAGTGTCAGTTTTTTTGTGTGCGGGCCGGTAACGGCCTGCCGCCAGGCAGGCCTTGATTTCACCAGGTCGGCCTGATGAACCGATCTCCGTACAGAATCGCAAATTGATTCATCGCGCTTTTCCAATCATGGGCCGGTTTTCCCCAATTGGCTGTTATGTTGCGCAATCCCAACCAAATCAGTTTGGTCGCTGCGTCATCATTCGGGAAATGCCCGCGAGTCTTGATGACCTTGCGTAGCTGGGCGTTGATGCTCTCGATGGCGTTGGTGGTGTAAATCACCTTTCTGATGGCCGGTGGGAAGACGAAAAATGGAATCACTCGATCCCAGGCGCGTCTCCAGGCAGCCACCACCGTTGGATATTTCTCGCCCCACGGCCCGTTCTCAAACTCATCGAGTGCTTGCTCAGCCGCTTCAGCATTAATGGCTTGGTAAATCGGCTTCAGCTCCTTGGCCAGAGCCCGCCGCTTGTCCCAGGCCGCGAAGTCGAGGCTGTTGCGGATCAGGTGCACGATGCACGTTTGCAACGTCGTCTCTGGAAACACGGCACTGAGAGCCTCTGGCATACCTTTGAGGCCATCGGTCACGGCAATCAGCACATCTTCGACACCGCGCGTCTTGAGATCGTTAAAGACCTTCATCCAAAACTTCGCGCCCTCGGTGTTCTCGATCCAGATGCCCAGGATATCCCGCGTCCCGTCGGGGAGGACGCCCAGGGCCAGGTAAATGGCCTTGTTGCGCACCAGGCCCTCTTCGCGGATCTTCACCCGCAGTGCATCGAAGAAAATGACCGGGTACATCGGCTCCAGTGGCCGCTGTTGCCACGCGCCAATCTCGTCCATGACCTCGTCTGTCACAGAGCTGATGAAGTCGGGTGAGACCTCTGTTCCATACTGCTCGGACAAAAAGGCTCGGATCTCTCTGACCGTCATTCCACGGGCGTACATGGCGATGATCTTGTCATCGAAACCGGTGTACCGCCGCTCGTGCTTGGGGATCAGAATGGGCGAAAAACTGCCGTCTCGATCGCGAGGAATTTCCAGCCGCAGCGGGCCATCCCCCGTTAAAACCGTCTTGCCACTCTTGCCGTTACGCTGGTTGGTTTCATCCTCTGGGCGCTGCGCGCCCGGCGGATAGCCCAGGTGGTGGCCAAGCTCGGCATGCAGAGCGCGTTCGATCAGGGCCTTCTTGAACGCCGCGGAGGCATCCTCGATAGCTTCTGCGGTCATTAGGCCCTCACCGAACTGCTCCAGCAGCTCTTTGGGGATTTTGGGCAGGTCACGCAAGGGTTTCTTTTTGGTTGGCATACATGCACCTCTTACTCATGTTATGCCCGAACACAAAATTTCTGACACCCTCGGCTGCGCAGCAGCCCCCGGATTCCAGTGTTGACACAAAGATCGCCGGGGCCGCTATGCGGCCCTTTCGCGACACAAGGCCGCTCCCACAAGTCCCATTCCATCAGGCCGACGCTGGCTGCAAGGCTTCACGCAACCACGCCAGGAACTGCCGCGCCAGCGGATCCTCCTGGCTTTCCCAATGCACCAGGCAACTCCACACCGGCCCGCGCACACGCTGCCCGGACAAGGGCCGCAAGCGGCCCTCATCGACCATCCGCCGCGCCAGCAACTGGCTGACCAACGCGATCCCCAGCCCCTCGCCCGCCGCTTCCAGCAGCAACCCCGGGTCGGAGAAGTTCAGCCCTTTGCCCTGCTGCCCCACGTCCTCGCCCCCTTCCAGCTGCCAATGGCTCCAGTCCATCTCCCGCTCGCCGTGCAAGGTGGTGCGCCCAGTCTCGGGCAACGCCGGGTGACAGGCCGGATACAGCTGGTCCTGGTGCAGCACGGTGAAGCTGCATTCAGCCTGCGGCCCGATGTCGTCGCGAATCGCCAGGTCGATGGTCTCGCTGGCCATGTCCGGCACCTCGAAGCTGGTGAACAGCCACAAATCGACGTCCGGGTGACGCAGGTGGAAGTCCGCCAGGCGCGGCAACAACCAGTGCCGCGCAAAGGCCGGCGTGGTGTTGACCACCAACTGGTTGGGCTTGCGGTATTGATCGAGGCGACGAATCCCCACCGCCAGTTGCTGCAGCAGGGCCTGGGTGGTGCTGAGCAAGTCATGCCCGGCATCGGTCAGGCTGACGCTGCGCCCGCTACGGTGGAACAACGGCTGCTCCAGGTAGCTCTCCAGGCTGCGGATCTGCTGGCTGATCGCCGATTGGGTGAGGTTCAGGGCCTCGGCGGCCTTGTGGAAGCTGCCCAGGCGGGCGGCGGCTTCGAAGCCACGCAGGGCGTTTAGCGGGGGCCAGTGTTTGAGCATGCTGATAAGCCTGACTGATCAGTAATCCGCTAAATCTATCGTTTGTCGGCCCGGCTTCCTAGCCATAGCATGGACACCAACACCCGCGACGGCGGGCTTCGTTGATAAAAATCCCTAATAGATCGGAGTTCACTATGACCCTGTCCCTCGACAGCGGCTGGCGCATGCCCGCCGAATGGGCCCGCCACGCCGCCACCTGGATGATCTGGCCTCACAACCAAGCGCTGTGGGAATCGGGCTGGGGCGTGACCCTGGCCGACGTGCAGCGCGACTATGCCCGTGTCGCCGCCACCATCGCCCGCTTCGAGCCGGTGAAGATGGTGGTCGATCCCTCGGCCATCGCCATCGCTCGCGAACTGTGCGGCCCTGGTGTCGAACTGATCGAACTGGCCGTTGACGACAGCTGGTGCCGCGACAGCGGCCCGACCTTCCTGACCCACCCGCAACACGGCGTGGCCGGCCTGAGCTGGCGCTTCAATGCCTGGGGCGGCAAGTCCGAGCACGGCAAGGACCGCAGCCTGGCCCGGCGCATCCTCGACCAGCTCGGTTTCGAGGGCCTGAGCACCCCGCTGTGCAACGAAGGCGGCGCCATCCACGTGGACGGCGAAGGCACGCTGATCACCACCGAGTCGGTGCTGCTCAACCCCAACCGCAACCCGGGCCTGAGCAAGGCCGAGTTCGAGGACTGCTTCGCCCGCCTGCTGGGCATCCGCAAGACCATCTGGCTGCCGGGCGACCCGCAGTACGTCACCGGCGACATGACCGACGGCCATGTCGATGGCGTGTGCGCCTTCGCCCGCCCCGGCGTGCTGCTGGTGGATGCCACCCACGACCAGGGTTCGGTATACGCCGAGGTGGCCCGTGAGAACCGCCGCGCCCTGGAACTGGCCACCGATGCCCAGGGCCGCTCGTTCGAACTGCTCGACCTGTACGAAGCCAGCGCCGCCGTCGACCCGAACGCGGAAGTGTTCTGCGCCTCATACACCAACTTCTACCTGGCCAACGGCGCCGTGATCATGCCCGCCTACGGCATCGACGCCGACCAGGCCGCCGCGCAGCAACTGGCCCTGGCCTTCCCCGGCCGCGAAGTCGTGCCGGTGCGCATCGACCACATCGCCCACGGCGGCGGCGGCATCCACTGCATCACCCAGCAGCAGCCGGCCTGGCAGGGAGCGCGCCCATGAGCACCCTGCGCATCGCCACCACGCAGATGGCCTGCAGCTGGGACCTGGCCGCCAACCTCGAGCGCGCCGAGCAACTGGTGCGCCGGGCCGCCGCCCAGGGCGCCCAGGTGATCCTGCTGCAAGAGCTGTTCGCCACCCCGTACTTCTGCATCGAGCAGTGCCACAGCCACCAGGCCCTGGCTCAGGACTACCACGACAGCCCACTGCTCAAGCGCTTCGCCGCCCTGGCCAAGGAGTTGGGCGTGGTGCTGCCGCTGAGCTGGTACGAACGCGCCGGCAACGCCTTCTTCAACTCGCTGACCGTGGCCGACGCCGACGGCAGCCTGCTGGGCGTTTATCGCAAGACCCACATCCCCAATGCCATCGGCTACCAGGAGAAGGAGTACTTCAGCCCCGGCGACACCGGTTTCAAGGTCTGGGACACCGCCTTCGGCCGCCTGGGCATCGGCATCTGCTGGGACCAGTGGTTCCCCGAGACCGCCCGCTGCCTGGCCCTGATGGGCGCCGAGGTGCTGCTGTTCCCCACCGCCATCGGCTCCGAGCCAGGTGCCGCCGAACTGGATTCGCGCGACCATTGGCAGATGGCCATGCGCGGCCACGCCGCCGCCAACCTGCTGCCGGTGGTCGCGGCCAACCGCGTCGGTCACGAAGTGGCGCGCACGGACGACAACCTGGCGATGCGTTTCTACGGCTCGTCGTTCATCTGCGACCACAAGGGCGCGATGCTGCAAGAGGCCGACCGCGACAGCAGCGGCGTCTGGCTGCACGACCTGGACCTGGAACGCATGCGCGAGGACCGCCTGGCCTGGGGCATCTACCGCGACCGCCGCCCCAGCATGTACGCGCCGCTGCTCACGCTGGACGGCCGCACCCCACAGACCGCGAGGGCCTGAGCCATGCCAAGCCGTCCATCGAAACTGCTCGCCATCGCCGCCCTGGTGGCCTGCGCCGGCGTTGCCCAGGCCGAGCAGGAAGCCCTGCGCCTGTACAACTGGGCCGACTACTTTGCCGAGGACACCCTCAAGCGCTTCACCGCCGAAACCGGCATCCCGGTGATCTACGACGTCATGGACGGCAGCGAGGTGCTCGAGGCCAAGCTGATGTCCGGGCGCAGCGGCTACGACCTGGTGTTCCCCGGCGACACCGTGGCCGAACGGCTGATGCGCGCCGGCAGCCTGCAACCCCTGGACCGCAAGCAACTGACCGCGCTCGACGACATCGAGCCCGGCCTGCGCCAGTTGCACGACCGCTACCCCAAGGCCAGCCAGGCCACCGTGCCCTACACCTGGGGCACCATCGGCCTGACCATGGATGCGAAGAAGATCCGCGAACGCATGCCCGACGCCCCGCTGGACAGCCTCGACCTGCTGTTCAAGCCGGAGCTGGCGGCCAAGTTCGCCGACTGCGGCATCTCGATCATCGACTCGCCCGACGAGGTGCTGGCCGTGGTGCTCCACTACCTGGGCCGCGAACCGCGCAGCGCCAAGCGTGAGGACCTGGCCGCCGCCAGCGAGCTGCTCAAGGGCATCCGCCCCTACGTGCGCAAGCTGCAATCGCAGCCGGTCACCGAGCTGGTCAACGGCAACACCTGCCTGTCGCTGGGCTACAGCGGCGACGTGATCCAGGCCCAACGCACCGCCGAGGCCGCGGGCAAGGCCATCGACTTCCAGTACCGCGTGCCCCGTGAAGGCACCACGGTGTGGATGGACACCATGGCCATCCCCGCCGACGCCAAGCACCCGGAGTACGCCTATCGTTTCATCAACTTCGTCATGCGCCCGGAGAACATGGCCGCGATCAGCAACTTCACCGGCTACCCCACCGCCAGCGCCAAGGCCCGCCCCCTGGTGGACGCGCGCCTGCGTGACAACCCGGACATCTACCTCGGCGATGCCACCTACACCCGGCTGATCCCGGGCAAGGATATCCCCCAGGCCGACATGCGTGCGCGCATGCGCGTCTGGACCCGTTTCAAGACCGCACAGGACTGACCCCATGCCAACACGCCGCACCTTCCTCCAACACCTGAGCGTCGTCGCCGGCCTCGGCGCCGCCGCCAGCTTCGGCCTGCCGTTCGCCAGCAACAGCGCCCGCGCCGCCGAGGCGGGCCGCTGGTTCATGCCCGACGAAGGTGAAAAGCACGCCCGCGCCTACATCGCCTTCGGCGCCCAGGACGCCATCTGGGAAGACTTTACCGAAGACGTCCAGGCCGCGCTCGGGCGCATCGCCCGCGCCATCGCCATATACCAGCCGGTGACGGTGTTCTGCCGCGCCAGCGAGCGCGATATCGCCGAGGAGGAGTGCGGCAGCCACAACATCACCTACGTCGAGACCGAACTGGACGACATCTGGATGCGCGATATCGGCGCCAACTTCGTGGTCGACGACGATGGCGAGCTGGCGGCGGTGGACTTCAACTTCAACGGCTGGGGCGGCAAGCAGCAGCATCGCCAGGACGCCAAGCTCGCCGCCCGTGTCGCCAAGCTGGCCGGTGGCGGGTACCTGCGCAGCGCGCTGGTCGGCGAAGGTGGCGGTATCGAGGTGGATGGCCATGGCACCGGGATCATGACCGAGAGCAGCTGGATCAATAGCAACCGCAACCCCGGCTGGAGCAAGGCCCAGGTCGAGGAGGAACTGAAGGAGCGGCTGGGGCTGCGCAAGATCATCTGGCTGCCGGGCATCAAGGGCAAGGACATCACCGACGCCCACGTGGACTTCTACGCACGCTTCGCGGCACCCGGCGTGGTGGTGGCGAACCTGGACAACGACCCGGACTCCTACGACCACGATGTGACCCGCGAGCACCTGGAGATCCTGCGCAGCGCCACCGATGCCGATGGGCGCAAGCTGGAGATCCACACGATGTCGCCGCCGCTGAAGCCGCGCAACAGCAAGTTCAGCAAGGGCAACCCGGACTTCGCCGCGGGGTACATCAACTACTTCGTGATCAATGGCGCGGTGATCGCGCCGCAGTTCGGCGATCGCAGTGCCGACGAGAAAGCCCGAGCGTTGCTGGAGCAGCTGTATCCGGGGCGGGATGTAGTGCAGCTGGACATCGATGCCATCGCGGCCGGAGGTGGCGGGATTCACTGCGTGACCAACCAGTGCCCGGCGGTGTAGATACGATCATCGCGGGGCAAGCCCGCTCCCACGTCATGAGAGCAACTGTCTTGCAGGGTGTTCGGGATTTACGCATGCCCTGTAGGAGCGGCTTTAGCCGCGATCACCCGCGAAGCGGGTACCCGACACCGCGTCGCCTGCATCGCGGCTAAAGCCGCTCCTGCAGAGGCCCCTGGGCTTGCCCCCGATGGGCCGATTCAGGGCTCATCGGACCGCCGCCGCCCCGTCACCATCGACAACGGCAGGTTCTCGCGCAACCGCACACTCTCCACCAGCGCCGCCAGCAGGTGCACACAGACCAGCGCCAGCACGCCATCGGCCAGCCAGCTATGCAGGGTATCCAGCCATTCGGCGCCCCAGAACGCATCCACCTCCAGCATCATCCAGCCCGTCACGCCCAGGCTGGCGATGCCCAGCATCATCAGCACCATCACCAGCGCGCCGATCGGTGTATGCCCCAGGCGGTGATAACGCTCGCCACGCCACAGCGCCCGGCCATGAGTCATCAGCCGCGCCGGCGTCGGCCAGAAATCCGCCCAGCGCGCGCTGCGCGGCCCGACGAAGCCCCACAGCACGCGCAACAGCAGGCACGCGCAGGCGTAGTAGCCCAGCCACTGGTGCCAGTCGTCACCCACCTCGTTGAAAAAATAGTCGGCGAAGAACACCCCAGCGAGCGACCAGTGGCACACCCGCAGCAACGGGTCCCACAGCCGCACGCTGGCGGTCATTTATGGATCTCGCTCTTGACCGCCTTGCCGCTCACCGGGTCGTGGTAGATCTCGACCTTGCGCCCGTCCTTGTCGAAGCCGTAGATCTCGTAGCAGTTGCCCTTGGTGACCTTGAACTTGCTGATCTTGTAGCCCTCGTCCTTGAGCTTGGCCTGGAACTGGTCGGCGTCCTGCCAGGTGGCCTTGTCGGCGCTGGTGCACTTCGGTTCGGCGGCAAAGGCCGCGGTACTGGCGAGCAGCAGGATCGGGAGGATCAGGGATTGGCGCATGATCGGGATTCCTTGCGGGTTGGGGAGAGAGGCCGGCCTTGCTGGTGAACGGCTGCCAGCAAGCTTAGTTGCCCCTCGCCAACACCACCCATTCATTTGAAATTCGGATCAATGGCAAAGAAAAACAAACTTCCCAAATAAGCGGCGCCCATGGATGCTGTGGCGATCACGCTCGTATCCCGGAGAACAACAATGAACGAAGTCGTCATCGTCGCCGCCACCCGTACTGCCATCGGCAGCTTCCAGGGGGCCCTGGCCAACGTGTCCGCCGTCGAGCTGGGCGCTGCCGTGATCCGCCAGCTGCTGGCCCAGGCCCAGCTGGACCCGGCCCAGGTCGACGAAGTGATCCTCGGCCAGGTGCTCACCGCCGGCGCCGGCCAGAACCCCGCCCGCCAGGCCGCCGTGAAGGCCGGCCTGCCCTACGAAGTCCCGGCCCTGACCCTGAACAAGGTCTGCGGCTCGGGCCTCAAGGCCCTGCACCTGGCCGCCCAGGCCATCCGCTGCGGCGACGCCGAAGTGGTGATCGCCGGTGGCCAGGAAAGCATGAGCCTGGCGCCCTACGTGATGCCCTCGGCGCGCACCGGCCAGCGCATGGGCCACGGTCAGCTGATCGACAGCATGATCACCGACGGCCTGTGGGATGCCTTCAACGACTACCACATGGGCATCACCGCCGAGAACCTGGTGGAAAAATACAGCCTCACCCGCGAGCAGCAGGACGCCTTCGCCGCCGAGTCGCAGCGCAAGGCCGTGGCCGCCATCGAGGCCGGGCGCTTCAAGGACGAGATCACCCCGATCCACATCCCGCAGAAGAAAGGCGAGCCGCTGGTGTTCGACACCGACGAGCAACCCCGCCCCGGCACCAGCGCCGAATCCCTCGGCAAGCTGCGTGCCGCCTTCAAGAAAGACGGCAGCGTCACCGCCGGCAACGCCTCCAGCCTCAACGACGGCGCCGCCGCGGTGCTGCTGATGAGCGCCGGCAAGGCCAAGGCCCTGGGCCTGCCGGTATTGGCGAAGATCGCCGCCTACGCCAGCGCAGGCGTAGACCCGGCGATCATGGGCATCGGCCCGGTGTCGGCCACCCAGCGCTGCCTGGCCAAGGCCGGCTGGCAGTTGGGCGAGCTGGACCTGATCGAAGCCAACGAAGCCTTCGCCGCCCAGGCACTGGCCGTGGGCAAGCAGCTGGAATGGGATGCCGCGAAGGTCAACGTCAACGGCGGCGCGATCGCCCTGGGCCACCCCATCGGCGCCTCGGGGTGCCGGGTGCTGGTGACCTTGCTGCACGAGATGATCAAGCGTGATGCCAAGAAAGGCCTGGCAACCCTGTGCATCGGCGGCGGCCAGGGCGTGGCGCTGGCGATCGAGCGCGGCTGATCCGGTTCGCCGCAAGCCGGCTCCTACGGGGGGTCTACACGATACCTGTAAGAGCCGGCCTTGCCGGCGAATGGGCCACCCGCAGCGCCACCGCCGTCAGGGCATGTCAGAAGCGCTCATCCCGCAGCGCAGGCAGGGTGATGTCGCGCACGTAGCTGGCCGACGACAGGCTCAGCATCATCCGGCACACCTGCACCACATCATGCAGCGGGATCAACGAACCCTCGCCCCGCTGCTCGGCCTGCGCCAGCGGCACGTCCAGCCCGTCTTCGGTATTCAGGTAGCCAAGGTTCAGGCAGCTCACGCCAAGGCCCTGGTCGCGGAAGCCTTCGCGCAGTGTCTCGGCAATGCCACGCAGACCAAACTTGCTGGCGCCGAAGGTGACTTCAGGCCGGCCACTGCCAGGCAGGCCCGACGTGGAGCCGGTGAGGATGATCCGTGGCCGCTCGCTCTTGAGCAGCACCGGCAGCAGGCGCTTGATCAACAGCAGCGGCGCGGTGATGTTGGTGGCGACCATGTGCTCGATCTGCCCCTCGTCATCGTCGAGGAAGCTGTAGCCTTCCTCGAAAGCCCGCTCTTCCCAGATGCCGACGTTGTACACCAGCGCATCCAGCCCGCCGCTGGCCACTGCCTCATGGATGACTGTCGCGGCCTGGCGCGGCTGGCCGAGGTCAGCCTCGATCCAGTGCACCGTGCCCGGCAACGACGCCGGCCGGGTACGCGACACGCCGATCAGCGTATCGCCTGCGTCACCCAGGCCCTCGACCAGTGCCTTACCCAATCCCTTGCTCGCACCCACCACTAGAATTCGCATCGAATCACTCCCTATGGACTGCGCCAGATAGTACCCTGCCCCGCCTAGCAATTCAGTCGAAAAAACCAGGCCACTCGTGGACAGAGATCAACTCGAACGCAATCAGATCCCCCTCTACTTCATCGCCGTGGCGCTCGCCGCCGCCATCGGCCTGCTCGCGCCGGGCGTTGCCCAACCGCTGGAGGCGCTGGTGACCCCGGCCATCGCCGTGCTGATGTATGCGATGTTCCTGCAGATCCCGTTCCTCGACCTGCGCGCGGGCCTGGGCAACCGACGCTTCATGGGCGCGCTGCTGCTGGCCAATTTCGTGCTGGTGCCGCTGCTGGTGTGGGCCGGGACTCGCGGGCTGGTCGAGCATCCCGCCGTGCTGGTCGGAGCCCTGTTGGTGCTGCTGACGCCGTGCATCGACTACGTGGTGGTGTTCACCCATATCGGCAAGGGCGACTCGCGCATGACCCTCGCCGCCACGCCGGTGCTGCTGCTGGTGCAACTGGCGTTGCTGCCGTTGTACCTGGCGCTGATGATCGGAGGCGCCAGCAGCGTGGAAATCTCCGTGGCGCCCTTCATCGAGGCCTTCGTGCTGCTGATCGTGCTGCCACTGCTGCTGGCCGTCGCCACCAGTGCCGGCGCGCGGCGCTCGGCGCTGGTCGCGAAGTGGAACGACGCCTGGGCCTGGCTGCCGGTGCCGGCCATGGCGCTGGTGCTGATCGCGGTGATCGGCTCGCAGATCGGCGTGGTGGCCAGCCGCCTGGACGACCTGCTGCCGGTGGTGCCGGTGTATGTCGGCTTCGCGCTGTTGGCGCCGGTGCTCGGTTTGCTGGCGGCGCGGCTGTTCAAGTTGTCCACAGGCGAAGCACGGGCCGTGACCTTCAGCGCCGCCACGCGCAATTCGCTGGTGGTGCTGCCGCTGGCGTTGGCGCTGCCCGAGTCGGTCCGCGCATTGGCGGCGGCGGCGGTGATCACCCAGACGCTGGTGGAGTTGGTGAGCGAGTTGATCTATGTCCGCGCCGTGCCGGCGCTGGTTCGGCGTTAGGCATGCCATGGGGCCGCTCCGCGCCCCTTTCGCGACACAAGGCCGCTCCCACAGGTGCAGCAGCGCGCTTGAGGGTGGTGCTGTACCTGTGGGAGCGGCCTTGTGTCGCGAATGGGCTGCGAAGCGGCCCCAGCAATAGCAGCCGGTGCACAGTCCTCAGCCCAGTTGCAGCCGCCATTGGCCGTAATGGCTCAAGCGCACACGCGCCAGCGGCGGCACGTCGATGCGATGGAACGACGCGAAAGGCGCGCCCAGCGCATGCAGCATCGCGGCGCGGATGACGAAGGGGTGGGTGACCGCGATCCATTCACCCTCGCCCAGGGCGCTGTCCATCCAACGGGCGACACGCTGGCACAGGGCGGCAATCGATTCGCCACCATGGGGGGCGGCCTGCGGGTCAGTGAGCCACGCCTGGAGCTCACGCTCGTCCAGTTGCTTGAGCGGCTTGCCTTTCCAGGTACCCAGGTCGCAGTCGCGCAGGCCTTCGTCGATGGTCGCGGCCACGCTCTCTGCCGTTTGCCGGGCACGTAGCTCCGGCGCGGTGAGGCAGCAGGCGGTAGTGGATCGTTCGATGAGAGGAGACGGCAGATCGCGCAGCGGATCGTCGTCGAGGGCAAAGCGCCCCACCCGTTGTGCCTCGGTGCGGGCGTGGCAGATGAGGCTGAGGTGGATGGATTTCATGGCCGTACGCTCTGATCACAGTCGAAAGTTCGATGGTGCCTGAACGATCCCGGGGCTGCCATGCAGCCCTTTCGCGGCTCAAGGCCGCTCCTACAGTCGACCGCGATCCCCTGTAGGAGCGGCCTTGAGCCGCGAAAGGGGCGCAAAGCGCCCCCAAACGCTTTCAAACCGTTGCGCGCAACTCGCGGGCCGCCGCCACCATGTTCACCAACGCCGCCTCGGTCTCCGGCCAAGCGCGGGTCTTCAAGCCGCAATCCGGATTGACCCACAACCGCTCGGCCGGAATCCGCTGGGCCGCCTTGCGCAGCAGCTTGACCATCTCCTCCTTGGCCGGCACCCGTGGCGAGTGGATGTCGTAAACGCCAGGCCCGATCTCGTTCGGGTAGGCGAAGCGCTCGAAGGCCTCCAGCAGCTCCATGTCCGAGCGCGAGGTCTCGATGGTGATCACATCGGCATCCATCGCCGCGATCGACTCGATCACGTCATTGAACTCGCTGTAGCACATGTGGGTGTGGATCTGCGTTTCATCACGCACGCCCGAGGCGCACAGGCGAAACGCCTCGGTCGCCCATTCCAGGTAATGCGGCCAGGCACTGCGGCGCAGCGGCAGCCCCTCGCGGAAAGCGGCCTCGTCGATCTGCACGATCTTGATGCCCGCCGCTTCCAGGTCCACCACCTCGTCGCGGATTGCCAGCGCCAGCTGGCGGGCCTGCACTTCGCGGCTCACGTCCTCGCGCGGGAAGGACCACATCAGCATGGTCACCGGGCCCGTCAGCATGCCCTTCATCACCTTGCGGGTCAGGCCCTGGGCATAGGTGATCCACTCCACGGTCATCGGCTTCGGACGGCTCAGGTCACCGAAGATCACCGCCGGCTTCACGCAGCGCGAACCGTAGCTCTGCACCCAACCGAAGCGGGTGAACACATAGCCGTCCAGTTGCTCGGCGAAGTACTCGACCATGTCGTTGCGCTCAGCCTCGCCGTGCACCAAAACGTCCAGGCCCAGGTTCTCCTGGATCTCCACCGCATGGCGGATCTCACTGTGCATCGCCTCGACGTAGTCCGCTTCCGTCAGCTTGCCCTGCTTGAACGACTGACGCGCCAGACGGATCGCCGAGGTTTGCGGGAACGAACCGATGGTGGTGGTCGGAAACGCCGGCAGGTCCAGACCGGCACGCTGCTTGGCGATACGCTGCTCGAAGGCCGATGCACGCTGGCTGTCTGCCGGCTTGATCGCGGCAACACGGGCCTGCACCGCAGGTTTGTGAATGCGTGGCGAGGTAGCGCGCCTGTGTTGCACGGCACGGCTCTGCGCCAGTGCGGCGAGCACATCGTCGGCCTCAGGTTGATTGACCGCCTTGGCCAGCAGCGCCACTTCCTGGCACTTCTGCACGGCAAAGGCCAGCCAGCTCTTCAGCTCGTCATCGAGCTTGTCTTCACGATCCAGGTCCACCGGGCTGTGCAGCAGCGAACACGACGGCGCCACCCACAGGCGATCGCCCAGGCGCTCGTGGGCATGGCGCAGCACGTCCAGCGCCTTCTCCAGGTCGCAGCGCCAGACGTTGCGGCCGTTGACCACGCCCAGCGACAGCACCTTGTAGGCCGGCAGGCGGTCGAGGATGGTCGGGTACTGGTCCGGGGCACGCACCAGGTCGATATGCAGGCCATCGACCGGCAGGTTGGCGGCAAGGCCGAGGTTGTCTTCCAGGCCGCCGAAGTAGGTGGCGATCAGCTTTTTCAGCGGTGCGCGCTGGAGGATGTTGTAGACGCGCTCGTAGGCGTTCTTCCAGTCCTGCGGCAGGTCGAGGGCGAGGATCGGCTCGTCGATCTGCACCCACTCCACCCCCTGGCCGGCCAGGCGGTTGAGGATCTGGTCATACAGCGGCAGCAAGCGGTCGAGCAGTTCCAGCTTGTCGAAGTCGGCGCCCTTGGTCTTGCCCAGCCACAGGTAGGTCAGCGGGCCGATCACCACTGGCTTGACCGCATGGCCCAGGGCCTTGGCTTCCTCGACCTCTTCGAACAGCTGCTCCCAGCTCAGGGCGAACTGCTGGTCGGCGCAGAATTCGGGGACCAGGTAGTGGTAGTTGGTGTCGAACCACTTGGTCATTTCCTGGGCGTGGGCGCCACCGCAGCAGCTGTCACTGACGCCCCGGGCCATGGCGAACAAGGTTTGCAGGGTCGGTTTGGCACCGTCCTTGGCACGGAAGCGCTCCGGGACCACACCGAACGTCAGCGAGTGGGTGAGCACCTGGTCGTACCAGGCGAAGTCGCCCACCGGCAGCAGCTCGATGCCGGCCGCCTTCTGCACCTGCCAGTGCGCGGCGCGCAGGCCACGGCCCACGGCACGCAGGCCGGCTTCGTCCAGCTCGCCCTTCCAGAAGGCCTCCTGGGCTTTCTTCAGCTCACGGTCGCGGCCGATGCGCGGAAACCCCAGGTTGTGTGCCAGTGCCATGTTGTCGTCCCTCGATCCTTAAAAGTGAATGAGGGGATTCTGGGCGCTGGGGCAAGGTGAGACAAACTCATAAAATTTGAGATGAACTCAAGATCTGTTCATGATCGGTGGTCAGACGAAGACCCCTGTAGGAGCGGCTTCAGCCGCGATCACCCGCGAAGCGGGTAACAGGCACCGCGTCGCCTGCATCGCGGCTAAAGCCGCTCCTACAAGAGCCCGGTGAATGTCTCAACCAGCACACTCCCCCGCGCAATCAGACATGCCCCACCCACCAATCTGCCGCACACTGCCACCCTGCCCCACTCCGGTAGCCCGCACCCCATGAGCCTGCTGAAAACGACCCTGGACGCCAACGCCTTCGCCTGCATCCTGGAATTCGTCCCCAAGCCCAGCGCCGAGCGTTTCGCCACCCTCCAAACCCTCATGGCCCGCACCCGGCTGTGCGGCTGGCCGCTGACCGTGGCCATCGGCGACCGCGTCGGCAGCGCCCTGGACATGTCACCGTTGGAGGCCTTCGGCAGCCTCGCGAACCCCGTCCCGGCCCTGCTGCACTTCTCCGGCAAGGACCGCGAGCGCCGCGACCTGCTCGCCCAACTGCAACGCATGGACGCCGCCGGCCTCGACCAGCTCCTGCTGCTCACCGGCGACCGCCTGCCCGGCCACAACCCGGGCGAACGGCCGGTGCGCTACCTGGAATCCGTCGCCGCCCTGCAGACCGTCCGCCAGGCCCGCCCCCACTGGCTGCTGGCCGCCGCGCTCAACCCGTTCAAGTACCAGGAAGCCGAAGGCGGCGCGCAATACTGCAAGGCCGAAAAGAAACTCGCCGCCGGCGCCGACCTGTTCATCCTGCAACTCGGTTTCGACTTCGCGAAACACCAGGAAGCCTACGACTGGATGCAGCGCCAGCCTCGCCCCAAACCGCTGATGGCCTGCATCATGGCGCTGACCGAAGGCCGCGCCGGGATGCTCGAGCATGTCGCCGGGGTGACCGTCACGCCGTCGATGCGCGCACTGCTCGCCGCCGAGACGGCGGTGTCCAAGGCCTACGCCAAGGAGCGCGCCAACCATCGCCTGGCGTTGCAGGTAATCGGCCTGAAGTTGAAGGGCTATGCCGGCGTGCACCTGTCCGGCATCCATGAGGTGGCGCAGTTCGAAGCGCTGGAGCAGGCCATCGACGCGCTGCAGCCGCAGTTCACCTCACTGGAAGATTGGGCCCCGGCTTGGCAAGCCGCCTGGCAGGAACCCGACCTGGCGCCGGTGACCTTCCACCCACCGGGGCACGCCTGGCGCCTCGGGCAGCGGCAGATCACTGCATCGAACAAGGAAAAGGCCCGCTACCACCTGTTTTCGGCGATGCATCATCAGCTGTTCAGCCGCACCACGGCCCTGAGCAAGGCCTTTGGCTGGGCCGTGACCCGACCACTTTGGGCCAACGCCACGGCAGCGCAGTGGCTGCATCAAATGGAACGGAGCATCAAGCGCCCGATGGTGGGCTGCGACACCTGCGGCAGCTGCCGGCTGGAGGACACGCTCTACATCTGCCCCGAGACCTGCCCCAAAGGCCTGGCGAACGGGCCATGCGGCGGCACGAGCCTGGACCGTTGCGAGTTTGGCGACCGGGAGTGCGTGCACAGTGCCAAGTATCGGCTGGCGGTGAGCGTGGGCAGGACCGAGGTGTTACGCGAGCGGTTGATTCCTTGCGTGCAAGTGGAGAGCCGGCATCGCAGTTCGTGGCCGGTGTGGTTCGAAACGGCCACCTCGAAATCGCCCTCCCGGCAGCCCGACGTCGCTCCGGAGTTCAACGAGTAATACGCCTGTCGGTAATCTCGTTGCCACCCTTGCCCAACAGACTGCTTTGGCTCATTGTACAGACCACTGTCATTACAAAGAGACTGCAAGCATGGCGTCCATCAATGTGCGTATCGACGACGAACTCAAGGTCCGCGCCTACCGTGAGCTGGAAAAACTGGGTGTAACCCCTTCCGAGCTGATGCGCCAGGCACTGCAATACGTCGCTGAGCGCGGGCAACTGCCGTTCAAGCCCGTGTTGCTGACCGAAGAGGACGAAGCACTGCTCGCCACGGTACGCGAACGCCTGGCCGCGCCGCAGAGGATAAGGGTAACGCTGGATGACCTATAACCTCGATTTCGATGCGCGCGCACTCAAGGAATGGCAGAAGCTCGGCGACACCATTCGGCAACAACTCAAGAAGAAGCTGGCAACCGTGTTACTCAACCCGAGGGTCGAAGCTAACCGTCTGCATGGATTTGCGGACTGCTACAAGATCAAGCTGCGCAGCAGTGGCTATCGAATGATCTATCAGGTCATCGACCAGGAAGTCGTGGTGTTCGTGATCGCCGTGGATAAACGTGAGCGGGACCAGGTTTACCGCAAAGCGGCCGAGCGATTGGCCAAGTGATTTCAGGCTGGATCAGCGACATCCAGAGACACGAACACCTCGCGTCCTTGCCATTCGCCCGACTGCCCAGAAACAACCAACAGCCGATTCCCGGCCACTGAAGCAGCGGCAACACACCGCCCCTGCTCGTCCCAGAACGCGCTGCGCCCAGCCGCCGCCCAGCCTCCCGTGGTACCGCCATGATTGGCCATGAGCACCGCCATCGCATGTCGCTGCGCATGCCCCTGCAGCAAGGCGCTATCCGCCGGATACCCTCCCTCCCCGATCAGCACACCCGTCGCGTACACCTGCGCGCCACGCTGCGCCGCCTGGGCGGCATGCTCCGGATGGCTGAAATCGGCGCATACCGACAAGGCCACGGACAGCCCAGCGACGGACAACAACTCGCCGCCGCTCCCCGCACTGAAGAACACGTCCTCGCCGGTATGCAGGTGCTGCTTGGTATAGGCCGCAATCGAGCCATCCGGCTGGAGGATGCAGGCCGCAATCTGCGGCTTGTCCTGGCCCGGCACCTTGAGCGGCATCCCGACCACCGT
Source organism: Pseudomonas entomophila (assembly GCF_018417595.1). NCBI lineage: Bacteria > Pseudomonadati > Pseudomonadota > Gammaproteobacteria > Pseudomonadales > Pseudomonadaceae > Pseudomonas > Pseudomonas entomophila. Next base: position 5,024,938 of record NZ_CP070982.1, read on the forward strand.
GGTCATGCCCGCTGCCTGGGCGAACTGGCGCAGTGGCGCCAGCAGCGGCGTGTCCAGGTCCTGCGCCAGGCCACTGGACACGGCGGGGGCGTAGCCCGTGAGCGACAGTTCGGGGAAGAGCAACAGGTCCACCCCCTGCTCATGGGCTTGGCGCATGAACGCCAGGTGCAAGGCCAGGTTGGCGGGGATGTCGCCATCACGAATGGCGCATTGGGCGGCGGCGAAAACGGCTGGTGGCATGGACGTCTCCTGACAAGGTAGCCAGACTCTGCTCGACCGCTATCCAAAAGACAACATCGCCATCAACGCTACGAGAACCATGGAGGCCTTTGCGTGGGAGCGGGCTTGCCCCGCGATTGGGCCACAGGGCGCCCCAGCATCCAGCCGGACGTGAGTCCACTCTTCACATAACGCATACCCAGGCAACGCTATGATGCTCCCCTGCACGCAATGAGCCTGACAGGGTGGCCCCATCATGAATCTGAGTGTTCTCTACGCGTTGGTTGCAGCCGCGCTGTTTGGCGCAAGCACGCCGCTCGCCAAGTTGTTGGGTGTCGATACCCCGCCCATCCTGTTGGCCGGGCTGCTCTACCTGGGCAGCGGCGTCGGCCTGACCCTCGTCCGCCTTGTGCGCGATCACGGCTGGCAGCGGCCCGGGCTGCCTGCCGGAGAGTGGCCCTGGTTGCTGGGTGCCATTTTCTTCGGCGGCGTGCTTGCCCCTGTGGCGCTGATGTTCGGCCTCACTCGCACAGCCGGGGCAACCGCATCGTTGATGCTGAACCTCGAGTCGGTCCTCACGGCAGTGCTGGCGTGGGTGGTGTTCAAGGAAAACGCCGACCGCCGGATCGTGATCGGCATGATCGCCATCGTCCTGGGCGGCGTCGTGCTGTCATGGCCACAGGAGACCACGACCGCCCATGACTGGACCGGGCCGCTGGCGGTGGCATTCGCCTGCCTGTGCTGGGCGATCGACAACAACCTGACCCGCAAGGTCTCCGCCTCGGACGCGCTGTTCATCGCCGGCAGCAAAGGCCTGGCGGCGGGCGTGGTCAATGGCGGCCTGGCCCTGGCCATCGGCTCGCAACTGCCAGCCGTGGCAACGTTGGGGTCGATCCTGCTGGTTGGGTTTCTCGGCTATGGCGTCAGCCTGGTGCTGTTCGTCCTGGCCCTTCGCGGGTTGGGGAGCGCTCGCACCGGGGCGTACTTTTCCACGGCGCCGTTCCTGGGCGCGGCGGTCGCAATTCTGATGCTGGGTGAGTCGGTGTCCGTGACGTTCCTGCTCGCCGCGGCGTTGATGGCCTTGGGTGTGTGGATTCACCTGATGGAAAATCATGTTCACGAACATCAGCATGAGCCCCTCGATCACAGCCACCGGCATACGCACGATGAGCACCATCAGCATGAGCACGACTTCGAGTTGGATGGCAGCGAGCCGCACAGTCACCCGCATGTGCATGCGCCGATTCGACATAGCCATGCGCATTTTCCGGATGTTCATCATCGGCATAGGCATTGAGCGAGTCAGGGTGAGGGGACAGGTATTTCTCACCCGTCCGCGGTAGAGAGATTCGTCCCCTTTTCCGTCCGACGAATCGTCACCTGCTAACCCATTTTTTGATTTGTTCACTACTCAGGTTTACATAGCCAACCCAAAGGCGCGGTGCAGACCAATACCTTCAGCGCCAGCACACCCGAGCTGTTCAAACAGGCTCGGCCTTACCTGCGCTCCCCGGTGAAACGTAAAGTCGCAATTTCTGCCGAGCTACCTCTCGGCCACGGCATTTTCCTGGCCGGTGAAACGGCCCGGGCCAACCAAACGCTCCTGGCCGCGCCCGCGCAGCCCGTCTACGGTATGACCAAGCGGCGTCTTGATGCGCTGCTTGCCGATGGCTCGCTGCACCCCAGCCAGTCGATGGACGATACCCTGGATACATCCAGCAACCGTGCCGATGCGGCTTCCCTGTTCCTGAGCCTGGACAACAGCCAGGATGAGTGCGTCCAGATGGCGCTCGATGAACTGAGGGAGCGAGTGGAATGGCTGGGGTCAGGGAGTTAGGGCTTTTCGGGGAGCACTTCAGCCGCTATCGATAGAACTCATCCAGACGTTGATGAGCAACCACCCAGGGCAGCCGACGTGCATTCGCCCGCATCCTTCGATAGGCCTCATGGGCCTGGTCAACAGAGATCACCTCTCCTCGAACAAGCTCCTCAACCACCCAGAGCGTGCCCTTCACCTCAACCTCTTCCAGCAAAGCCGCTTTGCGCAACGCCTTGTCCCCAGATAGCAACGGGCATTTCTCCTGCCTTGCCAGCGCCAACGCGAAGCAATCGTTGCGGCTAGGCCCCCTGACCCGACCAACCAACTCCACGGCATAGAGCATGGTGGCAGGGTTGAGCTCAGCCAGCTCGAGCCCCAGGCCCAGCAGATGCGCATGCTGGGCTTCAAGCTCATCGAAATAGAGGATATCCGGCACAGTGAACTGGTAAGGCAGCGTGAAGAGTTGGGCCAGTAGCTCGCCCTCTTCAAGGTCGATCAGGATGTTGGCATCACTGATGAGCAGCTGCATCCAGTAACTCCAGTTTGCGCGCCTGGTGGAACTGATAGACCGTCATGCCCAGCAGCTCCGCCGCCTTGGACTCGCCGACAATCCCTTCCCCCAACGCGCGGTAGACCAGTTGCTGGAACAGCCGCGTGGTTTCCTGCCGGTACGCCTCCCCAGGCTCCTGCTTACGCCAACCCTGTTTGACGAAGACCATGAACAGCCGCTCACGCACAGCCTGCTGGATGATCTCCAGGTCCCCGGCGCGGTATAGGCAACCCTGCATGCTGAGGCCAAATTCCGCCTTGAGCAGATACAACTCGCGCACCTCCAGCATGTGGCGTTTGTTGCCCAGATGCTGCCGCATGGCGCTGGCCGGCACCAGCAATGCCGAAGCGAAACGGTTACAGGCCTTTTCCTCGTCCAGCCCTTCGGCCAACCGACCGTGCATCAGCAGGTGGCCAAGTTCGTGGGCCAGGGTGAACCGCTGCCGGTCACCCGGCCAGTCCGCCGACACCACAATGACCGGCTGCCCCGCCACGCTGGCCTGCAAGCCATCGAACTTCGCCTGTGCATCGACCTGGGTGATGATCACCAGAATCCCATGTGTCTCCAGCACGTCGATCAAATCGGGAATCGGGCTCGCCCCCAGGCCCCACAGCTGCCGCACCTGATCCGCCAGGTTGTCGACCATCTGCAGCGAATCCAACTGTGCGGGCAGCCCTGCCGGCGCGCTGAACGCCTGCACGGGATAATCCGGCCATAGATTGATCAGCTCCTGCCAACGCTCCGCCTGATCCAGCACATCGGCCTCGATGCGCTTGAGGATCGCCTTGGGCGTGCTGCAACGCTTGCGATATTCGACACCCGCCAGCTCGACCTTGGCAGGGCGAAAAAAGTACTCGGCGCGCACCGACAGCGCCTTGCACAAGCGCACGAGCACGCCGGAACTGGGCATGCTCTGGTCATGTTCATACTTCTTGATCATGTTGGCGCTCACGCCCACCTGATCACCTAGCGCCTGCATCGACAGGCCAGCAGCAGCGCGGGCACGTTTGAGCCGCTCGCCGATCATCAGCTGTCCCCCTCGGTTTACGATTCCATGATATTTCAAAGAAATATAAACCCAATACGCTTACCCGTCGAGACATGGGCGACGACCGCCCCACCCTGTCCAGCTCGGCATCGCGCAACCGGCCGCTGATTCATATGCCTCCCCAAAGCCTGTATAAAGCGCCAACAACCCGCGCCCCGACGTCTGCCAAAGGAAACCGTCCATGCTTCGGCTCTTGCTGCCAGCCCTGCTCCTGCTGCTTGCCGGCTGCGCCACCAAGCCCCCGGCCAACCCCGACAACCTCTGCGAGATCTTCCGCGAGAAGCCGAAATGGCACGAGGCGGCGCTGAAGATGCAGGCGCGCTGGGGTGCGCCGGTGCAGGTGCCGATGGCGATGATGTACCAGGAGTCCTCGTTCAAGCACGACGCCCTGCCGCCGCGCTACTACTTCCTGGGTTTCATCCCCTGGGGCCGGGTCAGCAGCGCCTACGGCTACGCCCAGGCCAAGGACGAGACCTGGGCCGACTACAAGCGCGATGCCGGCGGCTGGGGCGCCGCCCGCGACGACTTCGCCGACGCGATCGACTTCATGGGCTGGTACATGCAGAAGAGCCAGCAGGTCAACGGCGTGTCCAAATGGGACGCTTATGGCCAGTACCTGAATTACCACGAAGGCTGGGGCGGCTACCGCAACCGCAGCTACGACGCCAAGCCGTGGCTGAAGAACGTCTCGCAGAAGGTGCAGGCGCGGGCGTCGGTGTTTGGGGCGCAGTACCGGAGCTGCGAGCAGGAGCTCGCGCGGGGTGGGTGGTTCTGGTAGGGACGCCTGACGATACGTTGCCGCCCCAAAAACCCGCTGCCAGTCAGTTAAGCCCATTGGGGTCGCTCCGCGACCCTTCGCGGGTAAACCCGCTCCTACAGGATTGCGCAAACGCTGAATCGAGCGCTGTACGTGTAGGAGCGGGTTTACCCGCGAAGGGCTGCAAAGCAGCCCCAATAAGTGCGACGAAGCGCTAACTGACTGGCGGCTTTTTCGTTTCCCGCATTGATCGCCCGTTCATGGCATCCACCTGCGGGCTTGGGTGGGCTCACTTCAAATGCACTTTCAGCGCCTCGCCTGCCTGCAGCATTGCAGCGCGTACCGCCGGCACCTGGCTGACCACGTTCAGCAAGCCATAGTCATGGATCATGCCGTTGTAGCGCACCGCCGTGACCGGCACGCCGGCTTGGTCCAGCTTGCGCGCATAGGCTTCCCCTTCATCACGCAGCACATCGGCACTCGCGGTCTGCACCAGCGCTGGCGGCAGGCCTTTCAACTGCTCGGTGGTCGCGCGCAGCGGCGAGGCGTAGATCTCGGCACGTTGCTTGGGGTCGGTGGTGTAGTTGTCCCAGAACCACTTCATCATGTTGCGGGTGAGGAAGTGCCCCTCGGCATACTGGTTGTACGACCCTGTCTCGAAGTTGGCGTCGGTCACCGGCCACAGCAGCACCTGGTACTTGATGGCCGGGGTGCCTTTATCCTTGGCCATCAGGCTGACCACCGCGGCCATGTTGCCGCCGACGCTGTTGCCCGCGACCGCCAGGCGCTTGCCGTCGACATTGATGTCCTTGCCGTGCTCGGCCACCCATCGGGTTGCCGCGTAGGCCTGGTTGATCGCCGTCGGGTAGTGCGCCTCTGGGGACGGGGTGTAGTTGACGAACACCGCCACCGCCCCGGACTCGACGACCAGGTCGCGCACCAGGCGCTCATGGGTCGGGAAGTCGCCGAGCACCCAGCCACCGCCGTGGAAGTACATGAACACCGGCAAGGTCCCCTTCACACCCGCCGGGCGCACGATGGTCAAGCGGATGGCCTGGCCATCGACGGTGATGGTCTTCTCGCTGACATCCGCCTTGGGCAGCGTCAGTTTCACCCCGGCCTGGGCGCCGCTCAGCACCGCACGGGCATCCTTCGGCGAAAGCTGCTCGATGGGTTTGCCACTGCCCGCGTTCAAGGCATCGAGGAATGCCTGGGTGTTGTGCTCGACGCCAGCGTCGGCGAATGCGTTACCGATCGACAAGGCAAGGAGCGAGCCCGCGAGTGCTTTGGTCAAAACGTTCATTTAAAATCCCCTGTTTCTGCTGAGGCGGTAGGTCAGACGGTGACGTGCAGACGGACATCGACGTTGCCACGGGTGGCGTTGGAGTACGGGCACACGTGGTGGGCCGCCTCCACCAACGCTTGCGCATCGGCGTGCTCCAGGCCTGGCAGGTTGATGTGCAGGTCGATATCCAGGCCAAAGCCGCCTGGGATCTGGCCAATGCCGACCTGTGCCGTGATCGAGGCGTCGGCTGGAATGCTGCGTTTGCGCTGGCCGGCGACGAACTTCAGCGCACCGATGAAGCAGGCCGAGTAACCCGCAGCGAACAGTTGCTCAGGGTTGGTGGCATCACCACCGGCACCGCCCAATTCCTTCGGCGTGGCCAGTTTCACGTCGAGGTGCTTGTCGCTGGAGATGGCTCGGCCATCGCGACCACCGGTTGCGGTGGCGACTGCGGTGTAGAGAACGTTCATGGCTTTCCTCACATTTGATGTATTCGGGGAATGCTGTTGGCGATTTCACTGTTTGTACGCCAACAATTCGCAATCACTTATTGCGCAATAATTTAGTGCGCAATATTTTTAGAAATAATCTGTCGCTTTAACAAATTGGTTTGCAAGGGGGTTACACCTCAGGCAATGGCTTGTTGCTGCCAAGCCTTTGGTGTCATGCCTTCAGCCTTCACGAAGGTGCGGCAGAAGTGCGATTGATCGCAGAAGCCGCATTCCAGTGCGATCTCTGCGAGCAACATCGTCGAAGTCTTCAATAGCTCCCTGCTCTTCATCACCCGCTGCTCACGCAACCATTGTTGCGGGGACATCCGGGTACTTTCCTTGAACATGCGTGAGAAGTGACTGCGCGACAAGGCGCACGCTTGGGCGATTTCAGTCACTGATAGGCAGGTATCCAGCCTGTCCAGCATCAGCTGTTTGGCCGTTCTCAACTGCCAGGATTTGAGCTGCCCTGTCGAAGCCAGAGTGAGCGTCGCCAGCACGGTAGAGTTGTCCTTGTTCATACACACCCATCAATCCAGGTAGCAGGATGCGAGCGCCTGACGCGAACAGCGCTGGGCGCTGGAAACCCCAGAGGTTCCAGGCCAGGCTCGTTGATTCGGATCAGCCCACTGCGCACCCTTCGCACGTCAGTGAACAGCCCCCATGGCAGGGGCTGGCAAAGGCTCAGACAGCAGCGACAGGCGCCAAGGTGGGGCCATGCTGAACGCGCTCAGGCGCCTTGTGCACCATGGTGTAGGCGTAGTCGACGCCCATGCCATAGGCACCGGAATGCTCCTTGACCAGCTCCATCACGGCGTCATAGGTGTCGCGGTTCTTCCAGTCCCGCTGCCATTCCAGCAGTACCTGCTGCCAGGTCACCGGCACCACGCCGGCCTGGATCATGCGCTGCATGGCGTAATCGTGGGCTTCCTTGGTGGTGCCGCCGGAGGCGTCGGCGACCATATAGATTTCATAGCCGGCATCGTTCATGGCCGACAGGGCGAAGGTGGCGTTGCAGACCTCGGTCCACAAGCCGGAGACGATGATCTTGTTGCGGCCATTGCGCTTGAGTGCGTCGCGCACCTTCTGGTCATCCCAGGAGTTCATCGAGGTGCGCTCCAGCAGCGGCGCGTCGGGGAACACCGCGAGCAGCTCGGGGTAGGTGTGGCCCGAGAAGCTTTGCGTCTCGACCGTGGTGAAGGTGGTGGGGATATTGAAAATCTTCGCGGCCTTGGCCAGGCCAACGGTGTTGTTCTTCAGCGTTTGCCGGTCGATGCTCTGGACGCCGAAGGCCATCTGCGGCTGCTGATCGATGAAGATCAGCTGGCTGTTGAACGGGGTCAGGACTTCAGTCTTAGGATTGCTCATTGTTGTTTCCTTTCAATTTGATGAAGTTCGATCGCACCCGTTTCGGGGCCCGCACGTTGCGGGCATCACCGTAGCCACGAGTGCTCGCCTCAGCGTCGTTGCTTGAGGACGAGCAAACGATAACGAAACAAAGCGCCTCTCGGTGGCGCACTTTTGCGCCTCTACCGGCTCATTTTTGCGCCATTGAATACGCGGTCGCGCTGCTAGCATTCGCCGTTCCATTCGGATCAAGCCGGTCCGTCATGTGCAGGAGAATGCAATGGCAGCTTCACAACCGTTCAATAAACAGACCGCCTACTGGGGCGTTGCCTGGGAGGAGGCGTATGGCTATCCGCAGGCACGGCGGGTAGGCAACGAGATCTACGTCTCTGGCCAGTTCAACCATGACGAGGCCGGTAATCTGCTGGCCCCGGCGCCGCTGAACGCCGACGGCAAGCCCAGTGATTTCTCGTCGATGGGCGAGCAGATGCAGGTCGCCTACGACAACATCTCAAAGCTGCTCGCCTTGTATGGCGCGACGCTGCAAGACGTTGTCGAGGAAACGCTTTATGTACTGGACATGGACGCTGCCTTCGCGGTGGTCGGCAAAGTGCGCAAGGCGGCCTATGGCACTGAGCGACCTCAGTGCGCGAGCAATATCATTGGGGTGTCGCGGCTTGCCCAGCGCCCGCAGCTGATCGAGATCGCCTGCAAGGCCGTGATTGGCGCCCGGGAAATCTAAGCTGCACTCCCGGTTGCGATCAGCTGACCGGGAGTACCGACTGCCCCTCGACCAAGGGCTTTTGACTGGCCACGGCAGCGGCGCAGAAAGTCATGAATGCTTTGACGCGCCACGACTTGCGAATGTCCTGGTGCGTCAGCAGCCACAATTCGTCCTGAAGCTCTGGCACCACCGGGCCTGCGCGTACCAACCCCGGGGTGATGTCGCCCAACATGCAGGGCAGGAATCCATACCCCAGGCCCGCCGCGATGGCGACACTTGCGGCTGCAACCGAGTCGGTGCGGTAGGCAATGCGCTCCGCGGCGACCCGGCTTTCGACATAGCTTGTCGCCCGCAAACCGCAGAGCGCCGCCGAGTACGACACCCATGCCTGCCCCTCTGCGAACAGGGGCTCGGCAGTCACCTGCTTGACGCTGCAGTACGGTGCCCAGGCAATGTTCGCCAGTTTACGGCCCACCAGGCTTTCCGCAGGTTTTCTCGTCGCTCGAATGGCGATATCCGATTCATCCCGGGCGAGGCTGAGGGTTTCATTGCCCACCAGCACCTCGAGGCTGATCCCCTCGTTCAGGGCCTTGAAGTCCGCGATGATGGGGGTGAAGAAGTACAGCAGCAGCGAGTCGCTGGTGGTGATGCGAAGTTTCCCCAGCGGGCCTTGGCCTGAACGTGAAACACGCCGCGTGACGCTGACAATATCCAGCTCCACGCGCTCGGCGAGTGCGCGCAATTCCGCGCCCTCGGCGGTGAGCAGATAGCCTGATTTGCGGTGGTCGAACAGCGCGATGCCGAGCGTTCGCTCGACCTGGGCAACCCGGCGCGAAACGGTGGAGACATTGATGCCAAGCTTCTTGGCCGTCGCCGCACGATTGCCGCAATCACTGAGCGTCTTGATGATGCGCAAGTCGTCCCACGAGAGCTGATTGACAGCCTCGGCGACGTCCCACTTCGGCCCATCAGCGGCAGTTGGCGCTTTTCCAGTTGGCGATTTCACACAGTTCGTTCCGGATGCGAAGGCGCTGATGATACGAGATGGGGGTGGGTGAAGCAGCCATATTGTTCTGGCGATTGGTTGAAAACCGGGCGGTGCAAGTGGCGCTCGATCAGGGCACGCCACGCAATAGGGCCGCAACGCGGCCCCGATGATGCGCGGCATCAGTCTCTAGAAACACACTCTTCTTTCATCGCCTCCAGCTTGCCGAACTGCTCGCTGGCCAACCGGCTGATGATCCGGATCGCCTGGTGGATGCCCGCTGTGTTGCGGAAGCTCAGTTGCGGGTTGTGTTCGCACTCCAGCACCTCGTCGTGCTGGACCAGCGCCTCGCCTAGCAGTTCGAGGGTCCAGACGTAGCTCTGGAGGGTAGACAGGCGTTCATGGTCAGGCATGGGGCACCTCCCGGTTGGCGCGGGTGGCGAGGGAGTGGCTGTCGATCGGGTAGAAGGTTGGGGATGGGGTGGCCGCGGGGGTTGGGCGGCGGAGAGCGGATGCGAGGATCCTCAGTATCTTGGTGGTCATGCATGAGTTCCTTTCGTTGTGGAACTGCCACCGCTCGCGGCCAAGCAAGTTTAGGTGGCAGCAGTACGCGGGTTGGCCGACCGGGACGAAAGGGGCCCGGCACACCCGAAGGTGTCCCGCGCACCACCGCCATGACGCGACATCGCGGGCACAAAAAAAGCGCCTGCGATGAAGACTGGGCGCTGTTGCGCCTTTCGATTCCGACCGGCCAAGGTCGCGTCGCCGATGCTTCGGCGACGGAGGGAATTTATTCCTTGGGGACTGCTAATGCAAGCTTAGGACGGTTGGGAAAAGGCAATGGAGGCTGCGAGAAATTGCCTACGTCGTAGAGAGTGAGCAGTTGACCTATCACGAGACAGGCCTACCTCACCACATGAAGCTGAATTGGAGAGAGGCAGACAGTGTGGAGACAGGAGTCGAATATAGCCATTTTTTACCAATTATTACTGGGCTTTACGGCATTAACTTCGAAAACGCATCCCTAAATGTATCCCTGAACCAAAACCTGCCTCGTCCATATACGACTTGCGCCCACATGCGCATGACTACGGTGGAGAAGTCTTATACTCTCCTGCCCCACTAGCCAACCATTCATGGAGATGTAAAGGTGCCGACCCTTGCCGATTTACGCGTGGCCCCACCGCGATCATGGGATGAGTTCGAGGAAATAGTCTGCTCTGCGGCAAAGAATCGTTGGGCTAATCCAGATTTCACTCGCCACGGTCGCCAGGGCCAACGTCAAGATGGTGTCGACATCTACGGCAACGATCACGAAGGTCGGCTCGTTGGGATCCAGTGCAAAAATACGTGGTCTGGGATCTCGCCAAAGATAATCAACGAAGAGGTCGAAAAGGCTGAGTCATTCCAACCTCGCTTAGCCTCTCTATTCATCGCAACCTCAGCAGAGTCCGATAAAGCAGTGCAGTATCAGGTGCGGACGATGTCCGAGTCTCGCAAAGCCACAGGAGGATTCGAGGTTGCTGTCCTATTTTGGAATGACGTTTGGTCTGACCTCACACGCGATGAGACGAGGCTGTTTCAACATTACCCTCAGCTCCGTCCAATCAGTTCTGGCGGCAGGACAGAACCAAGCCACGACCAGCGGTTGTTCCAAGAATTTCAGACAGTGCTCCCCTTTGAACCGACGGTACGGCTGCTTCGAGAGCAGGACTTCGGTGATGCCTTTATTGCCGGTGAAATAAAGCCTCTATATCGCTTTTATGAATCGTGGGACCAACCAGAAAAAGAATTTCTCGACCCTACCCTTCAAGCGGAGCTTGTAATCCTATATGAGGCGGCAAAAAGGATGTCCAATCACCTGGTAGGGAAAACAGTTCCCGTTCAAGGTGGAAGTTTTCTATCGGTCTACTCGGACAGAATGCGCGCATCAGGGCCACGCCCGGCATCGGTTCTTGAGGACGCACGAATCCTGAATGAAGAGGCCCGAATGTTCGTGCCTCTCTACGAAAACTTTTTGAGAGTTTGCAAGCGAAAGCTGGAGCGCTAGGGCTCCCTTAAACTCCCCTTGAACGCGAGCCTCGAGCAGTGACAGTTCGATCCATAGGTCGCTGCAATCGACAACGATCGACCAATAGCCGCTGGGGCCCCTACCGTTCCTCCCAGGATACGAGGTCGGAATCCCGCCCCACTAAGCTAGTGTGGTGTTTCAGAAGTACCACTGAAAATTTGGACTAGGCTCTGTAGAAACCAACTCTTCAAGAGATGTGTATCGACATGAGCCGACCAGCAACTGTCATTACCCTTTCTGAAACTGAACATGCGGAGCTACTGCGTCGGGTCAAGCTCCGCAAAGGTGCTCAGGATGCATGCCTACGCGCTGAGATAATCCTTGCCTGTGCCACCGGCGAATCAGGTAACGACATCGCCAAGCGCTTGGGTACCAGCAAGGACGTGGTGTCACGCTGGCGCCAGCGTTTCTCTAAGTTGGGGTTGCTGGGTTTGAACGATGAACCACGCTCTGGCCGGCCGCGCACCATTTCCGATGAGCAAGTTCAGCAAGTGGTAAACCAAGTGCTGCAAGGCAAGCCCGACGATTCCAGTCACTGGAGCACGCGAAGGATGAGTCGTGAGACGGGCTTATCTCCTGCCAGCGTGATGCGTATTTGGCACGCGTTCGGGATCAAGCCGCACTTGGAAAAGACCTTCAAGCTTTCTACCGATCCATTGTTTGTCGACAAGGTGCACGACATCGTTGGGCTCTACTTGAACCCACCTGAACGAGCCTTGGTGCTTTGCGTTGATGAGAAGAGCCAGATCCAAGCGTTGAACCGCACACAGCCGGGCTTACCGCTTTCCCCTGGCAACCCTGCAACCCGCACACATGACTACAAGCGGCATGGAACGACCTCGCTATTTGCTGCCCTGGATATCGCTACCGGCGAGGTAATCGGTCGGCTCAAACGCCAACACCGCAGCACGGAGTTTCTCGCTTTTCTGAGAGAGATCGATGTGTCAGTGCCTGCCGATATGCCAATTCATCTGATCATGGATAACTACGCAACACACAAGACCGACAAAGTCAGAGCCTGGCTTGCAGCGCACCCGCGCTACAACATCCACTTCACGCCCACTTCGGCCTCTTGGCTGAATTTGGTCGAGCGCTTTTTCTCAACATTGAGCGAGAAATGGATCAAGCGACAGGCACATGTAAGCGTCAAAGATCTGGAGGCTTCGATTGAGCACTACCTGGAAACGTACAACCAGAATCCGAAGCCATTCCGGTGGCACAAAAAGGCAGAGGACATCCTCGCCTCAGTCGCTCGTGCAGCACGAGCGCTGGGGTCATGATTTTTCGGCGGTACTTCTGAAACACCACACTAGGATGGCGTACTCTATGGGTCATCATAGCCTAATACAGAACCTAAGCAGCAGACCTCGCCCTACTCATAACAGTTGACTATTGAATTTTGCTCAAGGCTAAAGGACTACAGAATGGCGAAAAATTTTGAAATACCGCCGAAGGACGCGATCACCACAGAAAGTGACGTAGAGCAAAAAATCATCTACCCGCTGCTCGTGTCTTCCGGCGAAGTTGGCCTTTTATTTGAACCCGCCGAAATAATAACCAAAGGTGATATTAGAAAACTTTCTATCGACAAGCTTACAAAAAAGAAAATTTATTACCCCGACTACATGGTTGTTATTGGCGGATTCCCCCTGCTAGTAATTGAAGCAAAAAAGCCTGATGACCTTGATATTGAAGAAGCATTTCGAGAGGCTCGCCTGTACGCCAATGAACTCAATGCTTATTATCCGACTGGGATAAACCCTGTAAGGAAAGTAGTTGCAACGAACGGCATAACACTACTAGCCGGCACCAGCGACAACATCAACCCCAAATTAGTTATAAACATCACAGAGCTGTCAGTCTCATCTCAAAAATATCATGATCTGTTCAAGGATTTTTCTAGGAAATCACTGGAAGTCTTAGTAGAAAAATTTAACCAAGAGCTATCACCAGGGTACCTTTCAAAACCACGAAGACTAGTTGGTGGAAGAGCAGTCCAAGATGAGGAAATAGGACATAACTCTTTCGGTGCAAACATCGCTTCTGACTTGGGGTACATTTTCAACCCCGCAACAATTGAAGACAGAAAATTTATTGCAAAAAACGGTTATATACCTTCAAAAAGGCGCGAACGGTTCATTGAGCCTATTGACCGTTTGATAAGGGCCGCAAAACCTCCAAGCGAAATCAACGCCACAACAATCGAAGATACCTCAGCACCGAGAGAACTAGTTGCCGTGCTTAACAAGCAGAGCAAGCTCCTTGAAAGAAAGATGATTCTTCTTGTCGGCAGTGTTGGGTCTGGCAAGACCACCTTCATCGACTACCTCAAAGAGGTCGCTTTACCGAGAGACGTGCTAGACAGGACCCTATGGATTCGGATCAATATGAACGAATCGCCTGTGTCACCTGACGAAATTTATGATTGGCTCCGCCGTGAGATTATAGAAGGGTGCAAAACAAACACTCCTCAATATGATTTCGACTCGTTAGAAGGGATTAAGAAAGTATACTCTGTCGAGCTAAACAGATTTGACAAAATTTACAAGCCACTATACGAAGGCACGATTGAATACAACATAAATCTTGGCAAGAAAATTGAAGAACTGGAATCAGACTTACATATTTCCGCACTAGCCTACACACGATTCTGCACTACAGAGAGAGGAAAGCTTTTAATTATCGTTCTTGACAACTGCGATAAGCGCACGTTGGATGAGCAACTATTAATGTTCCAGGCAGCTCAATGGTTACAAAAAGAATTTCGCTCTCTAGCGATACTGCCTCTCAGAGAGGAAACATACGACAACCATCGTGACCACCCTCCACTAGACACGGCTCTCAAAGATCTAGTATTTCGGATTGAGCCTCCATTATTTCAAAACGTTCTAGCAAAAAGAGTCCAACTTGCCTTAAGAGCCCTGGATGGCAATGGTGGACAAAACATGTTGACCTATGAACTTCCCAACGGCTACACAGTAGAATATAGCAAAAATGACACATCATACTACTTGACCTGCATTTTGAAATCGATTTTCGAAAATGACAAGTACGTGCGACGTATTATTGTCGGACTTTCAGCTCGAAACATCAGAAGGGCTTTGGAAATATTTCTCGAATTCTGTACCAGCGGACACATCGCAGAGGATGAAATATTTAAAATACGACAAAGCCAAGGAATGCACACCCTACCCCTCCATATAGTATCAAGAGTCCTACTCAGGATGAATAGAAGATATTATGATGGCGACCACTCGCACATTAAAAATTTATTTACAACTTTATCATTTGGAAAAAAGGGCAACTATTTTTCTCGCCTAATGATTTTGAGGTGGTTAAAACAGAAATTTCATAACATTGGACCGTCAGGCGTACAAGGTTATTTCCCAGTGACCGAGTTGAAAGCAGAGCTAATTCCATTGGGCGTAGAGTCCGACGTGATCGTGAGGGATCTCGAGTTTTTGCTCGCCGGTCACTGTGTACTTTCTGAGGACTTCACTATCTCGGATATCTCAGACGATAACTTAATCAAGCTTGCGCCAGCTGGTTTTGTTCATTTGGACCTGCTCACCAATGTAAGTTATCTAGCCGCGCTTGCAGAAGACACTTTATATACTGATGAAAAAACGGCTAGGGCCATTGCCGACCGGATAAAGTCACTAGATGAGCAGTACAATCAACGGACAGCCTATCAGAACGCAATGGATTTTTACAACTACATAAAAAAACAATACGAAGCTTTAATTGCGAGCACCTCAAGCTATTTAGAGGACAGTAATCTTGCCAAGCTAGCATCCGTCTCCGAGATGGAGCCTAGCCTACAAATGTTTAAAAAAAATGCTTTACCGCCCATTTGGCAAGAAGCGGAATCACAATACATTCCAGGCAAGCAATACGTATGCGAAGTAGTTAGATATGCACAACA
Organism: Pseudomonas entomophila; assembly: GCF_018417595.1. Lineage (NCBI taxonomy): Bacteria > Pseudomonadati > Pseudomonadota > Gammaproteobacteria > Pseudomonadales > Pseudomonadaceae > Pseudomonas > Pseudomonas entomophila. The sequence continues at coordinate 5,040,159 of NZ_CP070982.1, forward strand.
TGGCCTAATAGTAAAAATGCATTTAGGCATGACGGTCTATGTTCATCCAAACCAGCTACCTAAAGACTACAAAGAAAGGCGTTATGTGCGCGGGGATAAAATCGAGTTCATAATAAACTCTATTGACGTATTCAATCAAAAAGTACGACTTGATTTCGCCACTCCGGCGCCAGAGAAGAGTGATCAGTAGACTTTTCAGCTACCACCTGGAAATGAGCATAATCTACCAGGTGAAAATATTTTCCAATATCAAAAATTGGAGACCGATTTATTTTCTCATGTGCCGACGGTACTGCGGAAACTTGGGGGAAAAAGGGGACGGATTTATTTTCTCGTTCTGCAATACATAGGTAAGCGATCGTACGGGTCGATCAGATGCACATGGGCGAGGAGGCACCCCTTGGGGCGACTCGATTGTCCTGAGCCTCCTCCCTTTTTCGAGACAAAAAAAAGGCCTGCATCGCTGCAAGCCTTCTTGATTTCTGGTGCCGGAGACAGGAATCGAACCTGCGACCTTCGCGTTACGAGTGCGCTGCTCTACCGACTGAGCTACACCGGCGTGTTGCGCAACGTACCACTGCCGTGCTCGTTACGCAAACCCCTGTTTCACCTCACTTTCACTGTGCCTTGCAGCCATTCGGCGCGAGGTCTTCCTCCACTGTGGTCACGCAGCTCCACCCGGCCTGGGTGCGGGCCAGGGTCACGGTCTTGCCCAGCACATTGGCCGGTGCGTCGGCCAGGGTGCAGGCGATGCTGGCGGTGCCGTCGGCCGCCGTGCCGCTGGCGGTGATCGCGCAATGGGCGGTGGCGGGCTGGCCGCCGAGGCTGGCGACGTCGGGCACGTCCTTGCCTTCGTTCAGGCGGATGTCCATCGGCGTTTTCAGCGCGGAGATTTCCAGCAGCGCCGCCGCGGCTTTGGCGCGGGCCTGGTGGTTGGTGTACATGGGGATGGCGATGGTCGCCAGGATGCCGATGATCGCGACGACGATCATCAGTTCGATCAGGGTGATACCTCGTTGCCCTTTCATGAACGGTCTTCCTTCGTAATACATGGAGGCGCGGTCGGCGCATTTCATCTTGGGTTGCGCCCCGGCCGGCAGGCGCGCAGTAGGCCTGAACCGACACCTTTTGTCACCCCTGCACGGCAGGGCGTCATCTTCGCTGAACTACTCTAGTGAGCGTCATGGAAACGCGCCCGCCCTCGGGCCCGGCAAGCTGTTACGGGGCTTGTCGCCGCACTGCAAAGGACCTTCGCATGCCACCGTCTACCCGCCTCTACGCCTGGGAGGGCATCGATGCCTCCGGCGCTCGTCAACACGGCCAGCAGCCGGGGCGCAGCCCGGCCTTTGTGCAGGCTTGGCTGCAACGCCAGGGCATTCGGGCCACGCGGGTGAGGTTGGCGGGTGGGTTGCAGTGGCGGTGGCCGCAGCGGGCGGGCAACGCGGATGCGCCGGGGTTCAGTCGGCAGCTGGCGACCTTGCTGACGGCGGGGGTGCCGTTGTTGCAGGCGTTCGAGGTGATGGCGCGCAGCACGGTGGACAGCGGCATGGCGGCGTTGCTGGCGCGGTTGAAACAGGATGTGGCGGCGGGGCTTGGGTTGGCGGAGGCGTTGCAGCGGCATCCGGCGTGGTTCGATGCGCTGTACTGCAACCTGGTGCGGGTGGGCGAGCAGTCGGGCACGCTGGACCGGCAGTTGGAGCAGATGGCGGGGATGCTGGAGAAGCGCCAGGCGCTGCGGCAGAAGGTGCGCAAGGCGATGCTGTATCCGGCGCTGTTGCTGCTGACCGGGCTCGGGGTGGCGGCGTTGTTGCTGCTGGAGGTGGTGCCGCGGTTTCAGGGGCTGTTTGCCAGTTTCGACAAGGCGCTGCCGGCGTTCACCCAGTGGGTGATCGATTTATCCACAGGGCTGGGCAATCACGTGGGGTGGCTGGTGCTGTTGATAACTGTGTTGGGGGTTGGCGTGCGGGAGGTATATCGGCGGCATCTGCCGGCGCGGCTGTGGATGGTGCGCTGGGGGCTGCGGGTGCCGGTGGTCGGCACCTTGCTCGGGCAGGCGGCGTTGGCGCGGTTTGCGCGCAGCCTGGCGACTTCTTATACCGCAGGCGTGGCGTTGCTGGATGCGTTGGCAACGGTGGCGCCGGTCAGTGGCAACTGCCTGCATGAGCGGGCGATCCTGGCGTTGCGCCAGGGCGTGGCCAATGGGGCCAGCCTGCAACAGGCGATGGAGGCGGACGGGCTGTTCCCGCCGCTGCTGCGCCAGCTGGTGGCGGTCGGCGAGGCCAGCGGCACCCTCGACACCATGCTGGACAAGGCCGCGCTACATTACGAAGAGCAGGTGAGCCAGGCGCTGGAGCAGTTGACCACGCTGCTGGAGCCGGCCATCGTGCTGATCCTCGGGCTGCTGGTGGGGGGCCTTGTCGTGGCGATGTACTTGCCGATCTTCCAATTGGGTAGCCTGATCTGAACATGAATGCCTGGGCCGTAATCGTCGATCATCCGCCGTTCTTCTATGCCCTGGCCGCGGTGCTGGGGTTGCTGGTGGGCAGTTTTCTCAATGTGCTGGCGTATCGGCTGCCGGTGATGCTCGAGCGCCAGTGGCAGCGGGAGGCACAGGAGGTGCTGGGGCTGCCGCAGGCCGAGCACGAGCGCTTCGACCTGTGTTTGCCGGCGTCGCGTTGCCCCCACTGCCAGCGCCAGATCCGGGCGTGGGAAAACATTCCGGTGCTGAGTTACCTGGCCTTGCGCGGGCGTTGCTCGGGGTGCAAGGCGCGGATCAGTGCGCGTTATCCACTGGTGGAACTGGCTACTGCCCTGCTGTCGCTGCTGGTGGCGTGGCATTTCGGGCCGGGCGTGGAAGCGCTGGCGGTGATGCTGCTGACCTGGGGGCTGATCGGCTTGAGCCTGATCGATGCCGAGCACCAGTTGCTGCCAGATGTGCTGGTGCTGCCGCTGTTGTGGTTGGGGCTGGTGGTCAATGCCTTCGGGCTGCTGGTACCGCTGGCCGACGCGGTGTGGGGCGCGGTGGCGGGTTACCTGAGCCTGTGGACGGTGTACTGGGTGTTCAAGCTGGTGACCGGCAAGGAGGGCATGGGCTTTGGCGACTTCAAGCTGCTGGCCATGCTCGGCGCCTGGGGCGGTTGGCAGATTTTGCCGCTGACCTTGATGCTGGCCTCGCTGGTGGGGGCGCTGATCGGGCTGGCGCTGGTGCGTTTGAAGCGCACGCAGATGGGCGCTGCGCTGCCTTTCGGGCCTTATCTGGCCATTGCGGGGTGGATCGCATTGCTCTGGGGTGATGAAATAGTCGCTTCTTACCTGCAACTGCTTGGAACCTGATGAGCACAGCGCCTTTCACCCCCTGGATTCTCGGCCTGACCGGCGGCATCGGCAGCGGCAAGAGCGCCGCCGCCGAGCGTTTCGTCGAGCTGGGCGTGCACCTGGTCGATGCCGACCAGGCCGCGCGCTGGGTTGTCGAGCCTGGGCGCCCTGCCCTGGCCCGTATCGTCGAGCGCTTCGGCCCGGGCGTATTGCTCGAAGACGGCCAGCTCGACCGTGGCGCCCTGCGCCAGCAGATCTTCGCGGATCCTGCGCAACGGCAATGGCTGGAGCAGCTGCTGCACCCGCTGATCGGCCAGGAAATCTTCAGCTACCTGGCCAAGGGCGAGACGCCCTATGCGGTGTATGTGTCGCCGCTGTTGATCGAGTCGGGGCAGTTCAGCAAGACCCAGCGCATATTGGTGATCGATGCGCCGACCGAGTTGCAGGTGCAGCGCACCCTGCAGCGGGACAACACCAATCCTGAGCAGGTGCAGGCGATTCTCAAGGCCCAGCTGGCCCGGGAAGAGCGCCTGCGCCATGCCGATGACGTGGTGGTCAACGATCGTGACCTGCAATCGCTGCACGACGAGATCGACCGCCTGCACCACTTTTACCTGACTTTGCGAGGAGGCCAGCCATGAGCCAGCCGATGACCGTTGATTGCCCGACCTGTGGGGCACCCGTGGAATGGGGGGAGAAGAGCCCGTTCCGGCCGTTCTGTTCGGACCGCTGCAAGCTGATCGACCTGGGGGCCTGGGCGGCCGAGGAGCATAAGATCGCGGGGGCGGAAGAGTCGGAGGATGAGCTGTATTCCGGGGATCTGGAGCTGCGGCATTGAGGCTGTCAGCACCACCGCTGAGGCCATTAGGAGCGGCTTCAGCCGCGATGCAGGCGCCTCGGTGTTTGGCACCCGCCATGCGGGTGATCGCGGCTGAAGCCGCTCCTACAAGATAAGAAGTTGTGCCAGCACCACCGTTATCGCCCCGGGAACAGAGGCAAATTGTAGGAGCGGCTTCAGCCGCGATGCAGGCACCTCGGTGTTTGGCACCCGCCTGGCGGGTGATCGCGGCTGAAGCCGCTCCTACAGAGGAGGTTGTGCCAGGTCAATGGGTTATTCGTCCTTCCAGGGCGCTTGCAGGTAACGGCTGCGGTTGAAGGTCTCCAACCACTCGGGGCAGAACACCACCAACGCACTGATCACCGTGCCGTTGATGAACGCCTCGGGGAACATCATCAGCCACAGGTAACCGACAAAGTCGCTGAGCCACTCGGGCATGGCGAACCGCTCGTCCATCCACAACACCCCCAGCCCAGCCGCCAGGCACACCAGCACGGTCAGTGCGGCGGGGAAGAACCCGGAACAGAAGATATACACAAACAGGTTACGCGGCTGTGCGCGCTCGACCAGGATCGCGCACACCTCGGTGACCAGCACCGGCAGGCCTACGATCAGCAGGCCGTTTACACCTATCGCGGCGAGGTCCTGGCGGCCCAGCAGCAACAGGCCGAGCTGAGCCAGGAAGCCGCCGAGCACCGCCAGCGGCCAATCCAGCAGCAGGGTCACGGCAGTCATGCCGATGAAGTGATACGACACACCAGTGTCGAAGTCGCGCCGCACCAGCCACAGCACGAACAGGCAGAACACCGTGCCGAACAAAAGGTGCTGGCGGCGGGTGTCGGTGAACAGCTCCACCCAACGGGTACGACTGGCAGCCCAGATCAGCAGGGGCACGTAACCAAGCCAGCCAAGGGTGAGGCTGGTGCTGGACAAGACCTGTGCGCTGATCACGTAAGCAATATCCCTGTTGATCCTGTGGGCAAGCCTGAGTCTACACCCATTCTCCCTTTCGTCCGGTTGCTATAGGCTGGCACCTCCTTTCGCTGCAGGACGCATCACCAATGACCGAAGGAATCAACCTGCCCTTGCTGCTCGGCGCGCTGTTCAGCGCCATCGCGGGGGTACTGCACCTGATGGTCATCGCCGTGGGGCCACGCTGGTATCGCCTGTTCGGCGCGGGCGAGCGCATGGCCCGCGCCGCCGAACAAGGGCGGGCCTACCCGGCCCTCATCACCGCGGCAATCGCGGCGGTGCTGCTGGTGTGGTCGGCTTACGCGCTGTCGGCGGCCGGCCTAATCACCCCACTGCCGTTGCTGCTGCCGATCATCTGCCTGATCACCCTGGTGTACCTGGCCCGTGGCCTGCTGGGGCCACTGTTGCTGGCCGCTACCGGGCGCAGCCGGCGTTTCATCGCGGTCAGTTCGGCGATCTGCGTGGGCGGCGGGTTGCTGCACTTGTTCGGGGTTGTCCAGCAGTGGCTGGTGCTGGGCTGATTCCCACGCACAAACAGCATCTTACCGTCATCAATTAGCGACTAAGCTTGTCCCCATGGATGACTCAGACTACCTGCGCCTGCTTACCATCCAGGCCGAACAAGCCAATGCGTTCCTGTCCAATGCTCGCAAATGGGAACGCGAGCGTTGGGTCTGCCAGCGCCTGCTGCAAGGGCTGAACATTCCCTACCGCAGCGAGGACTTCACCCCGGCCGGGCAGGAGCCGCCGGACGTGCTGTTCCGCGACGCGGCGTTCGAGGTGTTCTTCGTGCTCGACGAGGGCCGACGGCTCAACGACGAGTGGCGCGAGGAGCTGCAACGGCGGCGCAGCGCGTTTTCCCTGGCCCAGCTGGTGCGCCGCGAGCAGCGGCCACGGCGGATAAGCGCCCAGGAACTGCTGGCGCGCCTGGCGCCCACGCTGCGCAAGAAATCGCACAACTACCGCGAACGCGGGCTCGACCTGGGCGAGCTGGACATCATCGCCTTCGCCAGCCTCAAGCGCGAAGTGCTCGACCTCAACAGCCATTTCCCACCGCCCACCGAATACCTGCGCCAGGGTTGGCGCTCGCTGTCGCTGGTGGGGCCGACCTTCGCCCGGGTGCTGTTCGCCCACCCGGACGCGCCGGATTTCCTGCGCGGCAACCTGGGGCGCAGCATCGTGTTCGACGTCGGGATCAGTCTTTGATCCAGTGCCGGGTGTGTTTGCGATCACGTACACTCGGCGCCAGGGATAGAAAGCATTATCATTCGACCTATGCGTTTGCGTGAGCGCTGTAGCGTTTGCGCATCCACCAACGTCTATCTGACGAGGCCCACCATGACCAGCCGCCTGAATCCTGAAGATCAGCGTCGCGTCGATGAGTACTTGAGTGCCCCCCAGCATCGTGTCGAGCGCAGGCCTTTCCGGCCGTTGCTGCTCCTGTTGCTGGTGGTGGCCGTGACCATCGGTCTGGGCCTGTTGAGCCGCCTGCTGAGTGGACTGGTGCTATGAGCTGCCTTGCGCTCGCCCTCCCCTCCTGCCGGACGCGGCCGGGCCTTGTGCCCACGAATTCCGTAAAACTTGTGAGATATCCCCATGACTCATCGCATCGTGATTGTCGGCGGCGGCGCCGGCGGCCTGGAACTGGCGACCCGCCTGGGTAAAAGCCTGGGCAAGCGCAAACAGGCCGAGATCACCCTGGTTGATGCCAACCTGACGCACATCTGGAAGCCACTGCTGCACGAAGTGGCGGCCGGCTCGCTGAACTCCTCGGAAGACGAACTGAACTACGTGGCCCAGGCCAAGTGGAACCACTTCAACTTCCAGATGGGGCGCATGAGCGGCCTGGATCGTGAAAACAAGCGGATCCAGCTGGCCGCGACCCTTGACGACGAGGGCCGTGAGCTGCTGCCTGCGCGCACCATCGGCTACGACAGCCTGGTAATCGCCGTGGGCAGCAACACCAACGACTTCGGCACCCTGGGCGCTGCGCAGCACTGCCTGTTCCTCGACAGCCGTAAGCAGGCCGAGCGCTTCCACCAGCAACTGCTCAACCACTACCTGCGCGCCCACGCGGGCGATGTAGCCAGCGAGAAGATCAGCGTGGCCATCGTCGGTGCCGGCGCCACGGGTGTCGAGCTGGCGGCCGAGCTGCACAACGCCGCCCACGAGCTGGCGGCCTACGGCCTGGACAAGATCCAGCCGAAAGACATGCACATCACCCTCATCGAGGCCGGCCCGCGGGTGCTGCCGGCGCTGCCGGAGCGCATCAGTGTGCCGGTACACAAGACCCTGGAAAAACTCGGCGTGACGGTGATGACCAACGCCGCGGTCAGCGAAGTGACCGAGGATGGCCTGAAGACGGCGGCCGGCGAAGTGATCCAGGCCAGCCTGAAGGTGTGGGCGGCGGGCATTCGCGCGCCGGGCTTCCTCAAGGATATCGACGGCCTGGAGACCAACCGCATCAACCAGCTGGTGGTGCGCCCGACCCTGCAGACTACCCGCGACGACAATATCTTCGCCTTCGGCGACTGCGCCGCCTGCCCGCAGCCGGGCAGCGACCGCAACGTGCCGCCACGGGCCCAGGCCGCGCACCAGCAGGCTTCGCTGCTGGCCAAGAGCCTGAAGGCGCGCCTGGAGAACAAGGCGCTGCCAACCTACGAGTACAAGGACTACGGCTCGCTGGTGTCGCTGTCGCGGTTCTCGGCGGTGGGCAACCTGATGGGTAACTTGATGGGCAGCGTGAAGCTGGAAGGCTGGCTGGCGCGGATGTTCTATGTGTCGCTGTACCGGATGCACCAGATGGCGCTGTATGGGTTCTTCCGTACGGCGATGATGATGCTGGGCAGCAAGATTGGCCGTGGCACCGAGCCGCGTCTGAAACTGCACTGAGGCTTCAAGATCCTGGGGCTGCTGCGCAGCCCTTTCGCGGCGCAAGGCCGCTCCTACAGACGACCGCGTTCCCCTGTAGGAGCGGCCTTGTGCCGCGAAAGGGCCGCACAGCGGCCCCAGCGATTCAACGGACCACGCGATACGTGCTCTGCACGAACCCACTCTCGTAGCTGGTCGTCCTCATGTGCTGCAACAGCACATCCTTCGCCAACCCGCCGAACAACGGAATCCCCTGCCCCAGCAGCACGGGAATGCGGGTAATGGTCAGTTCATCCACCAACCCCTCGCGCAAGAACCCCTGGATCAGCTTGCCGCCATCCAGGTACAGGCTCTTTGCGCCCGTGGTTTCCAGGTGCTCGAGCAAGGCCGGGATCGGCCCGGGATGCAGCTCGACCCGCTCGGGTGAGTGTTGAGGCAACGCTGGCAGGGTACTGCTGACCACCACGACACGCACATCGGGATAAGGCCACTGGCCGAAGGTCATGACCTTGTCGAAGGTCCCCCGGCCCATCACCAGCGTATCGACCCCCGCCATGAACCCCGCATAGCCATGGTCGTCGGTGGACTGGGTCGCCCCCATCAACCAATCGAGGGCGCCATCTTCACGGGCGATGTAGCCATCCAGGCTGGTGGCGATGAAAACACGAGCTTTGAGGGACATGCGCGGCGCTCCTGCGGGCAGAAGCCACAGGGTAGCAAGGGTGGGGGCATAAATCGCGGGCAAAAGAAAAAGGGCATCTCATTCGAGATGCCCTTTTTACATGGTGGGTCGTGTAGGATTCGAACCTACGACCAATTGGTTAAAAGCCAACTGCTCTACCAACTGAGCTAACGACCCGGAAAATGGTCGGGGTGAGGGGATTCGAACTCCTGACATCCTGCTCCCAAAGCAGGCGCGCTACCGGACTGCGCTACACCCCGAGATTGGCTCCGCGACCTGGACTCGAACCAGGGACCCAATGATTAACAGTCATTTGCTCTACCGACTGAGCTATCGCGGAACTGAACTTCGGTACATCTTTACTGCTTCGAAGCCTGTGTTAGCTTCGAACTCTTTAGCTGCTTCGCTTTCGCGTTGTCGCTGCTGAGGCCGGCTATTCTACATTCTTCGTTTTGCTTGTCAACCACTTTTTTTCGTTCAACTTACTGATTTGTAAGTTGTTTTGCGATCTCCGATGTTGCTGGTGATTCGCTCAGTGCCTGACAGCGGGGCGAATATTAGGGGCACTCTGAATTTTGTGCAAGCATTTTTTTCAAAATTTTCAGCAAGTTATCTGGAAAGCCCGAAAAGGCCCGGTTTTTCTGGGCCTTTTCGGGCCTCATCGCGGGTGAACCCGCTCCTACAGGTCTCAAGGCCTGTGCTGCCCCTGTAGGAGCGGGTTCACCCGCGATGAGGCCAGTACAGGCAAATATGCAAAAAAAGCCCCGCACAGGCGGGGCTCTTCATTGATTGCCGTGATCAGGCAAAGACGATCTCGTCGCCCTCCACCTTCGCCGTGATCGCCGCACCCGGCAGGAACTCGCCAGACAGGATCAACTGCGCCAGCGGGTTCTCGATCCAGCGCTGGATCGCACGCTTGAGCGGCCGTGCGCCATACACCGGGTCGTAACCCACCGCGATCAGCTTGTCCAACGCCTCCGGGCTCAGGCTCAACGACAGCTCGCGCTCGGCCAGGCGGCCGCGCAGGCGACCGAGCTGGATCTCGGTGATGCCGGCGATCTGCTCGCGGCCCAGCGGCTCGAACACCACCACTTCGTCGATACGGTTGATGAACTCCGGACGGAAGTGCGAACCCACCGCATCCATCACCGCCGCACGCTGCGCCTCGCGGTCACCGACCAGTTCCTGGATCTGCGCCGAGCCCAGGTTGGAAGTCATCACGATCACCGTGTTGCGGAAGTCCACGGTGCGGCCATGGCTGTCGGTCAGGCGGCCGTCTTCCAGCACCTGCAACAGCACGTTGAACACATCCGGGTGGGCCTTCTCCACCTCGTCGAGCAGCACCACCGAATACGGCTTGCGACGCACGGCCTCGGTCAGGTAACCGCCCTCTTCATAACCGACATAGCCTGGCGGGGCGCCGATCAGGCGAGCCACGGAGTGTTTCTCCATGAACTCGGACATGTCGATGCGCACCATGGCCTCTTCGGTGTCGAACAGGAACTCGGCCAGCGCCTTGCACAGCTCGGTCTTGCCCACGCCGGTGGGCCCAAGGAACAGGAACGAGCCGCTGGGGCGGTTCGGGTCGGAAAGCCCCGCACGGGAACGGCGCACGGCGTTGGCGACGGCGGTCACCGCCTCGTCCTGGCCGATCACCCGCTCATGCAGCAGGCTTTCCATCTTCAGCAGCTTCTCGCGCTCGCCTTCGAGCATCTTGGCCACGGGGATGCCAGTCCACTTGGACACCACTTCGGCGATTTCTTCCTCGGTGACCTTGTTGCGCAGCAGCTGGTTGTCGGTCTTGCCGTGCTGGTCGACCATCTGCAGGCTGCGCTCCAGGTCCGGGATCACCCCGTACTGCAGCTCGGCCATGCGGCTGAGGTCGCCCTTGCGGCGGGCGGCTTCCAGCTCCTGGCGCGCTTGCTCGATCTTCTGCTGGATCTGCGCCGAGCCCTGCACCTCGGCTTTTTCCGAGGCCCAGATCTCTTCGAGGTCGGCGTACTCGCGCTCCAGGCGGTCGATTTCCTCGGTCAGCTTCTCCAGGCGTTTCTTCGCCGCTTCGTCCTCTTCCTTCTTCAGCGCCTGGGATTCCACCTTCAGCTGGATCAGGCGACGGTCGAGGCGGTCGAGCACTTCCGGCTTGGAGTCGATCTCCATGCGGATGCGGCTGGCCGCTTCGTCGATCAGGTCGATAGCCTTGTCCGGCAGCTGGCGGTCGGTGATGTAGCGATGGCTGAGCTTGGCCGCCGCGATGATCGCGCCGTCGGTGATGGCCACCTTGTGGTGCACTTCATAGCGTTCTTTCAGGCCACGCAGGATGGCGATGGTGTCTTCCTCGCTCGGCTCCTCGACCAGCACCTTCTGGAAGCGGCGCTCGAGGGCGGCGTCCTTCTCGATGAACTGGCGGTACTCGTTGAGCGTGGTGGCGCCGACGCAGTGCAGCTCGCCGCGGGCCAGGGCCGGCTTGAGCATGTTGCCAGCGTCCATGGCGCCCTCGCCCTTGCCAGCGCCGACCATGGTGTGCAGTTCGTCGATGAACAGGATGATCTGGCCTTCCTGCTTGCTCAGCTCGTTGAGCAGGGCTTTGAGGCGTTCTTCGAACTCGCCGCGGTACTTGGCGCCGGCAATCAGTGCGCCCATGTCCAGGGCCAGCAGGCGTTTGCCTTTGAGGCCGTCGGGTACTTCGCCGTTGATGATGCGCTGGGCCAGGCCCTCGGCGATGGCGGTCTTGCCCACGCCGGGTTCGCCGATCAGCACCGGGTTGTTCTTGGTACGCCGTTGCAGCACCTGGATGGTGCGGCGAATCTCGTCGTCACGGCCGATCACCGGGTCCAGCTTGCCCTCTTCGGCGCGCTTGGTGAGGTCGACGGTGTACTTGTCCAGGGCCTGGCGCGATTCCTCGGCGTTGGCGTCGTTCACCGCCGCGCCGCCGCGCAGGTTGTTGATGGCGTTCTCCAGGGCCTTCTTGCTCACGCCCTGGCCGAGCAGCAGCTTGCCGACCTTGCTGTTCTCGTCCATGGCGGCGAGCAGCACCAGCTCGCTGGAGATGAACTGGTCGCCCTTCTGCTGGGCCAGGCGGTCGGCCTGGTTGAGCAGGCGCGCCAAGTCCTGGGACATGTTCACGTCACCGGTGGGGTTCTGGATTTTCGGCAGCTGGTCGAGCTCCTTGGTCAACGCCTTGCGCAGGCTGTTGATGTCGAAGCCGACCTGCATCAGCAGCGGCTTGATCGAGCCGCCCTGCTGGTCGACCAGCGCCTGCAGCAGGTGCAGGGGCTCGATGGCCGGGTGGTCCATGCCCACGGCCAGGGATTGGGAATCGGATAATGCCAGTTGCAGCTTGCTGGTCAGTCGGTCTATTCGCATGGGGGATACCTTCCTTTAAAGGGCAGGCGGAGCGATGGACAGCACCTGTAATGATGAACCTGCCTGAGATGACCAATAGATAAGGGTGATTCTGGAAGATTCAAGCGTAGCGGGGTTGACAGAGGTCAGCAGGCGGGGGCGCTTTGCGCCCCTTTCGCGGCTAAAGCCGCTCCTACAGAGGATTGCGCTCCCCTGTAGGAGCGAAAGGGCTGCAAAGCAGCCCCCGGCGTCCTTACGGCTGCAACCAGACCAACGAAGCGAAACGTCCACCCTGCGGGGTGCGGCGATAAGAGAAGAAGCGCGGTTCGCTGACCGTGCAGAAGCCACCGCCATAAACGGTCGTGACGCCCCGCGCCGCCAGGCGAATGCGCGCCAGCGTGTAGATATCGGCCATCAGCTTGCCCGGGCGCTCGCCCGCTACAAAAGCTTCAGCCGCTTCAGGATGCACGGCCGTAAAGGCATCGCGTACTTCCAGACCGACTTCGAACGCCTGCGGCCCGATCGCTGGCCCCAACCACACCAGTACCTCTTCAGGCGGTGTCGCCAGGCGGTCGAGGGTGGCCTCCAGCACGCCACCGGCCAACCCGCGCCAGCCGGCATGGGCAGCCGCTACACGGGTACCTGCACGGTCGCAGAACAACACCGGCAGGCAGTCGGCGGTCATCACGGTGCAGGCAATGCCGGGCTGGTCGGTCCAGCTGGCGTCTGCTTCGGCGACCACCGCAGGGTCGGCATCCGCCACCACCAGCCCGTGCACCTGCTTGAGCCAGGCGGGCTGGATGGCGAACTCATCGCTGAGGCGGCGACGGTTCTCGGCAACCGCCAGCGGGTCATCGCCCACGTGGTCGCCAAGATTGAAGGATTGGTAGGGCGGCAGGCTGACGCCGCCCTCGCGGGTGGTGACGCAGGCGCGAACCGAGGCCGGGGCCGGCCAGTCGGGGAAGATCAGCGACGGCGTCAGGCCGCTCATCCGATGAAGCTCTCGCGGTCGTCGTTGAGCAGCGACAGCAGCCAGAGGAAATCGTCCGGCAGCGGCGAGGCCCATTCCATGCGTTCACCGGTGGTCGGGTGGTCCAATGCCAGGAAGCGCGCATGCAGGGCCTGGCGCGGGAAGTTCTTCACCGCCTCGACCATGGCCACGCTGGCGGCTGGCGGAATGCGGAAGCGCACGCCATAGGTCTGGTCGCCGACCAACGGATAACCGACATGCGCCATGTGCACGCGGATCTGGTGGGTACGGCCGGTTTCCAGCTTGACCCGCACATGGGTGTGCGAACGGAAACGCTTGAGCACGCGGTAGTGGCTGACGGCCGGCTTGCCACCTTCAGTGACCGCCATGCGCTGGCGCTCGCCACCATGGCGGCCGATCGGGGCGTCGATCTTGCCCCCGGCGATCACCACGCCGACCACGATGCACTCGTAGATGCGGCTGACCGAGCGCTTCTGCAACTGGTCGACCAGGTTGGTTTGCGCCTGCAGGGTCTTGGCCACCACCATCAGGCCGGTGGTGTCCTTGTCCAGGCGGTGCACGATACCGGCGCGCGGCACGTTGATGATGTCCGGCACATGGTGCAGCAGGGCGTTGAGCAGGGTGCCGTCCGGGTGGCCGGCCGCCGGGTGCACAACCAGCCCGGCGGGCTTGTTGATCACCAGGATCTGGTCGTCTTCATAGACGATGTCCAGCTCGATGTCCTGGGCCACCCATTCGCCCTGGGCTTCTTGCTCAGCTTCGAGGGCGAGGATGGAGCCACTGTGGACGGTGTCGCGCGGCCGCAGCACCGCGCCATCGACGGTCAGGCGGCCATCTTTGATCCACGAGGACAGGCGCGAGCGCGAGTACTCGGAGAACAATTGGGCGGCGACCTGGTCGAGGCGTTGGCCGCCCAGTTCGGACGGGACCTCTGCGCTAAGTTGAATGATCTCGGACATGCTCGAATCGACGGGCGTTCAGCCTTTGGTTTCGACTGCGCGCTTGTGGTTAAATACGGCTTCTTTTGCCCCGGGGTTTGGCCGGGGGCGCTCATCATAACAGGACGGCACCGCCCAAGACAGCGGCCGTCAAAGGGACGCAAGCCGCCATGCAAGTGAAACACCTGCTGCTGATCGCCATCCTCGGGCTCACCGCTGCCTGTTCCTCGAACAAGGAAGTCATTGACGAGAACCTCAGCGAGGCCGAGCTGTACCAGCAGGCGCAGGCCGACCTGGACAACTCCAGCTACACCAGCGCCGTGAACAAGCTCAAGGCCCTGGAGTCGCGCTACCCGTTCGGCCGCTACGCCGACCAGGCCCAGCTCGAGCTGATCTACGCCAACTATAAAAACTCCGAGCCCGAGGCCGCCAAGTCCGCCGCCGAGCGCTTCATCCGCCTGCACCCGCAGCACCCGAACGTCGACTACGCCTACTATCTGAAAGGCCTGACCTCGTTCGACCAGGACCGTGGCCTGCTGGCGCGCTTCCTGCCGCTGGACATGACCAAGCGTGACCCGGGCGCGGCCCGCGACTCGTACAACGAATTCGCCCAGCTCACCAGCCGCTTCCCCAACAGCCGCTACGCCCCGGACGCCAAGCAGCGCATGATCTACCTGCGCAACCTGCTGGCCTCCTACGAAATCCACGTGGCCAACTACTACCTCAGCCGTGAAGCTTATGTGGCCGCCGCCAACCGTGGCCGCTACGTGGTCGAGAACTTCCAGGAAACCCCGTCGGTAGGTGATGGCCTGGCGGTGATGGTCGAGTCGTACCAGCACATGCACCTGGACGAGCTGGCCGCCACCAGCCTCGAGACCCTCAAGCTCAACTACCCGGACCACCCGAGCCTGGTCGATGGCCAGTTCGTCGTCAAACAGGACGAGAACGGCAACCGCTCCTGGCTGTCGAAAGCCACTCTTGGCCTGATCGATACCAAGGCCCCGCTGCCGCCGGGCGAGACCCGCGCCAACCAGGACGTGGTCAAGCAGTTCCAGGACGCCCGTTCGGAAATGCCGGAAGAGCTGCTGCCCAAGGACGAGAACGGCGACCCGATCCTGCCGGCAGGCCCGAAAGAAGCCGAACAGGACCGTTCGTGGTTCAGCTACATGACCTTCGGTCTGTTCGACTGATCACACGCGCTAAAAAGAAAGGGAGGCCTGAGGCCTCCCTTTTTTATTGCCTGCGTCCTAGACTGTCGGCTTCTTTTCTCGACAAGCTGGACACCATGGTTCGCCTACTTTTCTGGATCGCCCTGATCGCCGCCGCGTTCTGGCTGTGGCGCAAGTTCAAGACCAGCCAGCAATCCCCCGCCGAACCACGGCTGGAGGACCCGCTGAAGATGGTGCGCTGCGCCCACTGCGGCGTGCATCTGCCCAACGACCGGGCGCTGCAGCAGGGCAAGCAGTGGTATTGCAGCCAGCAGCATTTGCAACAGGGGCCAGGCCAGCAACGCTGACCCGTGAAGCCCACCCAGGCATCCCCCTGTAGGAGCGGGTTTACCCGCGATCACCAGCAAAGCTGGTGCCTGCTTCGCGGCTGAAGCCGCTGCTACACGGCGGCCTCAGCCCAGACGCCCTTCAGGCGCATAGGGTGCCGGATCGATGATCGGCTCACGCCCCAGCAGCAGGTCACTGAACAGCTGGCACGACGCCGGCGCCAGCACCAGGCCATTGCGGTAATGACCGCAGTTCAACCACAGCCCTTGATGCCCCGGCACCGCGCCGATATACGGGATACCTTCAGGCGACCCCGGACGCAAACCCGCCCAGTGCCCGACAACCTCGGCATCGGCCAATGCCGGCAACAGCTCGATGGCCGACGCCTTCAAGCTCTCCAGCGCATCCTCGGTCGGGGTCTTGTCATATCCGGCGTGCTCCAGGGTGCTACCCACCAGGATATGCCCATCGCGTCGAGGGATGGCGTAACGCCCCTTGGCCAGAACCATGCTGGGCAGGAAGTCCTCGGTGCACTTGAACAGGATCATCTGGCCCTTCACCGGCTCCACCGGGAGTTCCAGCCCCAGCGTCTTGAGCAGGTCACCGCTCCAGGCGCCGGCACTGAGCACCACCTCATCGGCGGGCAGCACGCCGTCACCGGTCCGTACGCCCGTGACACGCCCGCCATCCTGCTCGAAACCGGTGACCTGGCAGTGCTCGCGCAGGGTGACGTTGGGCAGCGCTTGCAGCGCGGCCTTGAGCGACTTGACCAGGCGCGGGTTGCGCACATTGGCCACCCCCGCCATGTAGATCGCGTGCCGGTAGCCCGCCCCGAGCACCGGCACCGCATCGTAGGCCGCCGAAATATCCACCGGGCTCAGCGGGCGCTGCTCCCGCGCGGCCCAGGCCAGCGCCTCGGCTTCATCGTCCAGGTCCAGCCAGTAGAGCCCGGTGGTGTGTACTTCGGGGTCGACCCCGGTGCTGGCGAACAGGCGCTCGCCCAGCTGTGGATAAAAGTCCTGCGACCAGTGCGCCAGCGCTGTTACCGCCGGGCTGTAGCGCCATGGGTACAGGGGCGAGACGATGCCACCACCGGCCCAGGACGACTCCCGGCCCACCTCGCCCTGGTCGCACACCACCACCCGGTCGACCTCGGCCGCCAGGTTGAACGCCGTCAGCAGGCCAATGACACCGCCGCCGACAATCACTACTTGCTTGCTCATCGTTCGATCCAACACCTGAAGTAATTCCACGGTGCGCGGGCACCTTCTGATCTTCAGCTTCCCCAGCAGGCCACAGCCTCTTCGCTGCCGCCCGGATTACCGCGCACGCCCGTGTGCTCGAGCTGGAAGTCGCCGCATCGGTCGTGCGCCATCAGGGCATCCGGCAGGCGAATGGCGAGCAACACGAACGCTTCGCTGTCGCGCCGGACCTTTAGCCGGTAATAGCGATTGCCGGCCGGCAGCGGCGTGGCTAACTGCTCGTTGTCGGCGTACTCACCGACGCGCGCACGGTGCTGTTCCAGGCGCAAGGCCGCGTCCTGCAGCAGGCCGACCACCTCGATGCGCGCGGCGCGCCGAAGCTGGTCGCTGTAACTGGGGTAGGCAATGGCTGCCAGCATGCCGGTCAGCGCCACGACAATCAATAATTCGATCAGACCAAGGCCGCGCTGCATCTCATTACTCCATCAAGCGCTGGCGCCAACTGACCTGCCCTGACAGCAACGGGCCGTCCACTGCATACACGGCCTCGAGAAACTGCCGGCCCTGCGATTGTCGGCTGAGAGCCGTCACCCGGAACAAGGTGACCTGCCCCTCCACAGGCCCTCCAATCGCGCGCGCACTCGCCCCAAGGTTCTGCAACAGCACGAACCCGCTCGCTGTACGCAACCAAGGCAGGCCAGGTTCACGCTCGGGAAAATCCGGTGGAAGGCAGGCTCGGCACAAGGAAGGAGGCGTATCGAGCAACATCAAGGCCCCCTCGACCAGGCTCGCCTCAGCCTGCTCGAAGGCGCGCGCTGTGCTCCGCTGCTCGCCCGCCAGGCGCTGCTGCAGCAAGGCCTCCTGCAACGCCATGGCGCTGAGCAGCCCTAGCAACAGGCTCAAGGTCAGCGCCGTCAGCAGGACCACGCCTTGCTGCCCACTCATGCGCCGCTCCATGGATTGCGCACGGCCACGCTCATTTCATGGCGCTGTTCCAGCCTGTGCCGCCTATCGTGCAGGATCAGCCGGATATCCACACGCAGCCCCTCCCCGGTTTTGATTTCACTCACCTCGAACGCCCGCACGTTGTCGATCAGGCTGACATGCTGGGCGTTGGTGGTGAGCATCAGGCTGCCATTGCGCAGGCGATAACCCACTCGGCGAATGGGTATCGCAAGGACCTGCGGGCCTCCGGCGTGGGGCCCTGCCTCGACCCTGGCCCAGGTGCGGCAGTCGGTCAGCACGGTCCAGTCCGCCACCCCGAGCAGGCCAGGCAGCTCGGCACCCACCAGCGTCAGGCTGTCGCCAGTGCTCTCGATCGGCCTGGCAAAGGCCTGGGCGGCAAGCGGGTCGGCAAAATCATCGGGCTCCAGACGCAGGCAACCGAACATGCCGGCCATGCGGACATCCTCCGACAAACGCTGCAGGACAAGCCGGGCATCATCCTGCAGACGCGCTTTCGCACCTTGCAGCAGCCAAGCCTGGTGGGCGGATCCGAACAGCTGACCTGCCGCCGCCAACAGCAGCAGCCCCAATGCAAGGGCCAGCAAGACCTCGATCAGGCCAAGCCCGTCCTGGCGCCTTTTCACGGCAACACCTTGCCCTGCAGGCTTAGCGAGGGACGCTGCGCGCTACCGGGTGCCGACCAGTCAAGCTCCAGCGACAGTACGCCCGACGCCCCATTCACCCGCCCTTCGGCCGACGGGCCCAACACGTCCACCACCTGGGTGCGCCAGGCGGCTTCTTCACCCACCGTCAGCGTACCGACAGCCCTCGCCCGTTCCAGCATGTTCCGGGCAAGCCGTACGGCCTGGCCATCGAGGTGCGCGCTATCGCTTAGCTGCAGGCTGCGCAGTTGCAATGCGGCTGATGCAAACACCCCCAGCGCCAGCACGGCCATCGCCAGCAACACCTCCAGCAGTGTCATCCCTGCTTCCCTCACCTGCATTCCCTGCCCTCCCGGGAGCTTTCCTCGCCATTTGCCTGAACCGGCCGACTGGCGCCCTTGGCCATGCAGCCGGAAGCTTCAGCGAAGCAGGTCCAGGGAGGAATGCACGGTGAGGCAACAGGGAGTAACACTGATACAAATGATGTGCGCACTGGCGGTGGCCGGCCTTCTGACGCAACTTGGCACGTCGGCCTACAGGGCTTTCAGTGAAACACTTCATCAAGCGGCCACGGCCCGGGAACTGGCACAAGCGCTGCATGCCGCTCGCAACCAAGCCATGTTGCGACAACAGGCGGTGCGGGTCAGACCATTGGAAGGGGACTGGAGCAAGGGTTGGCGTGTGTCGCTGGAGCACAACGAGCAACTGCTGCGCGAGCACCGGCTGGCACGGTCACTGAGGATATCCGCAAGTTCAGCCAGGGAGGTGAGGTTCAGCAGGCGCGGCGCACCGCTGGGGGAAGGGTTCGGTGGCACCACGCTGGACATCTGCCAGCGCACCACCCTGCTCAGCCGCCACCAGGTGGTGCTGAGCCCCAGTGGCCGGGTCAGCCTGCGCAGCGACGAAGGCCGCCGCTGCGCAGGCCCCTGAGTCAGATCAGCGAGCGCACCCGCAGCTCCTTGGGCATGGAGAAGGTGATGTTCTCCTCGCGCCCGTCCAGCTCTTCGGCGCCGGTCGCGCCCCAGGCCTTGAGCTGGTCGATCACGCCGCGCACCAACACCTCGGGCGCCGAGGCGCCGGCGGTGATGCCGATGCGCTCGGCCCCGTCGAACCAGCTGCGTTGCAGGTCCTCGGCGCCGTCGATCAGGTAGGCCGGGGTGCTCATGCGCTCGGCCAGCTCGCGCAGGCGGTTGGAGTTGGAGCTGTTGGGGCTGCCGACCACCAGCACCACGTCACACTCGTCGGCCAGTTGCTTGACGGCATCCTGGCGGTTTTGCGTGGCGTAGCAGATGTCGTCCTTGCGCGGGCCGCCGATGTTCGGGAAGCGCTCGCGCAGGGCGTCGATCACCCGGCTGGTGTCATCCATCGACAGGGTGGTCTGGGTGACGAAGGCCAGGTGGTCCGGGTTGCGCACCTGCAGGGCGGCGACGTCCTTCTCGTCCTCGACGAGGTAGATGCTGCCGCCGTTGCTGGCGTCGTACTGGCCCATGGTGCCTTCGACTTCCGGGTGCCCGGCGTGGCCGATGAGGATGCACTCGCGGCCGTCGCGGCTGTACTTGGCGACCTCGATGTGCACCTTGGTCACCAGCGGGCAGGTGGCGTCGAACACCTTCAGGCCACGGCTGGCGGCTTCCTGGCGCACGGCTTGCGACACGCCATGGGCACTGAAGATGACGATGACGTCGTCCGGCACCTGGTCCAGCTCTTCGACGAACACCGCGCCACGGTTGCGCAGGTCTTCGACGACGAACTTGTTGTGCACCACTTCGTGGCGCACGTAGATCGGCGGGCCGAAGACTTCCAGGGCGCGGTTGACGATCTCGATCGCCCGGTCGACCCCCGCGCAGAAGCCGCGCGGGTTGGCGAGTTTGATTTGCATGCTCGGCTCCCGGCTCACAAGGCCTTCACGTCGAGGATCTGCACCTCGAAGTTCAGGGTCTTGCCGGCCAGTGGATGGTTGAAATCGATGGTCACCTGGTTGTCGTCGAACACCTTCACCACGCCTGGCAGCTCGGTGTTGGCGGCGTCGTTGAAGATCACCAGCAGCCCTTCGGACAGCTCCATGCCTTCGAACTGCGAGCGCGGCATCACCTGCACGTTCTGCGGGTTGTGCTGGCCGAAAGCGTTTTCCGGGGCGATGGTCAGCTTGCGCTGGTCACCGGCCTTGAAGCCGAACAGGGCGCTCTCGAAGCCCGGCAGCAGGTTGCCGTCGCCGACCTTGAACGTGGCCGGGGCCTTGTCGAAGGTGCTGTCGACGGTGTCGCCGTTTTCCAGGTGCAGGGCGAAGTGCAGGGTGACTTCGGTGTTCTGGCCGATACGGGTCTCAGTCATGGACGGCTTCCTCGGACTTCTTGCTCTTGAACATGTCCAGCGCCAGCATCACCGCACCCACGGTAATGGCGCTGTCGGCCAGGTTGAAGGCCGGGAAGTAGTGACGGTTCTGCCAGTGCACCAGGATGAAGTCGACCACGTGGCCCAGCACGACACGGTCGTACAGGTTGCCCAGCGCGCCGCCCAGCACCAATGCCAGCGCCACGGCCAGCCAGGTTTCGTTGCGCCCCAGGCGCTTGAGCCAGACCACCAGCACGGCGCTGACCACGACGGCGATCAGCGCGAACAGCCAGCGCTGCCAGCCGGAGCTGTCGGCCAGGAAGCTGAACGCCGCGCCGGTGTTGTAGGCCAGGGTCCAGCTGAAGTAGTCGGGGATGACCACGATCTGCTGGTACAGGCTCAGCGCGCCCTCGAAGTAGACCTTGGTGGCCTGGTCGAGGACCAGGACCACCAGGCTCAGCCAGAGCCAGGCAAGGCGCCCGAAGCGCCCCGCGGAAGCGTTAGGCATAGTGGCGCACCTCGCCGGAGCCGTTCAGGTTGTCGACGCAACGGCCGCAGATTTCCGGGTGCTCCGGGTGGCTGCCGACATCGGCGCGGAAGTGCCAGCAACGACCGCACTTGGCGTGGCCGGACTTGACGACCTTCAGCTTGAGGCCTTCGACTTCGGTTGTCACGGCGTCGGCGGGTGCCTGGACGAACGGCACGACGCTGGCAGCCGAGGTGATCAGCACGAAGCGCAGCTCGTCGCCCAGCTTGTTCAGATCGGCGGTCAGGCCTTCCTCGGCGAACAGGGTGACTTCGGCTTGCAGGTTGCCACCGATGACCTTGGCGGTACGCTGGTTCTCCAGCTCCTTGTTGACCGCCGCCTTGACCGCCATCACGCGGTCCCAGTAGGCGCGATCCAGTTCAGCGTCAGCCGGCAGTTCGCTCAGGCCTTCGTACCAGGTGTTGAGCATCACCGATTCGTTGCGCTCGCCCGGCAGGTACTGCCAGATCTCGTCGGCGGTGAACGCCAGGATCGGCGCGATCCAGCGCACCAGCGCCTCGCTGATGTGGTACAGCGCGGTCTGGCAGGAACGGCGGGCGACACTGTTGGCGCCGGTGGTGTACTGGCGGTCCTTGATGATGTCGAGGTAGAAGCCGCCCAGCTCCTGCACGCAGAAGTTGTGGATCTTCGAGTAGACGTTCCAGAAACGGTACTCGCTGTAGTGCTCTTCCAGCTCACGCTGCAGCAGCAGGGTGCGGTCGACCGCCCAGCGGTCCAGCGCCAGCATGTCTTCGGCCGGCAGCAGGTCGCGGGCCGGGTCGAAGCCGGACAGGTTGGAGAGCAGGAAGCGCGCGGTGTTGCGGATGCGGCGGTAGGCGTCGGCGCTGCGCTGCAGGATCTGCTCGGAAACCGCCATTTCGCCGGAGTAGTCGGTGGCCGATACCCACAGGCGCAGGATGTCGGCACCGAGGGTGTCGTTGACCTTCTGCGGCTCGATGGTGTTGCCCAGCGACTTGGACATCTTGCGGCCGTTCTCGTCCACGGTGAAGCCGTGGGTCAGCAGCTCGCGGTACGGCGCGTGGCCGTCGATGGCGCAACCGGTCAGCAAGGATGAGTGGAACCAGCCGCGGTGCTGGTCGGAGCCTTCCAGGTACAGGTCGGCGCGCGGGCCGGTGGCGTGGCCGATGTCGTGGGAACCGCGCAGCACGTGCCAGTGCGTGGTGCCGGAGTCGAACCACACGTCCAGCGTGTCGGTGATCTTGTCGTACTGGCCGGCTTCGTCACCGAGCAGTTCCTGGGCGTCCAGCTTGAACCAGGCCTCGATGCCTTCCTGCTCGACGCGCTTGGCGACTTCTTCCATCAGCTCGACGGTGCGCGGGTGCAGCTCACCGGTCTGCTTGTCGAGGAAGAACGGGATCGGTACGCCCCAGTTGCGCTGACGCGAGATGCACCAGTCCGGGCGGTTGGCGATCATCGAGTGCAGGCGCGCCTGGCCCCAGGCCGGGACGAACTTGGTCTCTTCGATGGCCTTGAGCGCGCGCTCGCGCAGCGGCTCGCCAGTGGAAGGCTGCTTGTCCATGCCCACGAACCACTGCGCGGTGGCGCGGTAGATCAGCGGGGTCTTGTGGCGCCAGCAGTGCATGTAGCTGTGGCTGATGGTTTCGGTGTGCATCAGCGCGCCGACTTCGCTGAGCTTGTCGACGATGGCCGGGTTGGCTTTCCAGATGAACTGGCCGCCGAAGAATGGCAGCGACTCGACGTACACGCCGTTGCTCTGCACCGGGGTGAGGATGTCGTCGTTGACCATGCCGTAGCGCTTGCAGGTGACGAAGTCGTCTTCACCGTAGGCCGGCGAGGAGTGAACCACACCGGTGCCGGCGCCCAGCTCGACGTATTCGGCCAAGTAGATTGGCGACAGTCGGTCGTAGAACGGGTGGCGGAAGTTGATCAGTTCCAGCGCCGAACCTTGGGCGGTGGCGATGACCGAGCCTTCCAGGTTGTAACGCTTCAGGCACGACTCGACCAACTCTTCGGCCAGCACCAGCAGGCGCTCGCCGGTGTCGACCAGGGCGTACTTGAAGTCCGGGTGGATGTTCAGCGCCTGGTTGGCCGGGATGGTCCACGGGGTGGTGGTCCAGATCACGATGGCGGCCGGCTTGGTCAGCGCGGCCAGGCCGAAGGCGGCGGCCAGTTTGTCCGCATCGGCGACCGGGAAGGCGACGTCGATGGTCTGGGATTTCTTGTCGGCGTACTCGACCTCGGCTTCAGCCAGCGCGGAACCGCAATCGAAGCACCAGTTCACAGGCTTCAGGCCCTTGAACACGAAGCCTTGCTTGACCATTTCAGCGAGGGCGCGGATTTCGCCGGCCTCGTTGGCGAAGTTCATGGTCTTGTAGGGGTTGTCCCAGTCACCCAGCACGCCCAGGCGGATGAACTCGGTCTTCTGCCCTTCGATCTGCTCGGCGGCGTACTCGCGGCACAGCTCGCGGGTGCGGTCGGCGGTCAGGTGCTTGCCATGGGTGACCTCGACCTTGTGCTCGATCGGCAGGCCGTGGCAGTCCCAGCCCGGCACGTACGGCGCGTCGAAGCCCGACAGGGTCTTGGAGCGGACGATCATGTCCTTGAGAATCTTGTTCAGCGCATGACCGATGTGGATCTTGCCGTTGGCATAGGGCGGGCCGTCGTGCAGGACGAACTTCGGACGATCCTTGCCAATCTCGCGCAGCTTCCGGTACAGGCCAATGCTGTCCCAGCGCTGCAGGATCTGCGG
This sequence comes from Pseudomonas entomophila, assembly GCF_018417595.1. Taxonomy (NCBI): domain Bacteria; kingdom Pseudomonadati; phylum Pseudomonadota; class Gammaproteobacteria; order Pseudomonadales; family Pseudomonadaceae; genus Pseudomonas; species Pseudomonas entomophila. The sequence continues at coordinate 5,064,001 of NZ_CP070982.1, forward strand.
TTCGCGCTGAGGCAGGCCGGCCTTCATGGGGAAGGCGGTGTCCGGAAGGTTAAGCGTGGCTTTGTAGTCGGTCATTTCAGGCTCTTCGTTAGCGGTTGAGCGTGCCAGTGGGCACGTGCGGCGGCGATGTCCGCGTCGATCGCCGACTTCAGCGCCTCCAGGGAGGCGAAACGCTGCTCTTCACGCAGCTTGTGGTGGAACTCCACCGTCAGGCGCCGGCCATACAGGTCGCCGGCGTAATCCAGGAGATGAATCTCCAGGTGGGGGCGCCCGTCACCGCTGACGGTGGGACGCACGCCGATGTTGCCGACACCCGGCCAGGCCTTGCCGTCGATCTCGATGCTGGCCAGGTAGACCCCGGACAGCGGCACGCGACGGCGCTTGAGCTGGATGTTGGCAGTGGGTGTTCCGAGCTGGCGAGCCAGCTTCTGGCCGTGCAGTACACGGCCGGTGATGCGATAGGGGCGGCCCAGCAGGTGTTCGGCCAGTTCGAAGTCGCCATCGGCCAGGGCCTTGCGCACTTCGGTGCTGCTGACCCGCAGGCCGTCCTGGATCACGGTGTTGGCGGCCTCGACGGTGAAGCCGTGCTGTTTGCCAGACTCGATCAGGAAGCCGAAGTCGCCGGCGCGGTCGCAGCCGAAACGGAAGTCGTCCCCCACCTCGAGATGGCGCACGCCCAGGCCGTCGACCAGGATCTGCTCGACGAATTCACAGGCGCTGAGCTTGCTCAGGCGCTGGTTGAAGGCCAGGCACAGCACCCGGTCGATGCCTTCGGCGGCCAGCAGCTCGACCTTGTCGCGCAGGCGCGCCAGGCGGGCCGGCGCGGTGTCGGGGGCGAAATACTCGCGCGGTTGTGGCTCGAAGATCACCACGCAGGTGGGCAGGCCCAGCGCCTGGCCACGTTCACGCAGGCGCGCGAGGATCGCCTGGTGACCCCGGTGGACCCCGTCGAAGTTGCCAATGGTGGCGACACAGCCCCGGTGCTCGGGGCGCAGGTTGTGAAGACCTCGAACCAGCTGCATAACGCGCTTCTTGCTCATAAAGTGGCCGATTATAACCACACCCGGGCGCTGACGACAGGCGGCAGCGCCACCGCGGGGCATGGAATGCGAAAAACCGACGCCTGACCCTTTTTACCGCCTCAGTGCATCGCCTTGCGGGCGAAATGCCGTGGGCGGAAACCACACAGGAACAAGCAGCCGAAGTAGGTCACCACGCCAGCCGCGATCAGGCCGCCCAGGCGCAGGAAGCGCGCCAGCATGTCGCCCTGCGCCCAGGCCGGCAAATAATGCATGCCCAGCAGCAGCACGGCTGACATCAAGGTGACCGCCAGCACCAGCTTGAGCAGGAACGCTGTCCAGCCCGGCTGCGGCTGGTACAACCGTTGGCTGCGCAGTTTCCAGAACAGCAAGCCGGCGTTGAGGCAGGCCCCCAGGCTGATCGCCAGGGCCAGGCCAGCGTGGGCCAGCGGGCCGACCAGGGCCAGGTTGAACAGCTGGGTGCAGACCAGGGTGAAGATCGCGATCCTTACCGGCGTGCGGATATTCTGCTGCGCATAGAAGCCAGGTGCCAGTACCTTGACCAGGATGATCGCCAGCAGGCCCACCGAATAGGCGATAAGCGCACGCTGGGTCATGGCGGCGTCGAAGGCGGTGAACTTGCCGTACTGGAACAGCGCCACGGTCAGCGGCTCGGCGAGGATCGCCAGGGCCAGGGTGCAGGGCAGCACCAGCAGGAAGCACAGGCGCAGGCCCCAGTCGAGGATCCGCGAGTACTCTTCACGGTCCTTGTTGGCGTAGGTCTTGGCCAGCGTGGGCAGCAGGATGGTGCCCAACGCTACGCCCAGCACGCCGGAGGGCAGCTCCATCAGGCGGTCGGCGTAGTACATCCACGATACCGACCCCGCCACCAGGAACGAAGCGAAGATGGTGTTGATGATCAGCGAGATCTGGCTCACCGACACACCAAGGATGGCCGGCAGCATCTGCTTGAGCACCCGCCATACGCCGGCATCGCGCAGGCTCAGGCGTGGCAGCACGAGCATGCCGATCTTCTTCAGTGCCGGCAGCTGGTACAGCAACTGCGCCAGGCCACCAGCCAGCACGCCCCAACCCAGGGCCATGATGGGTGGGTCGAAGTAGGGCGTGAGGAACACGGCGAAGGCGATCATCGCCACGTTGAGCAGGGTCGGCGTGAAGGCCGGCACGCTGAAGCGGTTCCAGGTGTTGAGGATGGCGCCGGCCAGCGACGACAGCGAGATCAGCAATATATAAGGAAAGGTCACCCGCAGCAGCGAAGTGGTCAGCGCGTACTTTTCGGTGCTGTCGACGAAACCAGGGGCGGTGGCCCAGACCACCCAGGGGGCAGCGAGGATACCGACCACGGTGACCAGGGCCAGGGCCAGGGTCAGCAAGCCGCTCACATAGGCGATGAAGGTGCGGGTGGCCTCCTCGCCCTGCTGGGTCTTGTACTCGGCCAGGATGGGCACGAACGCCTGGGAGAACGCCCCCTCGGCGAAGATTCGCCGCAGCAGGTTGGGCAGCTTGAAGGCGATGAAGAAGGCGTCGGTGGCGACGCCGGCACCGAAAACCCGTGCCAGGATGGTGTCGCGCACGAAGCCGAGCACCCGGGAAATCATGGTAATCGAGCTGACTGCGGCCAGGAATTTGAGCAGATTCATCGAAAAGTTTCACGCCAAGGGCAGAGGGCGCTGCCAGACAGCGTCCGAATGTGCGATACTCCCGCGCCTTCGCAGGGGAGCCAAAAATTCCCGAGTTTACAGGTCGCGCCGCAGAAAGGAATCTTTCCGCTGATCGACCCACCACTCGGCGGAACCTTGCAGGTGGCCTTGACATCCGTTCGACTCGTCGGCATGATTCGCGGCCTATTTTGTTTGCTATTTACCTAAAGTCTTTCGAGGAGCTCGACGGTGGCCAACACACCTTCCGCCAAGAAACGTGCAAAACAGGCTGAGAAGCGTCGCAGCCACAACGCCAGCCTGCGTTCCATGGTCCGCACCTACATCAAGAATGTAGTCAAAGCCATCGACGCAAAAGACGCCGAAAAAGCGCAAGCCGCTTACGTTCTGGCTGTACCTGTAATCGACCGTATGGCCGACAAGGGCATCATCCACAAGAACAAAGCTGCTCGCCACAAAGGCCGTCTGAATGGCCACATCAAGGCGCTGAAAGAAGCTGCAGCTGCCTAAGCGACGTTCTTGTCGAAAAAACCGACCCTAGGGTCGGTTTTTTTATGCCTGTATTTTTTGCAGCCACATTCTGTAGGAGCGGCTTTAGCCGCGATCACCCGCGAAGCGGGTGCCACAGACCGCGGTGCCTGTTTCGCGGCTGAAGCCGCTCCTACAGATGCCAAGAAAAAGGCCGCTCTAGGCGGCCTTTTCTCGAATCACTTGCCGATCTGAATCTTCGGCGCCCACTCCAACCACGCATCTTCAGGCTTGTCGAACAAGGCAAAGGTCTGCTGCGGCCGCGCCGGGTTACCCATCTGCTCGCCATCCGGAGTGGCGAAAGCAATGCCGCCCGCGATCAACGTTTCCACGGACTCGGTACGCACCGTGGCGCCCTTGAACAGGCCCCAGTCGAAGCCAAACCCGCTACTGTTCCAGAACCGGCTGCCACCGCGCACCAGGCCCGCATAACGCGGCTCGATGAGGATGTGGATAAGTACCCGGTCGGCAGTCTGCCCCAGCTCGAATCCAACGACCTTGCCCACGGCGACCTCGCGATAGGTCACCGGCACGCCCGGCTTGATCGAGCCACGCCGTGGCGCACTCAGGGTCAGCGGCAGGCCGACTTCTTCGCCTTTCACCTCGGGCGCATCGGCCAGGGCAATGAAGTCTCGCTGCGGCCCTTTATCCTTGAGCGCCGGCAACACTTCCAGGTACTGGCCACCAACCAGCGTGTCGAGGTTCTCGGTACGCACCAGACCCAACGCTGGCTTGACCACCCAGAACTGCGTCCCGGCACGGGCTATACGCTCCGCCGACTGTGTAATCCGCGCCCTGAGCAATACAGCCTGCAGGTCGCTCGTCAGGTCGACACTTTCGACACTGCCCACATCGAGGCCGCGGAAACGGATTGGTGTACCGGGCTTGAGACCGTCTGCACGCTCGACGCGGATGGTCACCAGGGTACCGGCACGGTTGGCCGCATCCTGGCTTTCATGCAGGCGGAAACGCGGAATACGACGCTTAAGCGGCACGTCGGGTTTGGGGGTGTCGAAGGCGATACCGCCCGCCATGAGGGTCTGCAACGACTCACTCTTGACCTGGATGCCCGACAGCCCGCCGGTCAGGGTGATACCGCTGGCATTCCAGAAGCGCGTGGAGCCGTTGACCAGGTTGGCATATTCCTTCTCGATGTGTACACCGATCAGGATCCGCTTGCTGTTACGGGCAAACTGATAGCTCTGGACACTACCCACGCGCACTTGGCGATACATGACCGGGCTACCCACTTCCAGCGAACCCAACGTGTCCGCGAACAACACCATGTGCAGGCCCGGGGCCTTCAGGTCCAGCGGTGGCGCCTTGGCGCGCGCCTCGAACTCACGCAGGGGCTTGGCTCCCGGCTCGCCCGGGCGAACGGCGATGTAGTTACCCTTCACCAAGGCCTCGAGGCCCGTGATACCCGCGAGCGAGATGGACGGCTTGACCACCCAGAACTGCGTCCCTTCGACCAGATAATCCTCCGCCAACGGGTCCAGGGTCAGCTCGGCCGTGGCGTTGGAAAGGTCACCTTCAATCTTCAGGTCCTTCAGCGTGCCGACCTGGATACCTTTATAGAGAACCGGTGTACGGCCTTTCTGCAGGCCCTCGAAGTCACTGAGCTTGACCTTCACGCGGATGCCGGCCTGGGCGGCATCGAAATCCTCGTACAAGCGGAACGGCAGGCTCGGGTCGGTGGGCGGGCTGTCCTTGCGATTCTCGGGCGTGGCGAAGGCAATACCGCCGGCTACGATGCTCGACAGCGACTCGGTGCGCACTTTCACGCCGGAAAGGTCGGCGTCGATGCTGACCCCGCTGGCATTCCAGAAACGCGTGTGCTTGCGCACCAGGCTCGCATAGGCCGGGGCGATGAACACCTTGATCTCCACCGTGCCCTGGTCCTCGGACAGGCGATAGCTCTTCACCCGGCCAACCTGGATCTGCTTGTAGAACACCGGGCTTTCGCGGTTGAGCGAACCCAGCCGGTCGGCCTTGAGGGTCAGGTGCAGGCCAGGCTCCTCATCGGACAGGGGCGGCGCCTCTTTCAGCGCGGTATAGCGCTTGGTCAGCTCCCCCTCCCCTGGGTCCACGGCAATGTAGTTGCCGGAGACCAGTGTCTCCAGACCCGAGATACCCGCCAGGCTGACGCTCGGCTTCACCAGCCAGAACCGCGTGCCGGTGGTCAGGTGCGGCCCAGCCTCCTTTCTCATTTCGATGGTGGCGATGACACCGCGGTTGTCGCCTTTGTTGTCCAGCACCAGGGCGGTGACCTTGCCCACCGACATACCCTTGTAGATAACCTCGGTCTTGTTGGCGACGATGCCTTCACCGGTCTCGAAGCGCACCTGGATCTCGATGCCGGCGTCGCGATAGGCCTGCCAGGCCAGCCAGCCACCGATGGCCAGGGCAATCAGCGGCAGGATCCAGATGGCCGACCAGTTTGAAGCGGGGCGGGTTTTAGCCGTAGGCAAGTCACTCATGGTCGTCATCCGACTCCGTGTTGTCCCAGATCAGTCGGGGATCGAAGGTTAAGGCGGCGAGCATCGTCAGGATCACCACGGTGGCGAAGGCGACGGCGCCCAGGTTGGCTTCGACACTGGCGATGCGACCGAAATTCACCACGGCCACGAGGATGGCGATGACGAAGATGTCGAGCATGGACCAGCGGCCGATGAATTCGATGAAGCGGTACATCAGGATGCGCTGGCGCGCCGACAGCGGCTGGTGCCGCTGCACCGAGTACAGCAGCAGGGCGATGCCCACCAGTTTGAACGTCGGCACCAGGATGCTGGCAATGAACACCACCGCAGCGATAGGGAGCATGCCGTGCTTGAGCAGGGTGATGACCCCGGACATGATCGTGTCCGGGCTGCCCTGCCCCAGCGCGCTGACGGTCATGATCGGCAGCACGTTGGCCGGGATGTAGAGCACCATCGCCGTGATCAGCAGCGCCCAGGTGCGCGCGATGCTGTTGGGCCTGCGCGCATGGACCACGGCGCCACAACGGGTGCATGCTTGCGAAGTGCTATCAGGCTCATGCCGGTTGAGCTCATGGCACTCGTTGCAAATCAGGATACCGGCATCAATCGCCCGCATGGACATCTTCCCCGGACAACGCCACCCAGATCTGGTGGGGTGACATCACCACCTCCAGCCATACCTGGACCAGCAATAGGCTAATGAAGCAGAACAACCCGAGGCCGATACTCAGCTCGGCCAGGTCGACCAACTTGACGATGGCCACCAGCACGCCCATGAAGTAGACCTCGAGCATCCCCCACTCACGCAGGTGGTGGTAGATACGATAGATCAGCAGGCCGTAACTACGACCGACATTCAGGCGGATGCTCAGCAGCACAAGCAACTGGCACAGCAGCTTGAGCAATGGGATAGCCATGCTGCAGAGGAATACGACAACGGCAATGCCGCGCATCTGCGAATTGTACAGGCCGAGCACACCACTCCAGACCGTATCGTCGGAGGTCTGGCCCAGCAGGTGCAGTTGCATGATCGGCAGGAAGTTGGCAGGCACGTATAGCAGCAAGGCTGTCAGTACCAGGGCGAGGCTGCGATTGACGACATTGTGGCGGTGAGCGTAGAGCTCATAGCCGCACCGCGGGCAATGGGCCTTCTCGTCATTCTGTAGCGTCGTCTTGCGCATCAGCAGGTCGCACTCGTGGCAGGCCACAAGGTCATCCAGCGGCAATTGCGCGAGCGCTTCGGGATCGGAAGGGTTGGGCATAGGGAGGTTCTGAATGGATACGTCGGCTCTATTCTAGTGTTCCGACTCGAATTATGGGAGACGACCATTGTGAGGAACTGTGCTCGCATTCGAGTCACAGCCTTTGTAGGAGCGGCACAAGGCCGTTCCTACAGGGGGAGGCGGTGCTGGCTTTGGGACGCGGAAAAGACAAAACCCCTACCTGCATACGCAGATAGGGGTTTTGCGAAATGAATCTTGACGATGACCTACTCTCACATGGGGAAACCCCACACTACCATCGGCGATGCATCGTTTCACTGCTGAGTTCGGGATGGGATCAGGTGGTTCCAATGCTCTATGGTCGTCAAGAAATTCTGTTGCCAGAAGATCCAGATGGATACTCCAGCGAATTCGGATATGTGATCTTTGTGGTTCGTTGCGAACTTTCGGTTCGTATCATCTTCACCACCACAATCTGCTTCGTGTGCAGATTGCTTGGGTGTTATATGGTCAAGCCTCACGGGCAATTAGTATTGGTTAGCTCAACGCCTCACAGCGCTTACACACCCAACCTATCAACGTCGTAGTCTTCGACGGCCCTTCAGGGGATTCAAGATCCCAGTGAGATCTCATCTTGAGGCAAGTTTCCCGCTTAGATGCTTTCAGCGGTTATCTCTTCCGAACATAGCTACCCGGCAATGCCACTGGCGTGACAACCGGAACACCAGAGGTTCGTCCACTCCGGTCCTCTCGTACTAGGAGCAGCCCCTCTCAAATCTCAAACGTCCACGGCAGATAGGGACCGAACTGTCTCACGACGTTCTAAACCCAGCTCGCGTACCACTTTAAATGGCGAACAGCCATACCCTTGGGACCGGCTTCAGCCCCAGGATGTGATGAGCCGACATCGAGGTGCCAAACACCGCCGTCGATATGAACTCTTGGGCGGTATCAGCCTGTTATCCCCGGAGTACCTTTTATCCGTTGAGCGATGGCCCTTCCATACAGAACCACCGGATCACTAAGACCTACTTTCGTACCTGCTCGACGTGTTTGTCTCGCAGTCAAGCGCGCTTTTGCCTTTATACTCTACGACCGATTTCCGACCGGTCTGAGCGCACCTTCGTACTCCTCCGTTACTCTTTGGGAGGAGACCGCCCCAGTCAAACTACCCACCATACACTGTCCTCGATCCGGATAACGGACCTGAGTTAGAACCTCAAGGTTGCCAGGGTGGTATTTCAAGGATGGCTCCATGAGAACTGGCGTCCCCACTTCAAAGCCTCCCACCTATCCTACACAAGCAAGCTCAAAGTCCAGTGCAAAGCTATAGTAAAGGTTCACGGGGTCTTTCCGTCTAGCCGCGGATACACTGCATCTTCACAGCGATTTCAATTTCACTGAGTCTCGGGTGGAGACAGCGCCGCCATCGTTACGCCATTCGTGCAGGTCGGAACTTACCCGACAAGGAATTTCGCTACCTTAGGACCGTTATAGTTACGGCCGCCGTTTACCGGGGCTTCGATCAAGAGCTTCGCTTGCGCTAACCCCATCAATTAACCTTCCGGCACCGGGCAGGCGTCACACCCTATACGTCCACTTTCGTGTTTGCAGAGTGCTGTGTTTTTAATAAACAGTCGCAGCGGCCTGGTATCTTCGACCGGCGTGGGCTTACGCAGCAAGTGCTTCACCCTCACCGGCGCACCTTCTCCCGAAGTTACGGTGCCATTTTGCCTAGTTCCTTCACCCGAGTTCTCTCAAGCGCCTTGGTATTCTCTACCTAACCACCTGTGTCGGTTTGGGGTACGGTTCCCAGTTATCTGAAGCTTAGGAGCTTTTCTTGGAAGCATGGCATCAACCACTTCGCGCTCTAATGAGCACTCGTCATCAGCTCTCGGCCTTGAGATCCCGGATTTGCCTAAGATCTCAGCCTACCACCTTAAACTTGGACAACCAACGCCAAGCTGGCCTAGCCTTCTCCGTCCCTCCATCGCAATAACTGGAAGTACAGGAATATTAACCTGTTTTCCATCGACTACGCTTTTCAGCCTCGCCTTAGGGACCGACTAACCCTGCGTCGATTAACGTTGCGCAGGAAACCTTGGTCTTTCGGCGTGCGAGTTTTTCACTCGCATTGTCGTTACTCATGTCAGCATTCGCACTTCTGATACCTCCAGCAAGCTTCTCAACTCACCTTCACAGGCTTACAGAACGCTCCTCTACCGCATCACCAAAGGTGATACCCGTAGCTTCGGTGCATGGTTTGAGCCCCGTTACATCTTCCGCGCAGGCCGACTCGACTAGTGAGCTATTACGCTTTCTTTAAAGGGTGGCTGCTTCTAAGCCAACCTCCTAGCTGTCTAAGCCTTCCCACATCGTTTCCCACTTAACCATGACTTTGGGACCTTAGCTGACGGTCTGGGTTGTTTCCCTTTTCACGACGGACGTTAGCACCCGCCGTGTGTCTCCCATGCTCGGCACTTGTAGGTATTCGGAGTTTGCATCGGTTTGGTAAGTCGGGATGACCCCCTAGCCGAAACAGTGCTCTACCCCCTACAGTGATACATGAGGCGCTACCTAAATAGCTTTCGAGGAGAACCAGCTATCTCCGAGCTTGATTAGCCTTTCACTCCGATCCACAGGTCATCCGCTAACTTTTCAACGGTAGTCGGTTCGGTCCTCCAGTCAGTGTTACCTAACCTTCAACCTGCCCATGGATAGATCGCCCGGTTTCGGGTCTATACCCAGCGACTAAAGCGCCCTATTAAGACTCGCTTTCGCTACGCCTCCCCTATTCGGTTAAGCTCGCCACTGAATATAAGTCGCTGACCCATTATACAAAAGGTACGCAGTCACCTAACAAAGTAGGCTCCCACTGCTTGTACGCATACGGTTTCAGGTTCTATTTCACTCCCCTCTCCGGGGTTCTTTTCGCCTTTCCCTCACGGTACTGGTTCACTATCGGTCAGTCAGTAGTATTTAGCCTTGGAGGATGGTCCCCCCATGTTCAGACAAAGTTTCTCGTGCTCCGTCCTACTCGATTTCACTGGCAAGAGATTTTCGTGTACGGGGCTATCACCCACTATGGCCGCACTTTCCAGAGCGTTCCACTAATCTCAAACCAGCTTAAGGGCTGGTCCCCGTTCGCTCGCCACTACTAAGGGAATCTCGGTTGATTTCTTTTCCTCAGGGTACTTAGATGTTTCAGTTCCCCTGGTTCGCCTCTTGCACCTATGTATTCAGTACAAGATACTCAGCTTATGCTGAGTGGGTTCCCCCATTCAGAGATCTCTGGATCACAGTCTGTTTGCCGACTCCCCAAAGCTTATCGCAGGCTACCACGTCTTTCATCGCCTCTGACTGCCAAGGCATCCACCGTATGCGCTTCTTCACTTGACCATATAACCCCAAGCAATCTGGTTATACTGTGAAGACGACATTCGCCGAAAATTCGCACGTCGCTCTTTCGAGCAGAACTCACAAATTTTACCTTAGCCTGAATAACCAGCAGTGAAACTGGCATTCAGTCTATTTCTATCACATATCCGAATTTTTAAAGAACGATCTGACAAAAGCCAGAAATCAACATTCATCAACGAATGCTCATTTCTAAGTTCTGATCAAGTGACACAACTGCGAAAGTGGTGGAGCCAAGCGGGATCGAACCGCTGACCTCCTGCGTGCAAGGCAGGCGCTCTCCCAGCTGAGCTATGGCCCCGCATATTGGTAGGTCTGGGCAGATTTGAACTGCCGACCTCACCCTTATCAGGGGTGCGCTCTAACCAACTGAGCTACAGACCTATATAGGGTCTTGATCGTCTTTACATCTGAATCAAGCAATTCGTGTGGGAGCTCATCAGCAGGCTGATGTCGTCGATTAAGGAGGTGATCCAGCCGCAGGTTCCCCTACGGCTACCTTGTTACGACTTCACCCCAGTCATGAATCACACCGTGGTAACCGTCCCCCCGAAGGTTAGACTAGCTACTTCTGGTGCAACCCACTCCCATGGTGTGACGGGCGGTGTGTACAAGGCCCGGGAACGTATTCACCGCAACATTCTGATTTGCGATTACTAGCGATTCCGACTTCACGCAGTCGAGTTGCAGACTGCGATCCGGACTACGATCGGTTTTGTGAGATTAGCTCCACCTCGCGGCTTGGCAACCCTCTGTACCGACCATTGTAGCACGTGTGTAGCCCAGGCCGTAAGGGCCATGATGACTTGACGTCATCCCCACCTTCCTCCGGTTTGTCACCGGCAGTCTCCTTAGAGTGCCCACCATAACGTGCTGGTAACTAAGGACAAGGGTTGCGCTCGTTACGGGACTTAACCCAACATCTCACGACACGAGCTGACGACAGCCATGCAGCACCTGTGTCAGAGTTCCCGAAGGCACCAATCCATCTCTGGAAAGTTCTCTGCATGTCAAGGCCTGGTAAGGTTCTTCGCGTTGCTTCGAATTAAACCACATGCTCCACCGCTTGTGCGGGCCCCCGTCAATTCATTTGAGTTTTAACCTTGCGGCCGTACTCCCCAGGCGGTCAACTTAATGCGTTAGCTGCGCCACTAAAATCTCAAGGATTCCAACGGCTAGTTGACATCGTTTACGGCGTGGACTACCAGGGTATCTAATCCTGTTTGCTCCCCACGCTTTCGCACCTCAGTGTCAGTATCAGTCCAGGTGGTCGCCTTCGCCACTGGTGTTCCTTCCTATATCTACGCATTTCACCGCTACACAGGAAATTCCACCACCCTCTACCATACTCTAGCTCGCCAGTTTTGGATGCAGTTCCCAGGTTGAGCCCGGGGCTTTCACATCCAACTTAACGAACCACCTACGCGCGCTTTACGCCCAGTAATTCCGATTAACGCTTGCACCCTCTGTATTACCGCGGCTGCTGGCACAGAGTTAGCCGGTGCTTATTCTGTCGGTAACGTCAAAACAGCAAGGTATTAACTTACTGCCCTTCCTCCCAACTTAAAGTGCTTTACAATCCGAAGACCTTCTTCACACACGCGGCATGGCTGGATCAGGCTTTCGCCCATTGTCCAATATTCCCCACTGCTGCCTCCCGTAGGAGTCTGGACCGTGTCTCAGTTCCAGTGTGACTGATCATCCTCTCAGACCAGTTACGGATCGTCGCCTTGGTGAGCCATTACCCCACCAACTAGCTAATCCGACCTAGGCTCATCTGATAGCGCAAGGCCCGAAGGTCCCCTGCTTTCTCCCGTAGGACGTATGCGGTATTAGCGTTCCTTTCGAAACGTTGTCCCCCACTACCAGGCAGATTCCTAGGCATTACTCACCCGTCCGCCGCTGAATCAAGGAGCAAGCTCCCGTCATCCGCTCGACTTGCATGTGTTAGGCCTGCCGCCAGCGTTCAATCTGAGCCATGATCAAACTCTTCAGTTCAATACTGCTTGGGTTTTTAAGAAACCCTAAACTTGGCTCAGCAATCTCAAATGACTATGTGATTTCTCGCATGGCCACTTGTGATGCTGATAATCTTGTTGACTATCAGTCCGTACTCACAAGCACCCACACGAATTGCTTGATTCAATTTGTTAAAGAGCGATTGGTTAAGAGCTTTTCATCTCAACCGAGGCGCGCATTCTACGCTAACCTCATTTCGTGTCAAGCGTTATTTTCGAAGTTTTTCGTTCAACTTCAAACACTTGACTCGCTGCGATCTCTCGTAGCGGGAGGCGAATCATACAGCATTATAACCTGCTGTCAACTACCTTTTTCACCGCTTTCGATCTGAAACCGAAGCCCTTCCAGCATCTTCGAACTCGCTTAACTCGTTGATTCTCAAGGAGTTTCGCGTTCCGTTGTCGCTGGAAGTGGGCGCATTATAAGGAGATCTGAAACCCCGTCAACCTTTAATTTCAATAATTTCAAATAATTAGCGAAAAGGCCGCATGAAGGCCGCCAGGCGTGCGCTCAGCACCTGCACCGCCGTTGGGATCGAGCGCCGCCGCGCGGCGCATCGCGGATGAATCCGCTCCTACAGGTTTTGCACGATACGGCATGTCGCCGGGCGCCAAGGCGAGCGACCATGGCCTTACAGGAGCGGCACGTTGCAACAGATGTAGGAGCGGATTCATCCGCGATGCGCCGCGCGGGCGGCGCTCGATCTTGTAGGCGCCGCGACTTCAAGACAGGCATCTTTCAACACCAATACAATCCAAAGACAGGCCCTCTGCAAACTCAACCAACCTTACGCCGCCCTCCCCCTCCCCCCCATCAACCTCGGCACCCGCCGCCAAACAGGTGGAATCCTCATTACCAACAACACCCCACCAATCCCCGCATAGATCGCCCACTCCTTCAGATCCGAACGCACGATCCACAGGAAATGCAGCAACCCCAACCCGAGAATCACATAAACCAGCCGATGCAGCTTCTTCCACCGCGCCCCCAGCCGTCGCTGGCTATACCGATTGGACGTGACCGCCAGCGCCAACAACCCAAGAAAACCGAGCGCCCCCACAATAATGTAGGGCCGCTTGCGCAACTCCACTCCGAACTGCCCCCAGTCCAACCCCAGGATGAACACCATGTAGGCAGTCAGGTGCAGCACTATATAAGCAAAGCACCACAGCCCCAGCTGCCGACGCACCACGATCCACCCGGACCAACCGGTAAGTCGCTGCAGCGGCGTCATGCTCAGGGTAATCAGCAGAAACACCAGCGCCCCCAACCCAAGCCGGTCCATCATGATCTTCCCGGGATCCGGCCCAAGCAGCCCCATGGCAGCTTCATAGAACCACCACAGTGGAAACAGGCACCCCACCACGAAGATCGCCAGGCGAAACCAGGGATAACGCATCAGTAGTTCTTCCGCAGATCGAGCCCGGTATACAGCGACGCCACTTCATCGGCGTAGCCATTGAACATCAGGGTGTCACGCACATTTGGACTGAACAGGCCACTGGGCAGCCGACGCTCCCGAGCCTGAGTCCAGCGCGGATGGTCGACCGTCGGGTTGACGTTGGCATAGAAGCCATACTCGTCCGGCGCCAGGCCCTGCCAGGTGGTACGCGGCTGCTCCGCCACCAGGCTGATGCGCACGATCGACTTGATGCTCTTGAAACCGTACTTCCACGGCACGACCAGCCGCAGCGGTGCACCGTTCTGGTTGGCCAACTCTCGTCCATACATGCCCACCGCCAGCATCGCCAGTGGATTCATCGCCTCGTCCAGGCGCAAACCTTCCACATAAGGCCAATCAATCAGGGCGAATCCTGATCGCTGCCCAGGCATGCTCTTGGGGTCCTGCAGGGTTTCGAACCGGATATAGCGCGCCTTCGAAGTGGGTTCGACCTGCTTGAGCACCTCGGATAAGGGAAAGCCCAGCCACGGTATGACCATCGACCAGGCCTCAACACAGCGCAACCGATAGATGCGCTCCTCGAGCTGGTAGGGTTTGACGAAGTCTTCCAGCGCATAACGGCCAGGCTTGGCCACTTCGCCATCGACCACCAGGCTCCAGGGTTCGGTCTTGAGGCTGCCGGCATTGGCCGCCGGGTCGCCCTTGTCGGGCCCGAACTCGTAGAAGTTGTTGTAGTGGGTGGCATCCTTGAACGGCGTAATCGCCTCGCCGCTTACGGTCACGGCCTGCCAGCGAGTCGTCGCCAGCTTGTCGGTGAACCAGGCAGGCGCATTGCCGGCGGCGGCATCGGCATAACGCGAGGGCTCGGCTGCCGCACTCAGGCGCGGAAGTGCGCCCAGGGCCAAGCCGGCCGCGGCACCACCCAGCAGGGTACGACGTGAAAGGTAGATGTCTTCGGGGGTGACGTCCGACGACTTGCACTCGGAAGCGCGAGATAGCTTGATGAGCATGGCGGCTCCACAGTATGGGCAACAGATGTACCCATAAGACTATGGAGCCGGCAGGTTATTCCGCGATTAAATCATTCAGACTTTGCGACGACGGCCACGCAACAGGTACTGCACCGGGCCGGAAATCGCGTAACCGAGGAAGATCAGCAGCAGGATGCGCGGCGGGTCGCTGAACACTACGGCGAACACCAGCACCACGGCGAGGATCGCAACGAACGGCACGCGGCCCTTGAGATCCAGCTCCTTGAAGCTGTTGTACTTGATGTTGCTGACCATCAGCATGCCCGCAGCCGCCACCAGCAGCGCCACCAGGAACGACAGTTTGGAGCCCTGGATGCCGTAATCGCTGAACGCCCACACGGTGCCGGCCACCACACCGGCCGCGGCCGGGCTGGCCAAACCGATGAAGTAGCGCTTGTCGGCGGTGCCGACCTGGGTGTTGAAGCGCGCCAGGCGCAGCGCAGCGCCCGCCACATAGATGAAGGCGACCATCCAGCCGACCTTGCCCATGTCGCCCAGTGCCCAACCGAAAGCCAGCAACGCCGGCGCCACACCAAAGGCGACCATGTCCGACAGCGAGTCGTACTCGGCGCCGAAGGCACTTTGGGTGTTGGTCATGCGTGCCACGCGACCATCAAGACTATCGAGCACCATGGCAACGAAGATCGCGATCGCGGCGAAGGCGAAATACTTGCTCGCCTCGCGCGGGTCGCCGGCGCTCTGCGCGCTCATCGAGCTGATGATGGAATAGAAGCCGGCGAACAGGTTCGCGGTGGTGAACAGGTTGGGCAGCAGGTAGATACCGCGGTGGCGGACCTTGCGCCCTTCGGCATCGTGGCCTTCTTCGACATGCTCATCGACAGGTAGCAGGCTTTCGGCGTCGGAGGGCTTGTTCGGCTCTTCGGGACGTTCGCTCATGAAAAGTACCTTGCAACAGGGTGGAATATGTTCGACATGGGCTCGCGAAACAGGTGCTGACGGCGAGCCACTGGTCGCTTTATACCAGAAGCTGGCCGCGCAAACGAAAAAACGCGGCCGAAGCCGCGTTTTTCATTTATCGAAGCAGGACCTTAGTTCTTGGTCTTGTCGACGATCTTGTTGGCCGAGATCCACGGCATCATCGAGCGCAGCTGCTCGCCGATGATTTCGATGCCGTGGGCGGCGTTGTTGCGACGCTTGGCGGTCATCGATGGGTAGTTGGTGGCGCCTTCGGAGATGAACATCTTCGCGTACTCGCCGTCCTGGATGCGCTTCAGAGCATTGCGCATGGCCTTGCGGGATTCTTCGTTGATGACTTCTGGGCCGGTGACGTACTCACCGTACTCGGCGTTGTTGGAGATCGAGTAGTTCATGTTGGCGATACCGCCTTCGTACATGAGGTCGACGATCAGCTTCAGCTCGTGCAGGCACTCGAAGTAGGCCATTTCCGGGGCATAGCCCGCTTCGACCAGGGTTTCGAAACCGGCCTTGACCAGCTCGACGGTACCGCCGCAGAGAACGGCCTGCTCACCGAACAGGTCGGTTTCGGTCTCGTCCTTGAAGGTGGTTTCGATGATGCCGGTACGGCCGCCACCCACGCCCGAAGCGTAGGACAGGGCGACGTTCTTGGCGTTGCCCGAGGCGTCCTGGTAGATGGCGATCAGGTCAGGGATGCCGCCGCCTTTGACGAACTCGGAGCGCACGGTGTGGCCCGGGGCCTTTGGCGCGATCATGATCACGTCGAGGTCGGCACGTGGAACGACCTGGTTGTAGTGGATCGAGAAGCCGTGGGAGAAGGCCAGGGTGGCGCCTTTCTTGATGTTCGGCTCGATCTCTTGCTTGTACAGCTGGCCCTGGAATTCGTCCGGGGTGAGGATCATGACCAGGTCGGCGGCAGCGACGGCAGTGGCAACGTCGGTCACTTTCAGGCCGTGGGCTTCGGCCTTGGCCACGGTGGCCGAACCTTTACGCAGACCGATGGTGACATCCACACCGGAGTCTTTCAGGTTGCACGCCTGGGCGTGGCCTTGGGAGCCGTAGCCGATGATGGCGACTTTCTTGCCCTGGATGATGGAGAGGTCGCAGTCTTTGTCGTAGAAAACTTTCATGAAAATACCCCTGGTTATATCTCGGCCCCTGCGGAGCCATCGCTAATTTTTGAAGTTAGATGCTGAGCACTTTGTCGCCACGGGCAATGCCGGTGACGCCACTGCGCACGGTTTCGAGAATCGATGCGGTGCCGATGGCCTGGATGAAGCTGTCCAGTTTGTCGCTGGTGCCGCTCAGCTGCACGGTGTACACGCTGGCGGTCACGTCGACGATCTGGCCACGGAAGATATCCGTGGTGCGCTTGATTTCGGCACGCTGGGCACCGGTGGCCTTGACCTTGACCAGCATCAGTTCACGCTCGATGTGAGCGCTTTCCGACAGGTCGACAAGCTTGACCACTTCGACCAGCTTGTTCAGGTTCTTGGTGATCTGTTCGATCACTTCGTCATGGCCAACGGTGGTCAGCGTCAGACGCGACAGGGTCGGGTCTTCGGTCGGTGCCACGGTCAGGCTTTCAATGTTGTAGTTGCGCTGGGAGAACAGGCCGACCACGCGAGACAAGGCACCGGGTTCGTTTTCCAGCAGCAAGGAGATGATGTGCCGCATATCAGGTACGCTCCGTCTTGCTCAGCCACATGTCACGCATCGAGCCGTCCTTGATCTGCATCGGATAGACGTGCTCGGTCCGGTCGACCGCGATGTCGATGAACACCAGGCGGTCCTTCATCGCGAAAGCCTCTTCCAGTTTCGGTTTGAGGTCTTTCAGGCTGGTGATGCGGATGCCCACATGGCCATAGGCCTCGGCCAGCTTGACGAAGTCCGGCAGCGACTCGACGTAGGAGTGCGAGTGGCGACCGTTGTAGGACATGTCCTGCCATTGGCGGACCATGCCCAGCACACCGTTGTTCAGGTTGACGATCTTCACCGGCAAGCCGTACTGCATACAGGTGGACAGCTCCTGGATGTTCATCTGGATGCTGCCTTCACCGGTGACGCAGGCCACGTCCTGGTCGGGGAAGTTGAGCTTGACGCCCATGGCCGCGGGGAAACCGAAGCCCATGGTGCCCAGGCCACCGGAGTTGATCCAGCGGTTGGGTTTGTTGAAGCGGTAGTACTGCGCCGCGAACATCTGGTGCTGGCCCACGTCGGAGGTGACGAAGGCATCGCCTTTCGTGACTTCGCACAGGGTCTCGATCACTTGCTGCGGCTTGATGATGTTGCCGTCGCCCTTGTCGTAGGGGAACAGCTCACCGTCACCGCGCCATTCGTCGATCTGCTTCCACCAGGCGTCGATCGCGGCCTTGTCGGGCTGCTCGCCGATCTCTTTCAGGATGGTGAGCATTTCGCTGAGCACGCTTTCGACCGGGCCGACGATTGGCACGTCGGCCTTGATCATCTTGGAGATCGACGCCGGGTCGATGTCGATGTGGATGATCTTGGCGTTCGGGCAGAACTTGGCCGGGCCGTTGACCACGCGGTCGTCGAAACGCGCACCGACGGCGAAGATCACGTCGGCATGGTGCATGGCCATGTTGGCGGTGTAGCTGCCGTGCATGCCGAGCATGCCGAGGAACTGGCGATCGGTGCCGGGGAAGCCACCGAGCCCCATCAGGGTGTTGGTGACCGGCAGGTTGAGCGACTTGGCGATTTCGGTGAGGGCTTCGGAGCCGCCACCCAGAATGACGCCGCCGCCGGAGTAGACGATCGGGCGCTTGGCCGCGAGGAGCATTTCGGCCGCCTTGCGGATCTGGCCGGAGTGGCCGCGCACGGCTGGGCTATACGAACGCAGCTTGACCTTTTTCGGGTAGATGTACTCGAACTTCTCGGCCGGGTTGGTCATATCTTTTGGAATGTCGACCACGACCGGGCCGGGACGGCCGGACTGCGCAAGATAGAACGCTTTTTTCAGGACTTCAGGGATTTCCGAAGCGTGCTTGATCATGAAGCTGTGCTTCACGATCGGCCGGGAAATACCGATCATGTCGGTTTCCTGGAACGCATCGGTACCCACCATGGTGCTGGGCACCTGGCCAGACAGGATGACCATCGGAATGGAATCCATGTAGGCGGTGGCAATGCCGGTGATGGCATTGGTCGCGCCCGGGCCGGAAGTCACCAGCACCACGCCGGCCTTGCCGGTGGCACGGGCGTAACCGTCCGCCATATGGGTGGCAGCCTGCTCGTGACGAACCAGGATGTGCTGGACTTCCGGTTCCTTGAACAGGGCATCGTAAACATGAAGGAGAGCACCACCAGGGTACCCGTAGATGTGCTTAACGCCTTCGTCACGCAAGAAGCGGACGACCATCTCAGCGCCAGATAAAAGCTCCACGTTGTTCACCTCTAAAACGCCAGAATACCGCCCTCACTGAGCGGGTCTTAATAGGTTTACTGCCAAGCAGAGCATGAGCGAACGTCAGCACTGACTGAGCAAGTATTGGGACTGCCCTGGTGTGTTGCGGGCCTTCCCACCCAGCGCGAGGTAACGCGTTGCGGGGTGTTACAAGTCGGCGCGGGTGTGCGCCTCATGATCTGCTTAGCGGGTCTGCTTCTGGCAGTCCCTCTACAGCGGAATCTGGATTCTTGTGATTCGGCGCGCACAAGTCAAGAGAAATTATTGCCAAATTTTCGGCAAGATGAATTCCTGCAACCACTAAAAAGGCGAGCAGCAGCAGAATAAATAAGATTTCCATAAAAAAGGGCCACAATCTGCGGCCCTTAAAGGAAAAAGAGAAGAAATCAGGCTGATGGGCTGATCAATTGGTCGAATTCTGCCAGCAGCCGCCGTAGTTCGCGGCTTTGTTCCGGACGATCGACAAAGACCGTTTCCGCCATCACCAGGATGCCCGAGGCATTGGGCAGTGGGTGGCCGTGCTCGAGGATCAGCTTCATGCGTGGCAGGAAGATCCACTGCAACCACTGCTCGAAGGCCATGCTGTCGACCGCGAACGGCACCACGCTGGCCAGTGCTTCTGCGCTGGGCGTGGCGTCGCTCCACCAACCCTGGACCTTGAGCTCGCGCTCGATCAGCAGCAGGTGGTCGGCGATGTCGAGGATGCGCGGTTCCATCACAGGTTGACCCGCGCCTTCTGCCGCGCCAGGGCCGCGCCAGCGCTGTCACCCTGCTTCTCGCGGGACTGGGCGATGGTGTTCCACAGCTGCGCCTGCAGGTCGGGGCGACCGTTGGCGTAGGTCAGGGCACGGCGGGCCAATTGCTCCGATTGCGCCGCGTCACCTTGCGACAGGCGCACCTGGGCCAGGCGGAACAACACCTGCGGCTCACGCGGGGCAATGCGCTGGGCACGCTCCAGGCTCGAGGCGGCGCCATTGAAGTCGCCACTGCCCTGTTGCTGCTGGGCAGTGGTCAGCAATGCCAGTACCGGGCCGTCGAGCTGTTCGTCGGCGGACAGGCCACCGCCGGAGACATTACCGCGCGGAATGCCGGTCGGCGCGCTGGTGACCGGCGTCGGGTTGCTCATCGAGGCGATGTCGAAGGGCTCGTCGGCGACCGGGTTGGGGTTGGTCGCGATCGGGGCGCTGCTGACCGGGCCGGGTGTGATCGGGCCGCTGCTGATCGGTGCCGCACCGTTGCCGGCCGGGAACGACTGGATCGGCGCGCCGCCGGTGCCCTGCGGGATCATCACGGTCACGCCGGAGTCCTCGGGCAACGCCTGCGCCTGGCTGCTGCCGCCGCTGGTCGGGTAGGCCGAGGTGCGGTTGGCCGCAATGCGCTCGCTGTTCGAAACCCGGGTGCTCGAATCGACCACCGGAATGTTGCCACGCGGGACGCTGGTACAGCCGTGCAGCACGCTGACTGCCGCCAGGGCAGGTATCCACCACTTGTTCACTTCACACCCTCTTCAGAAGCTCGTGCTCAATTCATCCAGCCCTTGACCCAGTCCATCACCGACTCGGCAGGGTTCTGCTCGCCACCACAGGTGGCGCCAGCGGCTGGTTCACTGCCGCGAATATACGGCATCTGCACCGCTCCCGGACAGCTGCCGTCGGAACCTTGGCCGCTGTAAGGGTCGATCCACGACTTCACGACGTTATCCGGCTGCGGCATGTCCAGCGGCAGCGGGTCGGCTTTCTTCATGAAGCTGGTCCACACCTGCAATGCGCCGGTGGCGCCGGTGAACGGGGTCTTGCCGTTGTCATCGCGGCCGAGCCAGACCACCGCCAGCAGGTCCTGGCTGAAGCCGGAGAACCAGCTGTCGCGCGAGTCGTTACTGGTGCCGGTCTTGCCCGCCAGGGTCAGCGAACTGGGCAGCACGCTGTACACCGAACGCCCGGTACCCTCGCGCATCACCCGCTGCATGGCGTTCTGCACCAGGTAGATGGCGCCCGGGTCGAAGGTCTGCTGGATCTGGAACGGGTAGCGCTTGAGCGGCTCGCCTTCGGCGGTGAGCACGCTGCGGATACCGCGCATCGGGGTGTTGAAGCCACCGTTGGCGATGGTCTGGTACATGGTCGCGACCTGCATCGGCGACATGCCGCCGGCGCCCAGCAGCATCGACGGGAATGCCGGCCAGTCGACCTGCACACCCAGCCGGCCGATGGTCTTGATCACATTGGGCACGCCCACTTCCAGGCCGAGCTTGGCGGTCGACAGGTTGTAGGAGTTGGCCAGGCCCTGGTAGAGGTAAATGGTGCCGTGCGGGCGGCGGTCGTAGTTCTGCGGGCGCCACACCTGGCCGTCGGCGCCCTTGACCGAGAACGGCTCGTCCTGCACCCAGGTGGTCAGGGTGAACTTGCTCGGTTGCTCCAGGGCGGTGAGATAGACGGCCGGCTTGACCAGCGAGCCGATCGGTCGCACCGCGTCGATGGCGCGGTTGAAGCCGGCGAAGCCCGACTGGCGGCTGCCGATCAGCGCCTGGACTTCACCGGTTTCGGGGTTGGTGACGACCATCGCCGACTCCACCTCGTCGGCGCCCTTGCGTCCGGCCAGGCGCTTGAACGTCTCGCTCATGGCGGTCTCGGCCTTCATCTGCAGGATCGGGTCGAAACTGGTGAAGATGCGCAGGCCTTCTTCGGTCAAGTCTTCGTCACGGTAGTCCTGGCGCAGCTGACGCTTGACCAGGTCGAGGAAGGCCGGGAACGAGCTGTCGGCCAGGCTGCCGCGCTTGGTTACGCCCAGCGGCATCTTCTTCGCCGCGTCGACCACGTCCTGGCCGACCACGCCCTGTTCGGCGAGCAGGTCGAGCACCAGGTTGCGGCGCTGCAGGGCGCGCTCGGGGTAACGGCGCGGGTTGTAGTAGGACGGGCCTTTGACCATGCCCACCAGCAAGGCGATCTGGTGCAGCTTGAGTTCCTGCAGCGGCTGGCTGAAGAAGAACTGGCTGGCCAGGCCGAAGCCGTGCACCGCGCGCTGGCCGTCCTGGCCGACAAACACTTCGTTCAGGTACGCCTCGAGGATCTCACGCTTGTCGTAGTGTATTTCCAGCAGCACGGCCATCATGGCTTCGGTCAGCTTGCGGCTGAGGCTGCGCTCGTTGGTGAGGAAGAAGTTCTTCACCAGCTGTTGCGTGAGGGTACTGCCGCCCTGGCGCATGGCGCCGGAGGAGGTGTTGACCCAGACGGCCCGGGCGATGGACTTGGGCGAGACACCGAAGTGGCTGTAGAAATCGCGGTCTTCCGTGGCGATCAGGGTTTCCAGCAGGTACGGCGGCACCTGGTCGATCTTGATCAGGATGCGGTCTTCGAGGTTCTTCGGGTAGATGCCGCCGATCATCAGCGGCTCGAGCCGCACCACATCGAGCTTGCCGCCGTTGGCGCCGCTGAGGCCCGCGACGTAGTCGCCGGAGAAGCGCACGCGCACGTACTGCGCCGGCTCCATGCCCTCGTAGAACTGGAAGCCACGGGTATTGAGCTCGACATCGTTACCATTGACCGATGCCGCACCCGGGCCGTTGGCCGCGCTTTCGCGGCGATAACCCAGGGCGTCGAGCTCGGTGAGGAAGTCGTTGCGGCTGAGCTTCTGGCCGACGAACAGCTCCAGCGGCCGCGCATACACCTTGGCTGGGATGGTCCAGCGCTTGCCGGAGAACTTCTCCTGCACGGTGGCATCGAGATAAACCGCGAAGCCGGCGATCACCACCAGGCCAACCAGGCTGAGCTTGAGCGCCCAGCCCAGCCAGGCGCGGGTGCGGCCGGTCGGGCGTTGTTTGTTGGTGCGAGGATTTCGGGTACGTGTCATGGCGGCGGATTATACGCACTTTGGAAAAGGGAGGCAGACGCCCCGCGGCGGTTTGCAGGGACGGCACCATTGACCATAATGGCGGTTTCGAATTCCCTGCCCCCCAGAAAAGGAACCTCCGTGAGCCAAGCCCTGATCAGCGCGCTGCAGAACCCCGCCCTCTATCCGCACCCCGTCGAGGGCTTCCAGCTCATCGAGACGCACATTTCCTGGGTCCTGCTCACGGGCGAGTTCGCCTACAAGATCAAGAAGCCGATGAACTTCGGCTTCCTCGACTTCACCGGCCTGGACCAGCGCGGGCATTTCTGCAACGAAGAGCTGCGCCTTAACCAGCGTCTGACCGACGGCCTGTACCTGGAAGTGTTGCCGATCACCGGCAGCGCCGAGGCGCCACAGCTGGGCGGCGAAGGCGCGCCGATCGAGTATGCGCTGAAGATGCGCCAGTTCCCCCAGGGGCAGATGCTCAACACCCTGCAGGCCAATGGCGAGCTGAATGCCGGCCACATCGACCAGATGGCTGCGCAGATTGCCGCCTTCCACCTGCAGGCGCCGAAAGTGCCGGTCGAGCACGCACTGGGCACCCCGGACGCGGTCATGGCGCCGGTGGAGCAGAACTTCGAGCAGATCCGCCCCTTCCTCACCGACAAGGCCGACCTGCAACAGCTCGACAACCTGCAAGCCTGGGCCCAGGACAGCTTCAAGCGCCTGCATGGCCTGCTCGAGGCGCGCAAGGCCAACGGTTTCATCCGTGAATGCCACGGCGATATCCACCTGGGCAACGCCACCCTGATCGACGGCAAGGTAGTGATCTTCGACTGCATCGAGTTCAACGAGCCGTTCCGCCTGACCGACGTCTACGCGGATATCGGCTTCCTCGCCATGGACCTCGAAGACCGTGGCCTGAAGTGCCTGTCGCGCCGCTTCATCAGCCAGTACCTGGAGCTGACCGGCGACTACGAAGGCCTGGAGCTGCTGAACTTCTACAAGGCCTACCGCGCCCTGGTGCGGGCCAAGGTCGCCCTGTTCAGCATGCCGGCCGAGGCCGACGGCGTGCAGCGCGCCACCACCCTGCGCACCTACCGCAACTATGCCAACCTGGCTGAAAGCTACAGCGCCATCCCGTCGCGCCTGCTGGCCATCACCCACGGGGTCTCGGCCGTGGGCAAAAGCCATGTAGCCATGCGCCTGGTCGAGGCGCTGGGTGCGGTGCGCGTGCGTTCCGATGTCGAACGCAAGCGCCTGTTCGGTGAGCAGCAGCCAACCAACGCCGGCCAGTTGCAGGCGGGCATCTACGACAAGGACGCCAGCGTGGCCACCTACCAGCGCCTGCATGCCCTGGCGGCGACCATCCTGCGCGCCGGCTTCCCGGTGGTGCTCGATGCCACCTACCTCAAGCACGACCAGCGCAAGGCCGCGGCCGAGGTGGCCAGCGAGACCGGCGTGCCGTTCCTGATCCTCGACTGCCAGGCGCCCGAGGCCGTCATCGCCAGTTGGCTGGCGCAGCGCCAGGCCGAGAACGTCGACCCCTCGGATGCCACCCTGGAAGTGGTCCAGGCGCAACAGGCCAGCCGCGAGCCACTGGATGCGCAAGAGCTCAAGCGCAGCAAGCGTGTCGACACCCAGGAAAGCGCCAGCATGGACCAGCTGATCGAGCAGATTCGCCAGTACCTGCCCGGCCTCTGATGCATCAGGCGTGAAGCAGTCGACAGTTCACGCCTGAAGTTCGGCGCCCCTTCAGTGATGTCATTACAATATCATCACACCCACGAGGAGGCGCCGCCATGAACCAACCCCGCCAGCTGGACAACGTCCTGTACACCATGGTGCGCGACGAGAAGATCGCGGCCTTCAACCGCGAAAAGCCCGTGGACACACCCATCGACTTTCGTGGTGGCGATTTCCGTGGCCTCGACCTGCGTGACCTGGATGTGCGCGGCATCGACTTCACCGACGCGTACTTCCGCGCCGCCGACCTGCGTGGGCTCGACTTGCGGGAGAACGGGATGGAAGGGGCGAGCCTTGCCCATGCGCAGATCTCCGGGACGTATTTCCCCAGCGAACTGAGTGCCGATGAGATCCTGATGTCGGTGAAGTTCGGTACGCGCATGCGTTATCGCACCACCCGCTGACCCCCGAGGTTTCCTGTAGGAGCCAGCCTTGCCGGCGAACCGTCTCTGCGCCTGCCGTCAGCGGGGCGGCGATCCGCCAGCAAGGCTGGCTCCTACGGTACACCCACGCCGCTGGCAGCCTGTCGGCGGCAGATGGCAAAAGGCCGCGCAATTTCCAACCCCCGCTACACTCCACGTTGACCTGCTCGCGATTTATCCCCACGACCCGTTCAGCCATCGCAAGGAGGCTCGATGAACGATGAATTGCAGCATCTGAAAAACCTTGGCAAGACCTCCGCGCAATGGCTGCACGCCGTCGGTATCCACAGTGCATCGGACCTTCGCCGCCTGGGCGCGGTGGGGGCCTATCACGCCGTGAGAACGCGAGGATTCCGGGCTTCGAAGGTGTTGTTGTATGCCATCGAGGGTGCCCTGCTGGACATGCACTGGAACGACCTGCCCGCCGAACGCAAGCAGGCGCTCAACCAACAACTGGATGCGAAAAGCCACCCGCAGAAAATCGAAAAATAATAGAACGAGGGCATTGACTCCGAAATGAGAATCGTTATGATTATCACAACTGGTCGCGAGACCGGTTGGGTAACCTGAAAGCTCCCTGGTTCGGACTCTCAGATTATCTCCTCATCAGGCTAATCACGGTTATTGACCCGGCAACTTGCCGGGTCTTTTTTTGCCTGCGATTCAGTGGGCCTTGCGTAGCTGAGCGCAGTAGTCCTGCTCGGGAAGCGCCGCCGTGTACCAGACGAAGTCGGCCATGCCCGGCTCGACCGCCTCGCCGACCTCCGTCAGCAACAGCACGGTGCTCTGCCCTTTCGCGCCCAGGTCGGCGAGGTGCAACGGTACGCCCAGGTCCTTGCGCGCGTGATAGCTACCAGTGAACAGCAGAGCGGGTTCCGGCGCGGCCAAAAGG
Organism: Pseudomonas entomophila; assembly: GCF_018417595.1. NCBI lineage: Bacteria > Pseudomonadati > Pseudomonadota > Gammaproteobacteria > Pseudomonadales > Pseudomonadaceae > Pseudomonas > Pseudomonas entomophila. The sequence goes on from NZ_CP070982.1 coordinate 5,090,041, forward strand.
CGTTCGGCAATACGCCGGTCGCGCTGCTGCTGCACGCTGAGCATGGCCGGTAGCTGGCTTTCAGGCAGTAGATCGCAGTGGCCGGCGCGCACCTGTTCGCGTAGTGCCTGTACCACTACAGGAGCGTTCGAGCGCTCTCCCGCAGGTGCTGCTGGCTTGCGATAAGCCTGGCGGATCTCTTCCGGCGACAGGTTGGCCGACAACAATGGATAGGGCTGAGCCAGCGCCTCGCGGACAATCGGTCCGTACAAGGCCCAGTCCCAGCCTTCCTGCCAGCCGAGCGCCTTGGGCAAGTCCTGCGCTGGCTGTGCCATGCCCTTTTGCGCATCGACCAGCGGCTGCTGCCCGGGCTCTAGCATCTCGAGCAGCAGGCTGCCCTGCGGTCGACGGCTTTCCAAGGCACGCAGCAACCAGAGCTGCAAGGCATGGTGATCGGGGTTGTCGTGCTTTTCGCCAACCAGCACCCGGGGTGCGCTTTGCAACCGTTGCACCAATTGCTCTGGAGTCAGCGTCCGCCCGCTGGCCAGGTCGACAATCTGCCCAAGCTGCGCGCTGTCGCGCCCCTCACTGCTCTGCCAGGCTGGCAGGGGCCTCAGTTGCGCCTGACAGCCTGCCAATGCCAGCGCCAGGCAGATCGACAAGCCGGACAGCAAAGGATGGCGCATGGTTCAGGCTCCTAGCGAGTGATGATCAACGGGTGACCGCGCTCCGGGTGCGGCTGCACCAGCACATCGATACCGAACACGGCGTTGAGTGCCGTCGGGGTCAGCACCCGTTGCGGTGTATCCAGGGCATGGCAGCGGCCGTGCTCCAGCAGCAGGATATGGTCACAGTAGCGTGCCGCCAGGTTGAGGTCATGCAGGATCACCAGCACCGCCGCGCCGCGGTCGGCGAAACTGCGCACCGCCTGCAGCGTGGTGTGCTGGTGCAAGGGGTCGAGGGCGGAGGTCGGCTCGTCCAGCAACAGCGTGGTGCCCGCCTCGCCCGGCCACAGCTGGGCGAGCACACGGGCCAGGTGCACACGCTGGCGCTCGCCGCCGGACAAGGCCAGGTAGCTGCGGCTGGCCAGATGGCCGGCGTCCGCCGCCGCCAACGCGGCCTCGACAATCTCGCGGTCGCGTTGGCGACCACTGGCATGGGGCAGTCGACCCAGGCCGACCACTTCATCGACACTGAAGGCGAACCCCAGGCTGGACGCCTGCGGCAGCACGGCCAGGCGCCGGGCACGCTCCTGCCCGGGCCAGGCGTCCAGTTCGCGTCCGTCCAGGCGCACTTGCCCGGCACTCGGCGCAAGCTCGCCGCACAGCGCGCCCAGCAGGCTGCTCTTGCCGGCGCCATTGGGGCCAAGGACCCCCAGTATCTGGCCAGGGCGCAGTTGCAGGCTGATATCGCTCAGCACTTCGCTGTTGCCGCGCTTGAGGTGGAGCCCTTCGACGTCGAGCATCAATGACGTACCTTCACCAGCAGGAACAGAAAGAACGGCGCGCCGATGAACGCGGTGACGATGCCGATCGGCAGCTCCGCAGGCGCCAAGGCCAGACGTGCGATCAAGTCGGCAAACAGTAACAGCGTGCCGCCTGCCAGCAGCGATGCAGGCAGCAGCACCCGGTGGTCCGGTCCCGCTACCAGGCGCACCAGGTGCGGAACCACCAACCCGATGAAGCCGATCAGCCCGGCGGCGGCCACTGCCGCGCCGACGCCCAAGGCGGTACAGAACACCAGTTCGCGCTTCAGACGCTCGACCTCGACGCCAAGGTGGCGTGCTTCGGACTCGCCCAGCAACAACGCATTGAGCGCCTGGGCCCGCCTCGGTAGCCACAATGCCACCAACGCGGCCACCAGCAGCAGCGGCCACAATCGCTCATAGCTAGCGCCGTTGAGGCTGCCAAGGTTCCAGAAGGTCAAGGTACGCAGGGTGGCGTCATCGGCCAGGTAGGTGAACAGGCCAACGGCCGAGCCACCCAGGGCGGTCATCGCGATACCGGCCAGGAGCATGGTGGCCACGTTGGTCTGCCCGTCACGCCGCCCCAGGCGGTAGACCATGGCTGTCACCCCTAGGCCACCGATGAAGGCACACAGCGACAACAGGTACGGCGCGAACCACTCGGGCATGCCGCCCAGCCAGCTGCCGCCCACGATCGCCACCGCCGCCCCAAGGGCAGCGCCACTGGCAACGCCCACCAACCCCGGGTCGGCCAGCGGGTTGCGGAACAAGCCCTGCATGGCGACACCGGACAGCGCCAGCACTGCGCCGACCGCCAGGCCCAGCAAAGTGCGTGGCAAACGGATCTGGCCCAGAATCATCTCGGCCTGCTCCAGCCCGTCACCGGCAAGCGGCAGGCCCATCAAGCGCAGGCCGCCGCGCACGGTGTCGAGCAACGGCAGGCTGACCGGGCCCAGGGCCAGCGACAGCCAGACCGCCAGCAGGCACAGCAATGCCAGACAAATGAACAAAGTACGAGGCGCGACCCGCTGTCTCATTGGCCAAGGCTGTCCTTGGCCGCTGGGTAGAAGCTTGCCGCCAGGTCATGCAACGTGGCGGGCAGGCGCGGCCCCAGGCCACCGACCAGCAAGGTAGGGTCGAGCGACACAAGACGCTTGTCACGCACCGCCCGCGAAGCGGCCAGGGCTGGGTTCTCTTTCAGCAGTGCCTGCAAGGCCTGCTCGCCACTGAGGGTGCGATCGGAGAACACCACTACGTCCGGGTCCAGGGCGGCCAGGGCCTCCACCGAGAAGTTCTTGTACCCTTGGTGATCGGCGAGGTTGCGCGCGCCGGCCTGGCGCAGCACCCAGTCGCCGGAGGTGCCCTGCCCCGCGATCAGCGGCTTGGCACCGGCATGCCCGACCAACAGCAACACCCCCGGCGCCTTCTGGCTGGCCTGGGCCTGTTTGATCTGGTTTTGCAGGGTGTCCAACTGCTGGTGGTAGTCAGCGGCCAGCGCGGTGGCCTTCTGCTCGCTCCCCAACAGCACACCCAGCTGCTTGAGGTTCTGGTCCACCGCGCCCAGTTCGGCCTTGCTGGAGAGCAGTTCGACGCGCACACCCGCCTTGCGGATCTGCGCCAGCACCGGCGGTGGCCCCATCTCCTCGGTACCGACCAGCACATCCGGGCGCAGGCTGAGAATGCCTTCAGCCGACAACTGGCGCTGGTAACCGATACTGGGCAGCGCCTTGAGGGATTCGGGGTGCTGGCTGGTGGTGTCGACGCCGACCAGGCGCTGTTCGCCGCCCAGGGCGCTGATCCACTCGCTCAGCGCGCCCCCCGCGCTGACCAGGCGTTGCGGCAGTTCGGCGGCCAGTGCCTGGGTGGAAAGAGCAAGACCGGCGCACAGGGCGAGCAGGGCAACGGGACGGCGCATCTTCGGGTTCCTTTGCAGGTGGCGAGCCGCGCGCCTTGTGGCGGGCGACGCAAGTGCGCACCATAGGCAGCCTGGCGCGGCGAATGCGGGCAATTTGATAATTATTCGCATTGAAGCGTCAAGCCATCCCTTTGTCACACGGCTTAACCGGAAGAAATTACCTTCGATGCATTTTGTATGTGCCTCCACTGACCTCGCCGAAGGCCACAGCCGCGCCTTCAGCGTAGCTGGCGTGTCACTGTTCGGGGTGCGCCGCCAGGGCAAGGTCCACCTCTACCGCAACCGCTGCCCGCATCGCGGCATCCCGCTGAACTGGGAGGCGGACCGCTTTCTCGATGACAGTGCCAGCCTGATCCACTGCGCCCACCATGGCGCGCTGTTCGTGATCGACAGCGGCGAGTGCGTGGCCGGCCCCTGCGAAGGCGAGTGGCTGGAGGCCCTGGACTGCCTGGAAGACAGCCAGGGTATCTGGCTCACGGATTGAGCAACACCGGCAATCGCCGGTCGATGACGATCCCACGGGCATCCAGGCGCGTGCCGTAGGCCAGCACTTCGACGCCTTCCGCCACCGCGGCGCGCAGGGCCTGGGCGTAGGCGGCGTCGATTTCCTCTGCCGGGCGCACCGCTTCGATGCCGGTCAGGTTCACGCAATACAGTTGCACCGCGCGAATCCCTTGCCGTGCCAGCGCCGCCAGCTCGCGCAGGTGCTTGGCCCCGCGCTGGGTGACGGCATCCGGGAAGGCCGCCACGGGCGTATCCGGGAAACCTAGCGTGACACTCTTGACCTCGACGTAGGCCGGGCGGCCCTCGGCGAACTCCAGATAGAAGTCGATACGGCTGCGCTCCTCGCCATATGCCACTTCGCGCTTGAGCCGCTCGAACCCGGCCAGTTCGCTGATGGTGCCCGCACGCAGCGCTTCCTCGACCAGGGCATTGGCGCGCCCGGTGTTGACGCAGGCCAGCCGGCCCTGGGGCGTTTCGCTGATTTCCCACGTGCCGGGCAGTTTGCGCTTGGGGTCGTTGGAGCGGCTGAACCATACTTGCCCACCTTCGCGCATGCAGTTGAGCATGGAGCCGGTGTTTGGGCAGTGGACAGTGAGTTGCTCACCATTGGCCAGCTCGATGTCGGCCAGGAAGCGCTTGTAGCGGCGCAGCAGGCGCGCCTCTTCGAGTTCCGGGAAAAACACCATCAGCCCTGCCAGCTCCGCAGGCCCCGGGCAATGCGCTGTACCGCCTCTTCCAGGCGCGGCAGGCTCTGGGTGTAGGCGAAACGCACATGATGCCCGGCCTGGTGGCGGCCGAAATCCAGGCCCGGCGTGAAAGCCAGGTGCTCGGTTTCCAGGAAGTGCCGGCAGAAGGCGAAGGCATCACCGCCGAATTTGCTGATATCGGCGTACAGATAGAAGGCGCCCTGTGGCTCGACGGCGATGCCGAAGCCCAATTCGCGCAGCGCCGGCAGCAGGTAGTCACGGCGGCGGGCGAACTCGGCGCGGCGCTCTTCGAGAATGGCCAGGGTTTCCGGCTGGAAGCACGCCAGCGCGGCATGCTGGGCCATGCTGGGGGCACTGATGTAGAGGTTCTGTGCCAGCTTCTCGAGGTCGCCCACCGCCGAAGGTGGGGCAACCAGCCAGCCCAGGCGCCAGCCGGTCATGCCGAAGTATTTCGAGAAACTGTTCAGGACGAAAGCCTCGTCGTCCACTTCCAGCACGCTGGGTGCATCCATGCCGTAGGTCAGGCCGTGGTAGATCTCGTCCACCACCAGATGGCCATGGCGCTCGCGGGTGGCCTTGGACAGGCTGGCCAGCTCGTCGCGGTCGAGCACCGTGCCGGTCGGGTTGGCCGGCGAGGCCACCAGGGCACCCACGGTATCCTTGTCCCAGTAACGCTCGACCAGATCGGCGGTGAGTTGGTAATTCACTTCCGGCCCCACCGGCACCAACTGCGCGCCGCCTTCGACCAGGCGCAGGAAGTGGCGGTTGCACGGGTAGCCCGGGTCCGCCAGCAGCCAGTGCTTGCCTGGGTCGACCAGCAGGCTGCTGGCCAGCAGCAGCGCGCCGGAACCGCCCGGCGTGATCAGCACGCGCTCCGGGTCCAGGTTCACACCGTAGCGCTGGCCATAGAACCCGGCGATCGCCTCGCGCAGTTGTGGCAGGCCGCGAGCCGCGGTGTAGCGGGTGTGGCCCGCCGCCAGGGCCGCCTGGCCAGCGGCGACGATCGGCGCGGCGGTGGTGAAGTCCGGCTCGCCGATCTCGAGGTGGATCACGTCGTGGCCTGCGGCCTGCAGCTCGTTGGCGCGGGCCAGCAGGGCCATGACGTGGAAGGGTTCGATGGCGCGACTGCGCGCACTGTGTGGCTGAGCCATGGGCCTTCTCTCAATTGGGTCTAAACTGGTGATTCTACCTGTGCACACGACCGAACGCGCCGGCCAGGCCACTGTCAAAAGCAGGCATAGAGCGGGGTAGCGCACCCCGGATCTATCTGGTAAGTTCGGCGGCTCGCAGTCGCAGGGCCGGCGGGCGCCGGAGATGGAAGCAAGCCTGCGCATTGGATCAGATGAGTGAGAGGCGGTCTATTCATGTCCACCGTAGAAAAGCAAAAAGTCCAGACCATGTACGGTGTCGAGCCCTACGTAGAGACCAAGGGCGAAGAGTACATGGGCAAACCCATGAAAGCGCACTTCACCAAGCTCCTCAATGCCTGGAAAGGCGAGCTGATGGTCAGTGTGGATCGCACCGTGGACCACATGAAGGATGAAGCTGCCAACTTCCCCGACCCGGCAGACCGCGCCAGCCAGGAAGAAGAGTTCGCCCTGGAACTGCGCAACCGTGACCGTGAGCGCAAGTTGATCAAGAAGATCGACAAGACCCTGCAGAAGATCCAGGACAACGATTACGGCTGGTGTGAGTCCTGTGGCATCGAGATCGGCCTGCGCCGCCTGGAAGCCCGCCCGACTGCCGACCTGTGCTTCGACTGCAAGGAAATTTCCGAGAAAAAGGAAAAGACGGTCGGCAAAGGCTGATCCCTCTCCCTTTCAGACGGGGCGCATCATGCGCCCCGTTTTCATTTATACAGCCTGCACAGCCCATGAACGACTCCCGCTACATCGGCCGCTTCGCCCCCACCCCCAGCGGCTTCCTGCATTTCGGTTCGCTGGTGGCCGCCCTCGCCTCCTGGCTCGATGCCCGCGCTGTGAACGGCCGCTGGCTGCTGCGCATGGAAGACACCGACCCGCCCCGGGAAATGCCCGGTGCCCGTGACGCTATCTTGCAGACGCTTGAGCGCTACGGCCTGGAATGGGACGGCGAGGTGGTGTTCCAGAGCCAGCGCCACGAGGCCTACGCCGCCGTCGTCGACCGCCTGTTCAACATGGGCCTGGCCTACGCCTGCACCTGCTCGCGCAAGCAACTGGAAGGCTACGACGGTGTCTACCCGGGGTTTTGCCGCAATGCCGGGCATGCTCGCGAAGGTGCGGCGATCCGCCTGCGGGTGCCAGAGCTGATCTACCGGTTCAGCGACCGGGTCCAGGGCGGGTTCGAGCAGCACCTGGGCCGTGAGGTGGGTGATTTCGTGATCCAGCGCCGAGATGGGCTGTACGCGTATCAGCTGGCGGTGGTGCTGGACGATGCCTGGCAGGGTGTCACCGACATCGTGCGGGGCGCGGACCTGCTGGACAACACGCCGCGCCAGCTGTACCTGCAGGAGTTGCTGGGCTTTTCGCAGCCGCGTTACCTGCATATCCCGCTGATCGTCCAGCCGGATGGCCACAAGCTGGGCAAGTCGTACCGTTCGCCACCGCTGGAGGCGGAGCAGGCGACGCCATTGCTGTTGCGTGCCCTGCGCGCGCTCGGGCAGCAGACGGATTCGGCGCTGGAGGGCGCCAGCCCGGCCGAAGTGCTTGCCGTGGCGCGTCAGCAGTGGCAGCCGGAAAATATTGCACGGCAAATGACGGTGCCCGAGGCCGAATTGCGCTGAGGCAGTGATGGCCCTTTCGCGGGTAAAACCGCTCCCACAGGTAAAGCGCCAGACTTGAGGGCAGCGCAATCCCTGTAGGAGCGGGTTTACCCGCGAAGAGGCCAATACGGGCAACCTCTATCACCAATATAAAAACCCAACAATTTCAAATCCTTGGCGAACCCTCCCGATTCCGGCTAGCATCGCCCCAGCCATTTGCGCCAATAATAAGTCCAAGCCCGCAGCGCCCAACCCATCGAGGCCAGCATGTACATCTATCGTTTGGTCCTGCTTCTGGTCGTGGGGATCTACCTGTTCTCCCCGGCCATCATGGACTGGTGGATCGAACCGACCGGTGCCTGGTACCGCCCTTACCTGCTCTGGCTGATCCTGATCGTCGTCACCTTCATCCTGCAGAGCCAACGAGATGCCGATGAGCTTTAGCCTGACCCAGATGATCCTGATCAGCGCCGCCTACCTGCTGGTGCTGTTCGGCGTGGCCTGGATCAGCGAACGCGGGCTGATCCCGCGGGCGGTCATCCGCCACCCCCTGACCTACACCTTGTCGCTGGGCGTCTATGCCAGTGCCTGGGCCTTCTATGGCTCGGTCGGCCTGGCCTACCAGTACGGCTATGGGTTCCTCGCCTGCTATCTCGGGGTGTCCGGAGCCTTCCTGCTGGCGCCGGTGCTGCTCTACCCCATCCTCAAGATCACCCGCACCTACCAACTGTCTTCACTGGCCGACCTGCTGGCGTTTCGCTTTCGCAGCACCTGGGCCGGTGCACTGACCACGGTGATCATGCTGATCGGCGTGCTGCCGTTGCTGGCCTTGCAGATCCAGGCGGTGGCCGACTCGATCAGCATTCTCACCGGCGAGCCGGTCAAGGCACGGGTAGCGTTCGCCTTCTGCGTGCTGATCATCCTGTTCACCATCTTCTTCGGCTCACGGCATATCGCCACCCGCGAAAAACACGAAGGCCTGGTGTTCGCCATCGCCTTCGAATCGGTAATCAAGCTGGTGGCGCTGGGCGGTATCGGCCTGTACGCGCTGTATGGCGTGTTCGGCGGCCCTCACGGGCTGGAGGTCTGGCTGCTGCAGAACCAGACCGCCCTCGCGGCCCTGCACACCCCGCTGCAGGAAGGCCCGTGGCGCACCCTGCTGCTGGTGTTCTTCGCCTCGGCGATCGTCATGCCGCACATGTACCACATGGCCTTCACCGAGAACTTGAGCCCGCGCTCGCTGGTCAGCGCCAGCTGGGGCCTGCCGCTGTTCCTGCTGCTGATGAGCCTGGCCGTGCCGCTGGTGCTGTGGGCCGGCCTGCGCCTGGGCGCCAGCACCAACCCCGAGTACTTCACCCTCGGCCTGGGTATTGCCGCCAACAACGAGGCGCTGGCCTTGCTTGCCTACGTCGGCGGGCTGTCGGCCGCCAGCGGGCTGATCATCGTCACCACCCTGGCGCTGTCGGGCATGGCGCTGAACCACCTGGTGCTGCCGCTTTACCAACCGCCGGCCGAAGGCAATATCTACCGCTGGCTGAAATGGACCCGCCGAGCGCTGATCGTCGCCATCATCACCGCCGGCTTCGTCTTCTACCTCACCCAGAACAACCACCAGAGCCTGGCCAACCTGGGCATCGTCGCCTTCGTCGCCACCCTGCAGTTCCTGCCCGGGGTGCTCTCGGTGCTGTACTGGCCGACCGCCAACCGCCGCGGCTTCATCGCCGGCCTGGTGGCGGGCACGCTGGTGTGGATGGTGACCATGCTGCTGCCGCTGCTGGGCAACCTGCAGGGCTTCTACATCCCCCTGCTGGACATGATCTACGTGCTGGACGACACCAGCTGGCACATGGCGGCCATCGCCTCGCTGGCGGCCAACGTCCTGCTGTTCACGCTGATCTCGCTGTTCACCAACGCCAGCAGCGAGGAAGTCAGCGCCGCCGAGGCCTGCGCGGTGGACAATGTGCGCCGCCCGCAACGCCGGGAACTGCACGCCGCCTCGCCCCAGGAGTTCGCCACGCAACTGGCCAAACCGCTGGGAGCAAAGGCTGCGCAGAAGGAAGTGGAGCAGGCCCTGCGCGACCTCTACCTGCCGTTCGACGAGCGCCGCCCCTATGCCCTGCGGCGCCTGCGCGACCGCATCGAGGCCAACCTCTCGGGGTTGATGGGCCCGAGCGTGGCCCAGGACATGGTCGAGACCTTCCTGCCGTACAAGTCGGGCAATGAGAACTATGTCACCGAGGACATCCACTTCATCGAAAGCCGCCTCGAGGACTACCACTCGCGCCTGACCGGCCTTGCCGCCGAGCTTGACGCCCTGCGCCGCTACCACCGCCAGACCCTCCAGGAACTGCCCATGGGCGTGTGCTCGCTGGCCAAGGACCAGGAGATCCTGATGTGGAACAAGGCGATGGAGGAACTGACCGGTATTGCCGCCAAGCATGTGGTCGGCTCGCGCCTGGTGACCATCGACGAACCCTGGCGCGGCCTGCTGCAAGGCTTCATCAACGTGCCCGACGAACACCTGCACAAGCAGCGCCTGGCCCTCGATGGCCAGCCGCGCTGGCTCAACCTGCACAAGGCGGCCATCGACGAGCCGCTGGCCCCAGGCAACAGCGGCCTGGTGCTGCTGGTCGAGGACCTGACCGAGACGCAAGCGCTGGAAGAGAAGCTGGTGCACTCCGAACGCCTGGCCAGCATCGGCCGCCTGGCCGCTGGCGTGGCCCACGAGATCGGCAACCCGATCACCGGCATTGCCTGCCTGGCGCAGAACCTGCGCGAGGAACGCGAGGGCGATGGCGAGATCATCGAGCTGTCCAGCCAGATCCTCGAGCAGACCAAGCGTGTGTCGCGCATCGTCCAGTCGCTGATGAGCTTCGCCCACGCCGGCGGCAGCCAGCAGAACAGCGAGGAGCCGGTGTGCCTGGCCGAAGTGGCGCAGGATGCCATTGGTCTGCTGGCGTTGAACCGGCGCAACTTCGAAGTACAGTTCTTCAACCTCTGCGACCCGGACCATTGGGTCGAGGGCGATCCGCAGCGCCTGGCCCAGGTGCTGATCAACCTGCTCTCCAACGCCCGCGACGCCTCGCCACCCGGCAGCGCCGTGCGGGTGCGCAGCGAAGTCAGCGAGCACACCGTCGACCTGGTGGTCGAGGACGAGGGCAGCGGCATCCCCAAAAGCATCATGGATCGGCTGTTCGAACCCTTCTTCACCACCAAGGACCCGGGCGAGGGAACCGGACTGGGGCTTGCTCTGGTCTATTCCATCGTGGAAGAGCATTATGGGCAAATCACCATCGACAGCCCGGCCGACATCGAGCGCCAACGTGGTACCCGGATCCGCGTGACCCTGCCCCGGCATGTCGTAGCGACGTCCCCTGAAATTCGAGACCGTCGAGAGAATTGAATCAATGCCGCACATTCTGATCGTCGAAGACGAAACCATCATCCGTTCGGCCCTGCGTCGCCTGCTCGAGCGGAACCAGTACCAGGTCAGCGAGGCCGGCTCGGTGCAGGAAGCCCAGGAACGCTTCAGCATTGCCACCTTCGACCTGATCGTCAGCGACCTGCGCCTGCCGGGCGCCCCGGGCACCGAGCTGATCAAGCTTGGCCAGGGTACCCCGGTGCTGATCATGACCAGTTACGCCAGCCTGCGCTCGGCGGTGGACTCGATGAAGATGGGCGCGGTGGATTACATCGCCAAGCCCTTCGACCACGACGAGATGCTTCAGGCCGTGGCCCGCATCCTGCGTGACCGGCAGAACACACCGGCCGCCGCGCCAGCCGCCGAACCACGCGCCGGCAACGGCAAGGCCGCCGGCGACAAGGCCGGCAGCGCGCCTGCCAACGGCGAGATCGGCATCATCGGCTCCTGCCCACCGATGCAGGACATGTACGTCAAGATTCGCAAGGTCGCCCCGACCGACTCCAATGTATTGATCCAGGGTGAGTCCGGCACCGGCAAGGAACTGGTCGCCCGTGCCCTGCACAACCTCTCGCGCCGGGCCAAGGCACCGATGATCTCGGTGAACTGCGCGGCGATTCCGGAGACACTCATCGAGTCGGAACTGTTCGGCCATGAAAAAGGTGCCTTCACCGGCGCCAGCGCCGGCCGCGCCGGCCTGGTCGAAGCGGCCGACGGCGGCACGCTGTTCCTCGACGAGATCGGCGAGTTGCCGCTGGAAGCCCAGGCTCGCCTGCTGCGCGTGTTGCAGGAAGGCGAGATCCGCCGGGTCGGCTCGGTGCAGTCGCAGAAGGTCGATGTGCGCCTGATCGCCGCCACCCACCGCGACCTGAAAAACCTGGCCAAGGCCGGGCAGTTCCGCGAAGACCTGTATTACCGCCTGCACGTCATCGCCCTGAAACTACCCGCGCTGCGCGAACGTGGCAGCGACGTCAACGAAATCGCCAATGCCTTCCTCGCCCGCCAGAGCGCCCGCATCGGCCGCGACGACCTGCACTTCTCCCACGAAGCCGAGCAAGCCATCCGTCACTACAGCTGGCCGGGCAACGTGCGCGAGCTGGAGAACGCCGTTGAGCGCGCGGTGATTCTCAGCGAGAGCGCGGAGATTTCCGCCGACCTGCTGGGGATCGACATCGAGCTTGGCGATCTGGAAGACGACGACACACTGGACAACCTACCAACGCTCGTCAGTGCCAACAACGCCAGCCACGAGCCGACCGAGGACCTGTCTCTGGAGGACTACTTCCAGCATTTCGTCCTCGAGCACCAGGACCACATGACCGAGACGGAATTGGCCCGCAAGCTGGGGGTCAGCCGCAAATGCCTGTGGGAACGCCGCCAGCGCCTGGGCATCCCGCGGCGCAAGAGCAACGCCACCAGCGAGTAACGCCACTCGTCAATCGAGGCCTCGACCGGCCATTCGCGGGCAAGCCCGCTCCCACAGGTACAGCGCCACTCCTGTGGGAGCGGGCTTGCCCGCGAATGGGCCTACCCCGGCCTTCCTGGTAACACATCAGTTCCCACAAAAATCTGTTACCCCTGCCCGATGGCGTAACAGCTCCCGAGGCGTACGGTAACGAATTTTCTATATTTGCCCGCCCCTCGCACTCCGCTCGACCCGCCAACCCCCCGGTTTCATTGGGTTTTCAAAAGTTGGCACGGCACCTGCTATATCTTTCGTACAAGAACAATAACAAGCACTGCAACTCAGAATAAGAACAAGACGAAACGGCTCACGCACAATAAGAACAAGACGGCGGAGGCGCAGCTAACTGATTCTTTTGGAGAGGAGTTGTGTTTGGGGCTTGCCCCACGATCAGGCAGAGAACAACAAAAACTGCACTCAAAAGCAGCACCTGAACTGATTGGATCGAAAGATCAGCATCATCTCGGCGACCAAAGCAATCCGTTTGCTCTTCACCCCCAGGTTTGGGGGTCGTTCACAAGCTTCGAGATTTGTGGACAGGGCACTCAACAAAAACAAGAAGCCCAGCAGAAAAATAATAAGAGCACACAACGACTTGGTGGGGAGCTTCGGCTCCCCATGTCGTTTCTCCCGCTCCGGCATCACCGTCCACACAGCGCCTACACCATTCCCCCAGTAAATGCTAGAATCCCCGGCCATCATGCGGCCATTCTCCTATCCTTGGCCGAACATTCCTTCAAACAGTGCATCCCATGCTGAAGAAGCTGTTCCAGTCGTTCCGCCCCCCCGTCCATGGCCAGCACCACAGGCGCACCACGCCTGAAGTGATCAACAAGAGCCAGCACTCGCTGCAGCGCAGCCAGTTCAGCCGCCATGCCGTGGGCATCGTCGAGCGCCTGCAGGCGGCCGGCTACCAGGCCTATCTCGTCGGTGGCTGCGTGCGCGACCTGCTGCTGGGCATCACGCCCAAGGACTTCGACGTCGCCACCAGCGCCACCCCTGAACAGGTACGCGCCGAGTTCCGCAACGCGCGCATCATTGGCCGGCGCTTCAAGTTGGTCCACGTGCATTTCGGCCGCGAAATCATCGAAGTCGCCACCTTCCGCGCCCCTCACTCGGATGAAGACCAGGCCGACAGCCACCGCTCGTCGCACAACGCCAGTGGTCGCATCCTGCGTGACAACGTGTACGGCACCCTGGAAGAAGACGCGCAGCGCCGCGACTTCACCATCAACGCCCTGTACTACGATCCGGTCAGCGAGCGCATCCTCGACTACGCCAACGGTGTGCACGATATCCGCAACCGCCTGCTGCGCTTGATCGGCGACCCCACCCACCGTTACCAGGAAGACCCGGTGCGCATGCTGCGGGCCGTGCGCTTCGCCGCCAAGCTGGACTTCGGTATCGAGAAACACACCGTGGCGCCGATTCGCAAGCTCGCACCGATGCTGCGCGACATCCCGCCGGCCCGCCTGTTCGAGGAAAGCCTCAAGCTGTTCCTCAACGGCCAGGGTGCGATAACCTTCGAGATGCTGGTCGACCTGGAGCTGTTCGAGCCCCTGTTCCCGGCCAGCAGCCACGCGCTGGAAGAACGCCCGACGTATACCCACACCCTGATCAGCCAGGCACTGACCAACACCGACCTGCGCGTCAAGCAGGGCAAACCGGTAACGCCTGCGTTCCTGTTCGCCGCACTGCTCTGGCCAGCCCTGCCGGGCCGCGTGCTGTACCTGCAGAGCCAAGGCGTGCCGCCGATCCCGGCCATGAACGGTGCGGCCCACGACCTGATCGCCGAACAATGCCAGCGCATTGCGATCCCGAAACGCTTCACCCTGCCGATCCGCGAGATCTGGGACATGCAGGAGCGCCTGCCACGGCGCAGCGGCAAGCGCGCCGACATGATGCTGGACAACCCACGCTTCCGCGCCGGCTACGACTTCCTGCTGCTGCGTGAAAGCGCGGGCGAGGAAACCGACGGCCTGGGCCAGTGGTGGACCGACTACCAGGACGCCAACGACAGCCAGCGCCGCGACATGATCCGCGAGCTGGGCAGCCGTGACGAAGGCGCCAGCGCCGGTGCCGGCCCGCGCAAGCGCAAACGCAGCGGTTCGAAGCGCAAGCGTGACGACGAGCAGGCCTGGGACTGAGCATGGCCACCCGTGCGTTCATCGGCCTGGGCAGCAACCTCGACCAGCCCATCGAGCAGTTGCGCAGCGCCTTCCAGGCACTGGACCTGATCGCCGACACCCGCCTGACGGCGGCGTCGGCGCTCTATACCAGTGACTCGCTGCTGCCCGGCCAGCCACGCTACACCAATGCCGTGGCGGCCATCGACACGACGCTGCCCCCCCTTGAACTGCTCGACGCCCTGCAAGCCATCGAGAACGACCAGGGCCGTGTGCGCAAGGAGCGCTGGGGCCCACGTACCCTCGACCTCGACGTGCTGCTGTTCGGCGATCAGGTCATCGACGTACCGCGCCTTAAAGTGCCGCACTACCACATGCACGCACGCCCGTTCGTGCTCTACCCGCTCGCCGAGCTGGTACCTGCCGACTTCCGCCTCGCCGATGGCCGTCACCTGGCGCACTTGCTCCAGGATTGCCCGTTCGTCGGCCTGGAACGCCTGTAATCCGGGCGTTCCAGAGGACGGTAACGCCAGTAACACCCACGGCGTAACAATGCGGTAACACGGGTCATTGACTTCCCCCACCTCGCTCACGACTATAGGCGTCCCGCGGCGCCACTATGCCGCAATCACCCATTTAGGCTCGGACGGACCTGCGCCCGAACATCACGACCGATGATGTGCCGCTCCGGAAGATGAATGCACGCGTTGTACGCAGTTGTTGTTCACAGCGCCTGAACGAGGATGCCCCTACATGCCTGAAGTAACCCTGACCACCCTGAACGGCCTCAAGGCCAAGGGTGAGAAAATCACCATGCTGACCTGCTACGACGCGACCTTCGCCAAGGCCGCGAGCGAAGCCGGCGTCGAAGTGCTGCTGGTAGGCGACTCCCTGGGCATGGTCCTGCAGGGCCATGACAGCACCCTGCCCGTCAGCAACGACGACATGGCCTACCACACCGCCAGCGTCAAGCGCGGCAACAATGGTGCGCTGATCCTCACCGACCTGCCCTTCATGGCCCACGCCACCCCCGAACTGGCCTTCACCAACGCCGCCCAGCTGATGCGCGCCGGCGCCCACATGGTCAAGATCGAGGGCGCCGCCTGGCTGGCCGAAACCATTCGCCTGCTGGCCGAACGCGGCGTGCCGGTGTGTGCGCACATGGGCCTGACCCCGCAGACGGTCAACGTGCTCGGTGGCTACAAGGTCCAGGGCCGCCAGGAAGCCCAGGCGCGGCAGATGCGCGCCGATGCGATCGCCCTGGAGCAGGCCGGCGCCGCCATGCTGCTGCTCGAATGCGTGCCCAGCGAACTGGCCGCCGAGATCACCCAGGCCGTCGGCATTCCGGTGATTGGCATCGGTGCCGGTAGCGCCACCGATGGCCAGGTGCTGGTGCTGCACGACATGCTGGGCCTGTCGCTCAGCGGCCGTGTGCCGAAGTTCGTGAAGAACTTCATGGCCGGCCAGCCGGACATCCAGAGCGCCCTGGCCGCTTACGTCGAGGCCGTGAAAGCGGTCAGCTTCCCCGCCAGCGAACATGGGTTCAGCGCATGAATACCGTCAAGACCGTCCGTGAACTGCGCGCCGCCGTGGCCCGCGCCCGTGGCGAAGGCAAGCGCATCGCCTTCGTCCCGACCATGGGCAACCTGCACAGCGGCCACGCCGCGCTGGTGACCAAGGCCGCCCAGCGCGCCGACTTCGTGGTTGCCAGCATCTTCGTCAACCCGCTGCAGTTCGGTGTCGGCGAAGACCTGGACAAGTACCCACGCACCCTCGCCGCCGACCAGGAGAAGCTGCTCCAGGCTGGTTGCCACCTACTGTTCGCCCCCTCGGTCGAAGAAATGTACCCCGACGGCATGGCGGTGCAGACCCGGGTAAGCGTGCCGCAATTGTCCGAAGGCCTGTGCGGCGCCAGCCGCCCCGGGCACTTCGAAGGCGTGGCGACGGTGGTCAGCAAGCTGTTCAACATGGTTCAGCCCGACCTGGCCGTGTTCGGCGAGAAGGACTTCCAGCAACTGGCGGTGATCCGCGCCATGGTGCGCGACCTGAACATGCCCATCCAGATCATCGGCGAGCCGACCGTGCGTGCCGAGGATGGCCTGGCGCTGTCGTCGCGCAATGGCTACCTGAGCCCTGAACAGCGCGCCGCCGCGCCGGCGCTGTACCGCACGCTGAGCGGCATGGCCGAGGCCATTCGCCGGGGCCAGCGGGACTTTTCGGCGTTGGTCGCCGAAGGGCAGGCGCAACTGGACGCTGCAGGGTTTCGCAAGGATTACCTGGAGGTACGCCACGCCGTGACGCTACGTCCGGCGCAGGTCGACGACCGTGACCTGGTGGTGATCGTGGCTGCTTATATGGGTAATACCCGGTTGATCGACAATATCTACCTGCACCTGGAAGAGCAGACCGCCTGAATGGCCTTGTTCGCCGGATAACCTGTTGATTTAGGTTGTCCCTGTGGGAGCGGGCTTGCCCGCTCCCACAGGGCTGGGCGAGCCCGCTGTCTGCGCAAAAAATTCATCGTTCCCCCGTCCCTCCCCCATTCCCGCCAAACGACCAATGCCTATAATGGGCGACTTGCAACTGGCAAAGGTTGCCGGTGTCGAACCCTGACAATGCATCAAGGAAATCATTCGCAATGGCGTATTACCGTACTCCCCACGATGTGACGGCGCTGCCCGCCTGGCAGGCGCTTCAGCAACACCGCGACGCCATGCAGGGCTTCAGCATGCGCGAAGCCTTCGCCGCCGACGGCAAGCGCTTCGAAGAATTTTCCCTGAGCAGCTGCGGGCTGTTCCTCGACTACTCGAAGAACCTGATCAACGAGCAGACCCGTGATCTGCTGGTCGGCCTGGCCAACCAAGTGGGGCTGGCCGACGCCATCAAGTCGATGTTCAGCGGCGAGATCATCAACGCCTCGGAAGGCCGCCCGGTGCTGCACACCGCGCTGCGCCGTCCGGTGGGCGACAAGCTGAGCGTGAACGGCGTCAACGTGATGCCCGAAGTGCACAAGGTGCTGAACCAGATCACCGAGCTGGTCGGCCGCATCCATGACGGCCTATGGCGCGGCTACAGCGAAAAGCCGATCACCGACGTGGTGAATATCGGCATCGGCGGCTCGTTCCTCGGCCCCGAGCTGGTTTCCGAAGCCCTGCTGCCCTACGCCCAGCGCGGCGTGCGTTGCCACTACCTGGCGAACATCGACGGCAGTGAGTTCCACGAGCTGTCGGCCAACCTGCGCGCCGAGACCACCCTGTTCATCGTCTCGTCGAAGTCGTTCAACACCCTCGAAACGCTGAAAAACGCCACCGCCGCGCGCACCTGGTACCTCGCCCAGGGCGGCTCGGAAGCCGAGCTGTACCGCCACTTCATCGCCGTGTCGAGCAACAAGGCCGCCGCCGTGGCCTTCGGCATGCGCGAAGAGAACATCTTCCCGATGTGGGACTGGGTGGGCGGGCGCTACTCGCTGTGGTCGGCCATCGGCCTGCCCATCGCCCTGGCCATCGGCACCGCCAACTTCAAGGAACTGCTGTCCGGCGCCTACACCATGGACCAGCACTTCCAGACTGCGCCGTTCGACAAGAACATGCCGGTGCTGCTGGCCCTGCTGGGGGTGTGGTACGGCAACTTCTGGGGTGCCCAGGCCCACGCGATCCTGCCGTACGACCACTACCTGCGCAACATCACCAAGCACCTGCAGCAGTTGGACATGGAATCCAACGGCAAGAGCGTGCTGCAGGACGGCAGCCCGGTGAAGACCGATACCGGCCCGGTAATCTGGGGCGGCGTCGGCTGCAACGGCCAGCACGCCTACCACCAGTTGCTGCACCAGGGCACCCAGCTGATCCCGGCGGACTTCATCGTCCCGGTGGTGAGTTTCAACCCGGTCGCCGACCATCACCAGTGGCTGTACGCCAACTGCCTGTCGCAGAGCCAGGCACTGATGCTCGGCAAGACCCGCGACGAAGCCGAAGCCGAACTGCGCGCCAAGGGCATGAATGAAGACGACATCGCCAAGCTGGCGCCGCACAAGGTGATCCCGGGCAACCGCCCGAGCAACACCCTGGTGGTCGAACGCATCAGCCCGCGTCGTCTCGGCGCGCTGGTGGCGATGTACGAGCACAAGGTGTTCGTGCAGAGCGTGATCTGGGGTATCAACGCCTTCGACCAGTGGGGCGTGGAGCTGGGCAAGGAGCTGGGCAAGGGTGTTTACCAGCGCCTCGTCGGAAGCCTGGAAGACAGCGCCGAGGATGGCTCCACCCAAGGCCTGATCAACTACTTCCGCGGCCGTCACCGCGGCTGATCCGCTTCCTGCACTGGCCTTTTCGCGGGTAAACCCGCTCCCACAGGGATCGCACGGCTTTTGAGGCCTGTGCAGTACCTGTGGGAGCGGTTTTACCCGTGAAGAGGCCGGCATAGGTTGAACACCCCTTCCAGCTACACTGTCCTATCGAATAGCCGCCGCAGTTCCTCGCCTCCACAAGAGCAGGACCACCCGCCATGTTCGATATCCGCGACTACCCCCAGGCCCTGGCCACCAGCCAGGCCGCACAACTCTCCGACGACGACTACCGCCGTCTCTATCGCCAGTCGATCGACGACCCCGACACTTTCTGGTCTGAACAGGCCAAGCGCCTGGACTGGATCAAGCCCTGGTCGAGCGTGCAGCAATGCGACCTCAAGACCGGCAAGGCCCGCTGGTTCGATGGCGCTCAACTGAACGTCAGCCACAACTGCATCGACCGCCACCTGGCGCAACGGGGCGAACAGACCGCCCTGCTGTGGGAAGGCGACGATCCCGGCGACAGCAAGGCGATCAGCTACCGCGAACTGCACCGCCAGGTCTGCCGCCTGGCCAACGCACTCAAGGCGCGCGGCGTGAAGAAAGGCGAGCGGGTGTGCATCTACATGCCGATGATCCCCGAGGCCGCCTACGCCATGCTCGCCTGCACACGCATCGGCGCCATCCATTCCGTGGTATTCGGCGGTTTCTCGCCCGATGCCCTGCGCGACCGCATTCTCGATGCCGACTGCCGCACCGTGATCACCGCCGACGAAGGCGTGCGCGGCGGCAAGCGTATTGCGCTCAAGCAGAACGTCGACAAGGCGCTCGCCAGTTGCCCGGCAGTCAGCAGCGTGCTGGTGGTCAAGCGCACGGGGACTGAAGTGGACTGGAACCAGGGGCGTGACCTCTGGTATCACGAGGCGACCGAAAACGCGGGCGACGATTGCCCGGCCGAACCCATGGAGGCCGAGGATCCACTGTTCATCCTCTATACCTCCGGCAGCACCGGCAAGCCCAAGGGCGTGCTGCACACCACGGGCGGCTACCTGCTGCAGGCCACCCTGACCTTCAAGGTGGTGTTCGACTACCGCGACGGCGAGGTGTTCTGGTGCACCGCCGATGTCGGCTGGGTCACCGGCCACAGCTATATCGTCTACGGCCCGTTGGCCAACGGCGCGACCTCGCTGATGTTCGAGGGCGTACCCAACTATCCCGACACCTCGCGTTTCTGGCAGGTGGTGGACAAACACAAGGTGAACATCTTCTATACCGCGCCCACGGCGTTGCGGGCACTGATGCGCGAAGGCCCAGGTCCCTTGCAGAACACCTCACGCCAGAGCCTGCGCCTGCTCGGCAGTGTCGGCGAGCCGATCAACCCGGAAGCCTGGGAGTGGTATTTCGAGGCCGTCGGGCAGCAGCGCTGCCCCATCGTCGACACCTGGTGGCAGACCGAGACCGGCGGCATCATGCTCACCCCCTTGCCCGGCACCCCCAGGCTCAAGCCCGGCTGCGCGACCCAGCCCATGTTCGGCGTGCAGCCGGTACTGCTGGATGAAAAAGGCAAGCTCATCGAAGGCCCCGGCGCCGGGCTGCTGGCGATCAAGGCCAGCTGGCCGGGGCAGATCCGCAGCGTCTACGGCGACCACCAGCGCATGGTCGACACCTACTTCAAGCCCCTGCCCGGCTACTACTTCACCGGTGACGGCGCGCGCCGCGACGCCGACGGCGACTACTGGATCACCGGGCGCATCGACGATGTGATCAACGTCTCCGGCCACCGCATCGGCACCGCCGAGGTGGAGAGCGCCCTGGTGCTGCACGACAGCGTCGCCGAGGCCGCCGTGGTAGGCTACCCCCACGACCTCAAGGGCCAGGGCATCTATGCCTTCGTCACGCCCATGAGCGGCGTCACCCCGGACGATGCGCTCAAGCAAGCACTGCTGGCGCTGGTCAGCAAAGAGATCGGCAGCTTCGCCAGGCCTGAGCTGATCCAGTGGGCACCGGCCTTGCCCAAGACGCGCTCGGGCAAGATCATGCGGCGTATACTGCGCAAGATCGCCTGCAACGAACTGGACAACCTGGGAGACACCTCCACCCTCGCCGACCCGAGCGTGGTCCAGGGCTTGATCGACAAGCGTCTCAACCAATAGCCCGCGGCCCGGGTGGGCCGCCTTGAAGCAAAGGCCGCCATGGAAACCCTCCGCCGTCGCATCGAAACCCAGGTCATGAGCCTCACCGGGGTGGCCCTCGGCCAGCTCGACCTGGAGTCGCCCAAGGGTGACCCGGGCCTGTTCGGGCCGCAGAGCGTCAGCTGGCAGGTGCACGGCGACTTCCCCAGCATGCTGGTGGGCGGCATCAGCGCGCTGATGCTGCAAGTGCTGCACCCCCTGGCCCTGGCCGGCGTGTGGGACCATTCGAACTTTCGCCAGGACCTGCTCGGCCGCCTGCGCCGCACCAGCCAGTTCATCTCCGGCACCACCTTCGGTTCGACCCGCGACGCCGAATGGCTGATCGACAAAGTGCGCACCATCCACCTCAAGGTGACCGGCATCGCGCCGGACGGGCGCCCCTACGCCGCCAGCGACCCCGACCTGCTGACCTGGGTGCATGTGGCCGAAGTCAGCAGCTTCCTCGCCGCCCACCTGCGCTACCGCAACCCCGCCCTGCCCCGCGCCGCCCAGGACCAGTACTACGACGAGATCGCCCTGATCGCCGAGCGCCTGGGCGCCCGCGACGTGCCGCGCTCTTGCACTCAGGTCGATGAATACCTGCGCCGCATGCGCCCACATCTGCAATGCAGCGCCCGCAGCCTGGAAGTGGTCGACATCCTGCTCAAGGCGCCCGCGCCCAGCCGCCTGGCGCAACCGGTGGGCAAGCTGATGCTCAATGCGGGTATCGACCTGTTGCCGGGCTGGGCCAGCGACATGCTCGGCTTGCACCAGGGTGAACTGTCCAGGCGCATGATCCGCCTGGGTCTGAAAAACACCGCCCCGGTATTGCGCTGGGCCATGCGCAATGGCTCGGCGCATCGCGCCAGGCGGCGCATGGGGATCGAGTAAGGTTTTCGGCCGGCTCAGCGGAACCGATTTAACGTGCCATACTCCAACCACTCCAGCCTGATACAGACGAAGCGACACATGCCCAAAGGATTGACCCGCGCCGTCGGCGCCCTGCTGGCCCTGGTGGCCCTGTACAGCCTGCTCGGCTTCCTGATTCTTCCCGGTATCGCCCTGCGTGTCGCCAACCAGCAGCTGGCCCAGTACGCCACGCTGCCGGCCCACCTGCAACGCATCGAGCTCAACCCGTTCAGCCTCGAACTGACCCTGTGGGGGCTGCAGATCGGCGAGCCCGGCAAAGAGCAGGTGGGCTTCGAGCGCCTGTACGCCAACCTGTCCCTCGACAGCCTGTGGACCAAGGCCCTGCACCTGGAAGCGGTGGCGCTGGACAAGCCGCGCACCGAGCTGCTGTTCGCCAAGGACGGCAGCCTCAACCTCACGCAGCTGTTCAAGCTGCCGCCCAGTGAAGCCAAGCCTGACGAGCCGCCCAGCGACCCGTTCCCGCTGCGCATCGGCAGCATCAAGCTCAGCGAAGGTTACCTGCACTTCCAGGACCTGCGCCCCAGCGAGCCGATCGAATTCCTCTACGACTCGATGAACCTGGAGCTGAAGCACCTCAGCACCCTGCCCGACGACAACGCCGACATGACCCTGGTGGCCAACGGCCCGGCCGGTGGCCGGATCGACTGGAGCGGCACCCTGAGCCTGGCGCCGATCGCCTCCGAAGGCACGCTCAAGGTCACCGAGGGCAAGATGAAGGCGTTCTGGCCCTACGTGCGCGATGCCGTGCCATTGGTGCTCGAAGAAGGCGTGGTCAGCCTCGATACCCACTACAAGCTCAACCTGTCTAAAGAAACCGAGCTGCTGCTGGACAACACCTCGGTACGTGTCGCGCCGTTCGCCATCAAGGCGCCGGATGGCCGGCCACTGGCGCGCCTGGCCAGCCTGGAGGTGAGCGAAACCTCCATCGACCTGGCCAAGCAGCTGGTCACCGTCGGCAAGATTCGCAGTGAAAAGCTCGAAACCTGGGCGGCCCTGGAAAGCGACGGCCAGCTCGACTGGCAGAAGCTGTTCGCCAGCCAGCCGGCAAAAGCCACGCCCAAGGAAAAAGCCGAACCTGCCACCGCCGAACCGACCGAACAGGAAAAGGCCACCAAAGAGCCAGGCAAGCCCTGGCAGGTGCTGCTCAAGGATGTGCAGGCGCGCAATTACCTGGTCCACCTGGCCGACCGCAGCCAGAAGGAACCGGTGGCGCTCGACGTCGGCCCGCTCAACCTCGACCTGCAGAACTTCGACAGCCTCAACCAGTCGCCCTTCACCCTCAAGCTCGATACCGGCGTGGGCAAGCAAGGCAAGCTGCAGGCGGCCGGCCAGGTCAACCTGGCGCCGGTCAGCGCCAGGCTGGACGTCGCCACCCGTGACATCGACCTGCGCGTGGCCCAGGCCTACATCAGCCCGTTCATCCGCCTTGAGCTGCGCAGCGGCATGCTCTCCAGCGACCTCAAGGTCGACCTCAAGAGCACCGAGCCACTGGCCTTCACCATTGGCGGCAAGGCCCAGGTCGACCAACTGCACACCCTCGACACCATCAAGAACCGCGACTTCGTCAAATGGCAGCAAGTGAATGTCGATGGCTTGAGCTACGTGCATGGCGACGCCCTGTCGATCGACAAGGTGACCCTGCTGCAGCCCTATGCGCGCTTCATCATCAACGAAGACCGCACCACCAACGTCGATGACCTGCTGATCCCGCAACCAGCCGGTGCACCGGCAGCTTCACAGGCCAAGCCGGCCAGTGGCGGCAACACCAAGCCCCTGGGTATCCATGTCGGCCAGATCAGCATCAATGACGGTTCGGCCAACTTCGCCGACCTCACCCTCACGCCCAACTTCGCCACCGCCGTGCAGCAGCTCAACGGCCAGATCGGCACCCTCGACAACCGCAAGCCGCAACCGGCCAAGGTGGACATCAAGGGCAAGGTCGACCGTTATGCGCCGGTGACCATCAAGGGCGCGCTCAACCCGTTCAACCCGCTGGCCAGCCTGGACATAGCCACCAGTTTCAAGCGTGTCGAGCTGACCACCCTGACGCCCTACTCCGGCAAGTTCGCCGGGTTCCGCATCCGCAAGGGCCGCCTGAACCTCGACCTGCACTACCTGATCACCAATGGCCAGCTCAAGGCCGAGAACAAGGTGGTGGTCGAGCAACTGCAGTTGGGCGAGAAGGTCGACAGCCCCGACGCCGTGGACCTGCCCATCCGCCTGGCGGTGGCGCTGCTCAAGGATACCGACGGCAAGATCTCCATCGAGCTGCCGGTCTCCGGCGACCTGAACAACCCGCAGTTCAGCGTGATGCCGATCGTCTGGCAGACCCTGCGCAACCTGGTACTGCGCGCGGCCCAGGCGCCGTTCAAGTTC
Organism: Pseudomonas entomophila; assembly: GCF_018417595.1. Classification (NCBI taxonomy): domain Bacteria; kingdom Pseudomonadati; phylum Pseudomonadota; class Gammaproteobacteria; order Pseudomonadales; family Pseudomonadaceae; genus Pseudomonas; species Pseudomonas entomophila. The sequence goes on from NZ_CP070982.1 coordinate 5,114,122, forward strand.
ATCGGCGGGCTGGTCTCGGGCGGCGGTGCCGAGGATCTCGGTACCGTGGCCTTCGCCGCAGGCTCGAGCGATCTGACCCCTGACGCCCAGTCCGCCCTGGACAAGCTGGCGTCCGCGCTCAAGGAGCGCCCGGAGCTGCGCCTGGAGATCGAAGGCACGGCGGCCCAGAACAGCGATGGCCCGCTGATCGCCCAGCAGCGCCTGGAGCGCGAGTACCAGGCCACCTGGTACAAGATCCTCCAGCGCCGTGGCGACAAGGTCCCGGCCAATGCGTCCCTGCTGGTGGTCGACGACGACGACAAGCCGGCGATGCTCGAGGGCATCTACCGCACGCGCCTGAAGCAGCAGCCACCGGCCGAGTGGGAGAAGCTCGGGCGTGACGAACGCAGCGCGAAACTGCGCGAGGCGGTGATCAAGTCCTGGGCCGAAAGCGCCCCGCTGCTGCGCACCCTCGGCCAGGAACGGGCCGCCAGCATCAAGGACTACCTGGTCGACAAGGGGCAGCTGGCCGATGACCGGGTGTACTTCATCGATACCACCCTGGGTCAGGCCGAGAGCGATGGCCGGGTGATCACGCCACTGCACCTGGACGCCGAGTAAGCGCTCGGCGCGTTGCCTGTAGGAGCGGCTTCAGCCGCGATGCGGGCGCCGCGGTGCATGGCACCCGCAGCGCGGGTGATCGCGGCTGAAGCCGCTCCTACAAAAGCCGCTGCCCCGACACCGCCGGGTGATACAGCGGCTGCACCTTGTTCCCCGCCGGGTCCAGCAGATGGAAACTGCGTGCGCCGTCACCATGGTTGAACGGACGATCCAGCAGGGTCACACCATGGGCCTTGAAGTATTGGTACCAGGCTTCCAGTTCTTCCACGCTGTCGACGATGAACCCGTAGTGATCCAGGGTCTGCAAACCATTGGCGGCACCTGCGCCGCGCCCCAGCGAAAGGTTGTCGTTGCCGCAGGTGAGGTACACCAGGTCTTCGTTGGCACGGTTGAGCACCTCCATGCCCAGCACGTCGACGTAGAAGCGTTCGCACTCCTCCAGGTTCGGCACCAGCAGGGCGATGTGGCGTAGGCCGTTGAGGCGACCGGGACGGGCAGGTAGATCGGACATGGTCATGGCTCCACTTTTGTATACAATTCGTAAGCGAATTTAAAACAAAAGGAGCCGCCTGTGTATAGCCTGTTCATCAAGACCCGTGTCAAGCCCGGTACGGCCGATGCCTTCCTCAGTGCCATCCAGCTCAATGCCGCCGCCTCGGTGGCCAACGAGCCCGGCTGCCTGGTGTTCGATGTGTCACAGGATCGCCAGGACCCGGAGGTGATCTACCTGTACGAGATCTACCGCGATGACGCGGCGTATGAGGCGCACACGCAAACCGCGCACTTTCGCGACAGCCGCCCGCTGGTGGAGCCGCTGATCGTCGAGCAGGTGTGCTTCGAGAGCGAGGTGGTGGCGCGCAACCCGGTGAGCTGAAGGAGCGGCTTCAGCCGCGATGCAGGCAACGCGGTGCCCGGCACCCGCTTCGCGGGTGATCGCGGCTGAAGCCGCTCCTACAAAGGTCGCGCCCAATCAGTGAGCGCCGGTTGCTGCAGCAACCACTGCGCAATAACTTGGCTGCCTTCGCGGCCAGGATGCAGGTGATCGCCAGAATCGTGGCAAGCCTGCAGACGGTCCGGGTCGTGCGGGTCCCTCAGCAGCGCATCCAGGTCCAGCACACCGTCAAACCCGCTGTCCTCGCGCATCCATCGGTTGAGCCGATGGCGCAAGAGGTCTTTGCCTGGCTGGTGGAAAGCCTCGAATGGGGTCCCGGCGAACGCGCCTTTGAACGGAGTCAGCGTCATGCCCAGCACGCTGACGCCACGTTCATGGGCCGCCGCGATAAGTGCGCTGTAACCGGCCGTCAACGCTTCGAACGTGGGTAGCGCGCCTTCAGGGTCGACGACCGACTCGGCCCACCCCAGGTCGTTCAACCCCACCTGCACGATGACCATGGCCACCCCCGGCTGACTCAGCACATCCCGCTCGAATCGATTGAGCACACTGATACCCAACCGGTCACGCAACAACCGACCACCGGACTGCCCGGCATTGATCACGGCGATCCCCTGCGGTGCGAGTTGGCAGGCCAACAGGTCGGCCCAACAGCCATGGCTGTTCTTTTCCAGGCCATGACCATTGACCAGCGAATCGCCGATCACCGCCAGTGTCACGCCTTGCTCCAGCACCTCGACCGCATTGACCAGCACCCGCACGTTCAATGGTTGCGCATCAGGCAACGCGGCCTGATTGCCAGTGCGGTCACCGGGCTCGATGCTGCCGGTCTGGCGGGCGTCCCAGTGAAAGGTCGTGGGGGTGAAGTCATTCGGCAGGTAGACAGCCAGCTCAAGGTCGGCCAGATCGGGTACCGGCAGCTCCAGCGGGTCACTGTGCAGGCGTTCGCCGGCAGCCAGGGTGACGCGATGGCTACCGCCAAAGGTGAGGTCTGCCCAGGCACTGACCTGCCCTTGTTCGTGTAGAGCCACCCGACACAGGCCGAGGGTCAGCGGGGTATCGCCATATTCATTGGAAAACACCAGTCGCAACATCTGCCCGCCTCGGCTGATGCGCAGGGGCTGGCGCACGGTACACGCACCGGCCATCGACGGCAGTTGGGTGGGGAATGGCAGTTCAGTGCCCCAGGCCGGTTGGGCCGGTGCCGTCCAGGTGGAGATCCAGGCGGCGCCCACCGAGGGCAAGAAATCGGAGGAGGAAACAGACACGCGGAAAATCCCTTTTCGCAGTAGCTGGCACACAGGCCAACGGTGGCAGATGCGACCGCCGCCAGAGGCTACTGCAGGCGCCCTTAAAACGCCACCAACTGAAACAGGAATGCCCACAGGGTTGATCAAACCCCGCGGGCAAAGCCCCCGATCAGGCGATCAGCGCCTTCACCACATCATCGTCGGCGGCGGCGGCGATGGACGCCAGGTATTGGCCATAGCTGGTTTTCTTCAGCGCCGAAGCACGCGCCAGCAACTGCGCCTGGTTGATCCAGCCGTTCTGGAAGGCGATCTCTTCCAGGCAGGCGACTTTCAAACCCTGACGGTTCTCGATGGCCTGGACGAAGTTGCCGGCTTCGAGCAACGAGTCGTGGGTACCGGTGTCGAGCCAGGCGAAGCCACGGCCCAGCACGTTGACGTTCAGCGTGCCACGCTCGAGGTAGGCGTTGTTGATGTCGGTGATTTCCAGTTCGCCACGAGCCGACGGTTTGACCTGCGCCGCGATGTCGAGCACCTGGTTGTCATAGAAATACAACCCGGTGACCGCGTAGTTGGACTTGGGCGCCTTGGGTTTCTCCTCGATGCTGATCGCCTTGCCCTGGGCATCGAACTCCACCACACCGAACGCCTGCGGGTCGGCCACGTAGTAGCCGAACACGGTGGCGCCGCTGTCACGGCTGGCGGCCTGGCGCAGGGTGTCGCTGAACTGGGTGCCATAGAAGATGTTGTCCCCCAGCACGAGGCAGACGTTGTCGTCGCCGACGAACTCCTTGCCGATGATGAACGCCTGGGCCAGGCCATCCGGGCTCGGTTGCTCGGCGTAGCTGAGCTTGATACCGAACTGGCTGCCGTCGCCGAGCATGCGCTGGAAGCCCGGCAGATCGGTCGGGGTGGAGATCACCAGGATCTCGCTGATGCCGGCCAGCATCAGCACCGACAGCGGGTAGTAGATCATCGGCTTGTCGTAGATCGGCAAGGATTGCTTCGACACGCCCAGGGTGATCGGGTGCAGGCGAGTACCCGAACCGCCGGCCAGCAGAATGCCCTTGTATTGGGTCTTTTTCATGAAACAGCTCCCTTGAAACATGAATGAGGTAGAGGTTCAGGCGGCGTTGCCCAGGCGTTCCAGGCGGTAGGCGCCATTGAGCACGCGCTGCCACCAGCCACGGTTGTCGAGGTACCACTGCACGGTCTTGCGCAGCCCGCTCTCGAAGGTCTCCTGCGGGGTCCAACCCAGCTCGTCGGCGATCTTGCTGGCATCGATCGCATAGCGCAGGTCGTGCCCCGGGCGGTCGCTGACGAACTCGATCAGGTCGCTGTAGGCCTGGACGCCCTCAGGCTTGTTCGGCTGCAGCTCTTCGAGCAATGCACAGATGCCTTGCACCACGTCCAGGTTGCGGCGCTCGTTGTGGCCACCGATGTTGTAGGTCTGCCCCACTTCGCCGCGGGTCAGCACGGTGTACAGGGCACGGGCGTGGTCCTCGACGTGCAGCCAGTCGCGGACCTGCGCGCCATTGCCATACACCGGTAGCGGCTTGCCGTGCAGGGCGTTGAGGATCACGTGCGGGATCAGCTTCTCGGGGAAGTGGTGCGGGCCGTAGTTGTTCGAGCAGTTGGTCACCAGCACCGGCAGCCCGTAGGTGCGGCCCCAGGCGCGGACCAGGTGGTCGCTGCCAGCCTTGCTCGCCGAGTAGGGCGAGCTGGGCGCATAAGGGGTCTGTTCGGTGAAGAAGTCGTCGGTACCTTCCAGGTCGCCGAACACTTCGTCGGTGGAGATGTGATGGAAACGGAACGCCGCGCGGGCTTCCGGCGCCAGGCCGTTCCAGTAGCCACGGGCCACTTCCAGCAGCGTTGCGGTGCCCAGCACGTTGGTGCGGATGAAGGCGTCCGGGCCTTCGATCGAGCGGTCGACGTGCGATTCAGCCGCCAGGTGCATCACCGCCTGGGGCTGGAACTCGGCGAAGATCCGCTGCAGGTGCGCCTTGTCGCAGATATCGGCCTGGTAGAAGCGGTAGCGCTCGGAGTCGGCCACGCTGGCCAGCGACTCGAGGTTGCCGGCATAGGTCAGGACGTCGACGTTGGCCACGTGGCAGTCGGTGTTTTGAATCAGGTGGCGGACCACGGCCGAGCCGATGAAGCCCGCACCGCCGGTAATCAAGATGTTCACGCAAGTACTCCTGTAATGGGTGTGGTGAATCCGTTCACGCTTTTTTAGTTGACCAGGGCGACCCAGTACTTGCTGAGCGCGCCTTTGAGGATCAGCAACGACTGGATGCAGGTGAAGCTTTCATCGGTGGTGGCCGAGGTGGTGTTCAGCGGGCCGAATCCGCCATCTTGCTTCTGGTGACGGGCAATCCAGTCCGTCACGCCTTGCTTGTCCCGAGGCTCGGCATCGAGCAGGTACAAGCCAGCCACCGCCATGTAGCTACCGACCAGGCTGACCGCCTTGCCCGGGCGATAGAGGAACGGCCCGTCGGCTTGCTGCAGCCCTTGCAGCCAGGCCACGGTGGCCTGGGCATCCACCAGCTCACGGTCCAGCGCATGCAACAGCGACAGGGCACGGTAGGTGGAGAAGGTGTCGGGTGGGTTGCCCGGCCGGTTACCGAAACCGCCATCGGCATGCCGGCAGGCCAGGATGAAGTCCAGCAGCGCCTGGGGCTGGTTCGCCTGCGCACCCAGCACATGCAGTGACAGTGCCGCCAGGTTGCTGTGCCAGATGTCCGACTGGTAGCCCGGCACATTGCCGAAACCGCCATCGGCTTGCTGGCACTGGCGCAGGTAGGCGACGCAGGCCTGCCCGTTGCGTGGCGCGCTGCCCAGCAGGCGCAGGGAAATCACCGCGCAGTAAGTGGCGAATACGTCACTGAGCTGGCCGGGCTGCTCGGAGAAACCACCGTCGGGGTTCTGCGAGGCCTGGATGCAGGCCACCAGGCTGGCGCTGTCCTCGATGTCCGCCTTCAACGCATACAGGTCGGAAATCACGTGCAGCGCGGAGAACACCTGCCAGCAGCGGTCGGCGCGGAAGCCTTGCGGCGCAAGCTCGGCGGTCAGGCCGTAGGGCACCGCGAGGGAGGCACGCGACTGGCTCAGCCAGTCGTAGTAGGCCGGCAGATTGACGTCCAGGTTCGGCATCTGGCCCAGGTGGGGTTGCTCCAGCGGTCGACGATTGTCCACCACGCGCAGGGCGCTGCCATCGGCCGGAGCCCAGGCTTGCGGCACCGGCAAGGACGCGGTGTGGGCTGCCAGGGCCTTGAGACAGGCCAGCTGGCCCTCCAGGCTCTTGATGTGCAACGGCAGGTACGACAGGTTGCCGATGTGGAACACGCCCAGTTGCCGCGGCGGTGCCCAGAACTGGCGGATGAAAGGTACTGTCGGGTCGACCGGGGTCGACCAGAAGTAACCTTTGCCCAGGAAGAACCCACCGTGGTGGCTGTCGTGGAAATCCCCCAGCGCCTTGAGTAGCTGATCGCGGCGTTCAGCGGCATCGTGTGGCTGCGCCAGTGCCAGTGCATCGAGCAGCAACGCCACGTCCAGGCTGGTCTTGATCGGGAACGGCGACTCGTTGCGCTTGAACGAGGTGAGCCAGTCCGCGCCGACACGCTGATCGTAGCGCAGGCGATCCCAGAAGCCGCCGTAGGTGTTGTCGTGCAGACGCTCGAAGGTATCCTCGAGCAGCTTGCGCGCCAGTTGCAGCATCTCCTGGTGGCTGTTGGCCCGTGCCCAGCGGGCCAGGGCTGCCGCGGCGCGCGCCCGGCTGGCGGTGTTGCGCAGGGTGCCTGCGCCCAGGCCATCGAGTTCGGCGCGCACTTCGTCCTCGAGCTTCCAGACGTGCTGCTGCAGGTGGGTGAGCAGTGCCTGGTCCCCCTTGCAGGCGCACAGGCTGCACAGCAAGTTGACCGCGCCAATGTCCAGCTCGATCGGCATGTGCCCATCGATCACCGCGCTCCAGTCGCTGCTGAGCACACCCCCGAACAGGCGGTTGTCATAGACCTGCTGCAGGCGCTGGCTCAAGCCTGCGGTCACGCCCTTGAGCTGCGCATCGTCACGCCGCAGGCGACGGAACTCGAGCACCGCGCGCAGGGCATCGAACTGGCTCGCCAGGGTCCGGCAACGCCCGGAGCCGTGCGGGTTCCAGAAGCGATCGCCCAACTCGATGAAGCCATCCTGGCTGGCATCGTGCAGCGCCAGCAGGCCTGCCAACGCGAACTCGGCCTGCTCGGCCTCGCCATGGGCGGCGAAGAACAGCGTCGCCGCCACCTGGTCCTCCAGGCGCTTGTCGCTGCTGATGCGTACCGCACCGGTAGCGTCGGTGACTGCCAGAAAGCCACCCTCTTCCCTGTCCATCAAGGCGTCGGCCATGAAGGTGTATGAGGCGCTGTGCATTGCCCTCTCCCTGAATAATGCTGTGGATGATGTTGCTTACTGAGCCAGGCTGAGAATCCGGCTGGCGGCACGGTGGGCACCCAGTCCGTCGGGCGCGGCGACCCGCTGGTGGGCACCGAAATAGGTCGGCGCCGCGGTATCCTTGTCCAGCTCGGCGCCAATCAGCTCGGCGATCCGCCCGGCCTCGCAACCCAGGTAGGTCGGGAAGCCCAGGCGCCCCAGGCGGTCAAGCGCCTCGGCCTCGTGGTACTCGGATTTCGACGGCAGCACGAACAGGGTCGGGATGTTCAACGCGGCGATCTCGGTCACGGTGATCCAGCCCGGCGCCGACACCAGCAGGCTGGCTTCGCGCAGCAGGCCCATCCAGTCCGGGTAGTACGGCACGCTGATGACGCCTTCACGTGGGGCGATGTCCTGGCGGCCGAGCAGCACCATCTTCAGCTCCGGGCGCTCGGCGCGCAGGCGCTCGAAGGCTTCCAGGTAGCCGTTGAGCAGGTTCTGTTTGCTCTCGGCGAACATGGTGGTGCCGCTGATCGAGGCGACGACGAAAGGCCCGTCACCCAAGCCCAGGTCGGCGCGCACGGTAGAGGCGTTGGTCTGGGTAAAATCGCGGATCATCGGCCCGACGAAATGCGCCTTGCCCGAGTGCAGTGCGCTGGCCACCGGCGTGCCGTTGTCCATTTCCGGAATGTAGGGCTTGTCGGTCAACACCAGCTGGCTCTGCTCGATCATCCACGAGAACTGCTTGTGCAAGGCCAGGCGCGCCCGGTTCAGGTCTTCGGCGTTGAGTTCGAACCCCCCTTCGCTCAGGTCCTCGTCGGTCAGCTGGCACAGGGTGAAGTCGTAGCGCTCGGTGACGAACACCAGGGGCGTGCGGCTGAAGATAGCCGCCAGGCAAGCCGCCATGTTGAAGTCGGAAATCACCACGCGAGGCTTGTGTTCCTCGATGATCGCCAGGTAGGCCAGCATGCGTTCGCTGGACAGGAACGTGTTGGAGATGTAGCCGGCGATATAGCTGCCCCAGTCGAGCTGGCGCGACAGGTTGCTCTTTTTCGAATAGTCCATCAGTTGCCCGGCGACATCGATCACTTCGATGCCCGAGCCTTCGAACATCGGGGTGAACACGTCCTGCAGCGAGGCCAGGGCCACCTTCAGGTCGATGTCGGGGTTGCGATCCTTCAGGGCACGGCCGATCGACAGCACGCGCATGTTGTGACCGGAACCGGTGGGTGCGGGGGCGAACAGAATCATGCGACTTCCTCCTTGAGTTGAATGATGCCTTTGACTACCGAGTGTGCAGGTACATCGCGAATGACCACGGCGTAGGGTTCGACCACCACGTCGTCGCCAAGGGAAACCGGGCCGACGATCAATGCGCCGGTACCGATGCGGCAACGCTTGCCGATGTGGATGGGGGCGGCTTTCCAGGGCAGCGAGCGGTAGCCGTGGTCATGGGAGGACGACACCAGGGTGACCTGGTCGTCGAGCTGGCTGTGCTCGCCGATGGCGACACCACCGGCCCCTTCGATGACCACGCCACGGCCCAGAGCGACGTGCTCGCCCAAGCCGATACCGCCTTGCTCGTGCATGCCACCGCGCCGGGTGCTGCGGCCGATCAGCACGCAGTCCTCACCGATGTGCACCGAGGCGCCGCCGGACAGTTCGGCGTCGATCAGCGCGCTGTCGGCGATACGCCAGGCACTGAGCAGGGGATTCTGTTGATGCACGAGGTGCAATGCGCAGGAAGCACGATCGAGGAAAGAAGGCAGGCCTTCACGCTGACGCTTGAGCACTTTCTGCAGAACCGGCGCCGGGTCGGGCCAGCCATCCTCGCTGACCTGGCGACGGGCGATCACCCGTGCCGGGCGGCCGACGACGATGCAGTCCTGCTCGACGTCTTCAGTGACCAGGGCGCCAGCCGCCACCACGGCCCCGGCACCAATATGCACGCCGGGCAAAAGGGTTGCCCGGGCACCGATCCAGGCACCACGACCAACACGGATGGGGTGCTCCTTGCTACCGCGGGCGACGACACCGGTGGCCAGCATGCCGCGATCGGCGACATCCAGGTGCTCTAGGCGGCATTTGAAACCGATGAAGCACCCTTGCCCCAGGGTCACGCCCTGGAGGTGGTTGCCGGCACGAACCCAGCTGGCATCACCAATCTGCGTGTCGGACGAAACGCGCGTCCCGACTTCGACAAGCCATGTTGTCTGCATCACACAATCCCTTGCCTGTTCGGATGCAGCGCGTGGTTTCGCCGTGGCGAAAATCAGACGTGCATCCCGGTTGCGAATCCTTGCATGGGGTGTCGCCACTCTGGCGCGACCTGCTGTCCAGGCCTGCCGATTTCGACGGGCTCGAGCCACCCTGCGAAGCCAATAATGTACTAGTCAATTAGTACTGTTCGCATATCCTAGTACAGACAAAATGCCTAGGCAACACGTTTTCTGTGCTGGTCGTTAGAAAATTTCCGGGCAATCAAGATGCACAAAAAGGTTCCGATCGCGTGAAAAAATGCTGAATTTATCGTGGGATCTGCACATAAATCCACAGGAACGAAAAAACGCATCCGGCCACTCATGTGACTGGATGCGTTGAGACAAACACAAGGACTGGCCAAAGGCCAGCTAGCGGAGGGATCAGTGCGTGAGAGGATCCGGGACGATGGTGTCCCAATTGCCCATGGCGTGGTCCGCCACTTTTTCCAGTGCATCGCGCGGCGAACCATCGCGCGCCACCATGGCCATGCCGCGCTGTACCACGCCGTAGTAGTTGGCCAGGCTTTCGCAGTCGACATGCTCACCGATCTCGCGGCTGGCCTGCCCGAGGCGCAAGCGGTTCTTCAGCATCTCGAAGGGCTTGCAGCGCAGCACCTTGAGCCCGACCCTGAGGTTGGGCAAGGGGGAATTGAGGTCGGTCTGGGTGACGAAACAACCGTGGGGACGGTCTTCACGGGTGAGGATCCTGGCGGTTGCCAGCAGGACGGCCTGGATCGAGTCCTGCGCCCGTTCATACTTGTACAGCTCGCTCCAGATTTCCTCACCAACCGTGGACCAGTAAAGCTCCAGCGCTTCGAGGAACAGGTCCTCCTTGGAGCCAAAAGCGGCATAGAGGCTCGGTGACTTGATCTTCATCACCCCCATCAGTTCGCTCAGCGAAGTGCCATCGTAGCCCTTGTCCCAGAACAGCAGCATGGCCTTGACCAGCGCCTCGTGACGATCGAACTCCCGGGGTCTTCCACGACCACTCATATCTACTTCTCCCTTCTAACAACGGGTGGATTGCAACCTAGACTGTCGCAACCCGGATCCCACTGCGCCGTCCAGGCCACCCATGACCTGCTGGCCTTGTGCGGCAAGGCTTGCAGCAGCAATACGTGAACGGCGTTACAAAAAGAATTGTATTGTACTAATACATCCGTACAATCGGCGGTATGCGAATGATATGCGGCCGCCAGCGGGTTACGTCAACCCCGGCTTACAAACAATAAGTCATGGCGTACATGCATGATCGCCAAAGCTTTTTTAGCGAAGATCAGTCACCAAAGGAGCGTTTCAGCAATGGATGTTGCAACCTACAGAAATGCCATGGCCCGGCTCGGCGGCGCCGTCTCGATCATCAGCACCGATGGCCCCAGCGGCCGCCATGGCTTCACCGCATCCGCCGTGTGCAGCGTCACCGACACCCCGCCCACCCTGCTGGTGTGCATGAACAACCAGTCGCGCCAGCGCAGCAGCTTCGAAGAAAACGGCGTGCTCTGCGTGAACGTACTGCGTGGTGACCATCAGCATTTGTCGGGCATCTTCGCCAACAAGCACCTGGACATGGAGCAACGTTTCCAGGCGACCCCTTGGTCCGTCGGCCACAGCGGCGCGCCAACCATGAACGAGGCGCTGGTCTGCTTCGACTGCCGGATCAGCGAAATCCACACGGTCGGCAGCCACAGCATCTTCTACTGCCAGGTGCTGAACATCGACAGCGCCCAGCATCCGGAAGGGCTGATCTACTTCGACCGTGCCTATCATCGCGTCGCCGCGCCCAACCAGTCTGCGGCCTGAAGATTTCCGGAGAACATGCATCATGGACAACCTCTGGACTTCGCTGCCGCTACCTGGCCTGAGCGACGATCAACGCCACTGGCTGTTCGCCCCAGGCTCGCTGACCTTGCGCCTCAAGGCGCTGGGCCGGTTCAGCCTGGAGGTGGCCCAGCAGCGGATCGATTTCCCCGAACCCAGTGAAGCCCATGCCCTGGGCTGCACCACCGGCAGCCCTGCCTGGATCCGTGAAGTGGCCTTGAAAGTCGACGACCAGGTGATGGTCTGCGCCCGCAGCCTGACACCCATGCGCGAGCGCCGGCCGGCCTGGCCGGAGCTCGCCGGCTACGGCGGCGAGCCGTTGGGCAGCATGCTGTACAACACGCCGGATATTCACCGCGGCGCTTTCGAATGCCAGCGCCCGCAAGCCGATGATCCACTGTCGCGCCTGGCCACGTCACTTGGCCAGCCAGGCGGCAAGCTGCTGGCCCGCCGCTCGCGCTTCACGCGCGACGGTCAGCCGCTACTGATCGCAGAGTGTTTCGTCGAGGATTTCTGGGCGTTGCTGCAGGAGCGGAGCGCGCCGCTGAAACTGGCTATCTGAGCCAAGGGCGCGCTCGCGGGGGAAGGCGACTCAGCCTTCTTCCAGGCGGGCTTCGTTGTCGCGAATGACCTGCGAGGTGTGCGGGTCTTTGTCGACCGCGTCGAGCAGGGAGCTGAGCAGGCCTGGGAAGCGGGCTTCCAGGTCATCCCGACGGATCGACAGCAGGTTCTCACGGCCATAAGGGCGTTGCCAGATCACGCCGCTGTCGCGCAGCACGCGCCAGTGGTGGGTCATGGTCGATTTGGAGGCACCTTTGAGGATGCGCCCGCAAGGGTGCTCTTCGCCATCGGAAAGCACCTTCAGCACGGTCAGGCGCAACGGGTTGCCAAGTGCTGTCAGGACGTTTTCCAGGCGGATCTGCTCGATGCTGGGGTGGTTGGCAGTGTACATGCAATAACCTCAATAGCCTTACAAGGATCACCACGCCCCGGATCGCCTGCGCGGTACCGTCCGTGGTTTCCCCGTATTGATCAGGCGCGATTCCATGTCGCGCTCCTGGGAAGCCGAGTCCGAACCTGGCAATACCTCGTGGGGACAGCATGTTCCCAACTACCTAGGGCCATCAGTCGATGGCTGCCTGCCTCTGGAATCACGACTGTTTGTTAGTACGAACAGTGTAGGACTATACACCATTGTTACAACCGTTCGCGAGCCAATTGCGTTCCATGTGCTACCTGGAAGCATCAGGGTGCAACCAATTTAGCCTTGCGAAACAGGACGTTGTGCGAGATGGCGGATTTAAGAATGGGTGTGTTTCAAGGTGTAAAGTGCGGGGTTTTCGTCGCAAGAGTTGTGCCGCGCTCGAGATCGAGCGCCGCCCGCGCGGCGCATCGCGGATGAATCCGCTCCTACATCGGTTGCAACGTGCCGCACCTGTGAGACCATGGTTGCCCGCCGTGGCGCCTTTGGCGAACTGGCCCGAAACAAACCTGTAGGAGCGGATTCATCCGCGAGCGGCGCTCGATCTGATAGGCGTTGCAACTCTCCAGGCGAACACTTGAAAGCCGGCGCCAGGTGCAACCCCGGCGCCGGCTGAACCAGCATTCAACGAACAGCGCTTGGCTCAGGCTGGTAACCACCCCCCAACGCAGTAACCAGGCTCACCGCCGAGTCGATCTGCTTGCTGCTGAGCAACGCCAGGCGCATTTCATCCTCGATCAACTGCTCTTCGATGTTCAGCGAATCGAGGAAATTGTTTTCCCCGACCTCGAAGCGCTCCACGGCCAGGTCGAAGGACGACTGCGCCGTATCCCGCGCGGTACGTTGCAGGCCGATCTGCCGGTTCACCGCCTGCAACTCGGTCACCGACGTCGCCACCTGGTGCAGTGCCGTGTTCAGGGTCGAGTTGTAACCGGCGATCGCCAGGTCCAGGTCGGCGTTGCTCTGCTTGAGCTCGGAGCGCAAGCGCCCGGCATCGAACAAAGGCAAGGTCACAGTCGGCGCGATGTTCCAGAAACGGCTGACGCTGTCGTTGAAACTGTCGCCGGACATGGCATGGATGCCGCCCCCCGCACGCAGGTTGATGTTGGGGTAGAAACGGGTCTTCACCGAGGCGACCGTCTGAGTCTGCGCCTCGACCCGCCAGCGCGCCGCGACGATGTCGGGGCGCCGCCCGAGCAGTTCGGCGGGCAGGTTTTCCGGCAACGCGGCTTCGTCGCTCTTGAGCGGCTTGGGCCGGGCGATGTCATGGGCGCCATCAACCCCCGCACCCAGCAACGCCGAGAGCTGCAGACGAGCCACCTGCACATCGCTCCTGGCCCCCAACAGGCTGGCCTCGGCACGTGCCACCAGGCCATCGACCCGCTGCAGCTGGGACTTGTTGTCCAGGCCGTTGCGGTAGCGATCGCCGGTCAGGCTCTGCAGGTTGCGCAGGCGCTTGAGGTCGCGCTCGCTGAGGTCGACCACATCCCAGGCGTAGGTCAGCTGGTTGTAGGCCTTGACCACGTTGGCCGCCAGCAGCAGACGCGCCGACTGCAACTCGACCTCCGCCGCCCGCGCCTGGCTGACCGAGGCCTCCCAGGCACTGCGCTTGCCGCCCCACAGGTCGAGGTCGTAGTCGAAGGTCACGCCCAGGCTGCGCACGGTGACATAGCGGTTGCCCTGCCCGGCGTAGTCCTCGCTGCGCGACAGCCGCGAACGCTTCACGTCGCCGAAGGCGTCCACCTGCGGCGCCCGGTCGGCGCCGTAGTATTCCTGGTAGGCATTGGCCTTGTCGGCCCGCGCCCGTACTTCCTGCAGCCCGGGGTTGTTCTGCCAGGCCTTGGCCACCAGCCCGTCCAGCTGGGCGTCACCGTAGCGCTGCCACCACTGCCCTTGCGGCCAGGGTGCGGCCGGCAGGCGGGCGTCGGCCAGGGTGCCCGAAGGCGCGCCTTCGGGGGTCAACAGGGTTTGACGGTGGTCGATGCCGGCGTGGTTGACGCAACCGCTCAGGGCCACCAGGGCCGCCAGCGACAGCGGCCATGCACAACGTGTGATTTTCAACATGCGATTATCCCCGTGCCGGCGCATCGATGGCCTGGCCTTCAGTGCTGTCGGCAGGCGTTGCCTTGGGCTGCCTGGCGGTGCTGAGCAGGCTGTAGACCGTCGGCAGGATGAACAGGGTGAACAAGGTGCCGATCAGCATCCCGACCACGATCACCAGGCCCAGGCCGAAGCGGCTGTTGGCCCCGGCACCGGTGGCGAAGATCAGCGGCGCCAGGCCCACGACCATCGCCGCGGTGGTCATCAGGATCGGCCGCAGGCGCACTTCGGCGGCGTGGCGGATCGCTTGCAGCTTGCCCATGCCGTGATGCATCTGCAGTTCGTTGGCGAACGCCACCATCAGGATGCCGTGCTTGCTGATCAGACCGATCAGCGTGATCAGGCCGATCTGCGTGTAGATGTTCAGCGAGGTGTAACCCAGCGCCAGCGGCAGCAGTGCCCCGCAGATCGACAGCGGCACGCTGATCAGGATGATGAACGGGTCGATGAAGCTTTCGTACTGCACCGCCAGCACCAAATAGATGATCACCAGGGCGAAGGCGAAGGTCAGCACCAGGGTGTTGCCCTCCTGCACGAACTGGCGGGTATCCGACTGCCAGTCGTAGGTGTAGCCGGCCGGGAACTGCCTGGCCTGTTCGGTGAGGAAGGCCACGGCATCGCCCAGGGTCACGCCCGGCAGGGGGATGGCCTGGAAGGTCGCGGCGTTCTGCTGGTTGAACTGCGGGCGCAGGTTCGGCTCGACCTTGACCTTGATGGTGGCCAGGGTCGACAGCGGCACCAGATTGCCGTGCTGGTCCTTGACGTAGTAGCGGTTCAGCGCCTCGGGGGTCAGGCGATCCTGCGGCACCGACTGCGGAATCACGTCGTAGGAGCGGCCGTGGTAGGCGAAGCGGTTGACGTACTTCTCGCCGATCAGGCTGTTGAGGGTCTTGCCGATGTCGCTCATGCGAATGCCCATGGCGTTGGCCTTGGCCCTGTCGACCTGCACCTCGACCACCGGGTTGTTGAAGTCCAGGTCACTGTCGACCACGGCGAACAGGCCACTGCTGCGGGCGCTGGCCTTGAGCTTGTCCATCACGTCGAACAGCGATTGGTAGTCCTGGTCGCTGCGCACCACCATCTGCACCGGCAGGCCGCCCGTGGAGCCCGGCAGCGGCGGCATCTGGAAGACGAAGATACTGGTGCCTTCGATCTGGCTGACGCGTTGCTGCAGCAGGGGCTGGATCTGGTTGGCGCTGCGTTCGCGCTTGTCCCAGTCCACCAGGTTGATGCCGCCGACACTGTTCGACAGGCCGTCGGTGCCGTTGGCCACCCAGTCGCTGTAGCCTTCCGGGAACTCCTTGAACACTTCGTGGAGCTTTTCCGAGAACGCCTCGACGTAATTGATGTTGGCGTGTTGCGGTGCCTTGATCGCGGTGAGCAGGATGTTCTGGTCCTCAAGCGGCGCCAGCTCGCTCTGCGCCGACTTGTACAGCACCGGCAGGCTGAAGAAGATCACCAGCGCGATGGCCAGGCTGATCCAACGTTTGGACAAGGACACGCCCAGCAACTTGCCATAGCGCTCGGCCAGCCAGTTGAAGAAGGCCTCGGCCTTGTGCGCCATGTAGCCTTCGCTCGACTTGGCGTCGAGCAAGCGGGTGCTCATGATCGGCGACAGGGTCAGGGCGACGATGCCGGACACCACCACCGAGCCGGCCAGGGTCAGCGCGAACTCCTTGAACAGGGTGCCGGTCAGGCCGCCCATCAGGCCGATCGGCGCGTACACCGCGGCGAGGGTGAAGGTCATCGCCACCACCGGCCCCGCCACTTCGCGAGCACCGAGCAAGGCGGCTTCGAACGGCGTCTTGCCATCCTCGATATGACGGTGGACGTTCTCCACCACGACGATCGCGTCATCCACCACCAGGCCGATCGCCAGCACCATCGCCAGCAGCGTCAGCAGGTTCAGGCTGAAGCCGAACATCTGCATCAGCACCGCGGCCCCCAGCATCGACAGCGGGATGGTCACCAGCGGGATCAGCACGGTGCGGAAGGTGCCCAGGCACAGGTAGATCACCAGGACCACGATCACCAGCGCCTCGATCAGGGTGTGGGTCACCTCGTCGATGGACGACTGGATGAAGTGCGCCACCTCGAACGGGATCTGCACCTTCACGCCTGGTGGCAGGGTCTTCTCGATCTCCGGGATCAGCGCCTTGACCGCGTTGACGATGGTCAGCGGGTTGCCGGTGGGCGCGGCGTCGAGGCCGAGGAACATCGCCGGGACCGCGCTCATCGCGCCGCTGGTGTCGAACGACGCGGCATTGAGCTCGACAGTGCCGACATCGCGCACGCGAATGATGTTGCCGTTGTCGTTGCGCAGGACCATGTCCTTGAAGTCTTCGACGCTGGTCAGGTCGGTGTTGATACGCAGGTTGCTGACCACGTACAGGCCCTTGACCTGGCCGGGCGCGGCCTGGAAGTTGTTCTCCTTGATCGCGTCGGCCACGTCCTGGCCGGTGATGCCGTAGCCGGCCAGCAGGTCAGGGTCCAGCCACAGGCGCATGGACAGGGTCTGCCCGCCCAGCACGTTGATCTTGGCCACGCCGTCGATGCCCGAGAACATCGGTTCGACCACCCGCGAGATGTAGTCGGCCACTTCCGGCATCGACAGCTGCTCGCTGGAGAACGCCACGTAGGCGACGCTGGTGAAGCCGCCGGAGGTGCGCTCGATCACCGGGTCATAGGCTTCGGCGGGCAGCTTGTAGCGGATCTGGTTGACCTTGGCCATCACCTCGGTGAGGGCGTTGATCGAGTTGCTGTTGAGCTGCATGCGCACGGTGACCAGGCTCTTGCCCTGGGTCGAGCTGGACGACAGGTAGTCGATACCCTCGACCGAGGCCACGGCCTGGCTGATCGGCTGGGTCACAAAACCCTGCATCAGCTCCGAGGAGGCGCCGGGGTACTGGGTGGTGATGGTGATGGTGGAGGTTTCCAGCATCGGGTACTGGCGCACCGGCAGCTTGGTGAACGCCATGATCCCGAACAGCAGGATCAGCGTGCTGACCACCAGCGCCAGCACGGGCCGGCGCAGGAATATATCGGTGAAATGCATGATCGCTCCTCAGCGCTGGACGTTGAGCCGCACGGTGTCGGCCACAGGCTCGATGGCGACGCCGTCCTGCAGCTTGATCTGCCCGGAGGTCACCACTTCGTCGCCCGCCTGCAGGCCCTTGGCGACCACCGCCAGGCCATCGCGGCGTTCGCCGACGCTGATGTTCTGCCGGCGAACCTTCTTCAGGCCGTTCTCTTCGTAGGTGACGAACACGCTTTCGCCATAGGCGTTGTAGGTGATCGCGGTTTCCGGCACCACCAGCTCATCCTTGCCCGGCAGTTGCACCTTGACCTTGGCGTACATGCCCGGGCGCAACTTGCCCTGGTGCTCCTTGAGCAGCGCCTGGACCTTGATCACGTGGGAGTTGTTCACCTGCGGGTCGATGGCGCTGACCGTGCCTTCGAACTTCATGCCGTTCCACGCATCGACAGCCAACTCGACGGCCTGGCCCTTGACGATGTTGGCGCTGTCACGCTCGGAGACGGTGAAGTTGACCCGCAGGCCATTGAGGTCGGTGAGCGTGGCCAGTGGCCGACCGGCCTGCACGTAGTCACCCAGGTGAACCTGGCGAATGCCCAGCTCGCCGGAGAACGGCGCGCGGATGGTCTTCTGCGCGATCTGCGCCTGGATGTTCTCGAGGTTGCCCTTAGCCGCGTCGAACTGCGCCCGCGCGCTGTCCAGCGCGCGCTGGCTCTCGGCGCCGTTGCGCGCCAGGGCCTGCAAACGCCCGTAATGGGTCTTGGCGGCTTCGAACTCACCGCGCAGGCGGGTCAGCTCACCCTCTTCCGGCGAGGTGTTGAGCCTGACCACCACGTTGCCGGCCTTGACCTTGTCGCCCGAGTCGAAGGCCAGGGCCACCACCTGGCCGCTGACTTCGGCCGACAGCAGCACCTGCTGGCGGGCCTCGATCTGACCGATGGCAACCTGGTAATAGGTGTACGGCACCTGCTTGACCTTGGCCAGGGCCGCGGGTACCAGAACGGGGGCGGGCGCCGGCTCTTCTCCATGAGCCACGTAACGCAGTGACAAGCCCCCGAGTACCGCAAGCGTGATCACTGACGCCGTTACCTTCCCTAGATAGTGTTTCGCCCGCATGACTTACCCCCTGTCGCCTGGATCGGCAACCTTCTGGAAATTCAACATTTAGAAAACTCCAACCTGCACGCTGCTGGCCCGGTCGGGCCGACCGGGATTGCATCGGCTGAATGTCGGTGACTGGCGAAACTCGCCAGGTCAATAGATCTTGCTGGTCTGCGCCTTGCCCAGGTACAGCTTGCCCAGGCCGAACAGGTTCAACGGCGACAGGACGAAGTGCTTGGAACCAACATGGATGTCGCGCAGGCTGCGCTCCAGGGCGCAGGTCTTGTAGACCGCCTTGGAGCCGGTCAGCCCGTGCAACTGGTTGACGGCATTGAGCGCCTGCTCGTTGAGCAGCGAGCCGGCCAGCCCGACGCGCACGTTCATGCCGTCGCCATCGGCCAGCTGGGCCTGGGTGATGGCGTCTTCCAGCAGCAGCTGGGCGCTGTGCAGTTGCGCCAGGACGATGCCGGTCTTCTCGCTGGTCAACGCGGCCACGCCCTCGTCGGCCGGCACGGTGCGCTCGTCGCGGAAGTACTCCAGCGCGGCCTTTGCCACACCCAGCACGGTACCCATCGCGGCGATGGTGCCGAAGTCGTAGTAACCCACCTTGTAGGCCAGCGAGGCACGTGGCGGCGGGGCTTTCTTCAGCGATTCGGGGTCGACGCTGTACTGCGCCGGGACAAAGACATTGCTGCATTCGAAGTGGTTGCTGCCGGTGCCGCGCATGCCCATCACATCCCAGGTCTTGAGGATGCGGCATTCGCTGCGTGGCACGAAGAGCATGCGCACCTGCGGCTGCGAGCCATCGGCGACTTCCTGCTTGAGGGTGGCGGTGCACACCAGCCAGTCGGCGTGGGCCGAACCACTGGCGAAGCCCCACTTGCCGCTGACGCGGTAGCCACCTTCGACGGCAATGGCTTCGCCGCCGGAGTGGATCGCACCGACCACGAAGCCGTTGCACCCGCTATAGATCTCTTGTGCGGCCTGCTCGGGGAGGTAATCGGCCAGGCGGCCCATGGCGACCTGCACCATCACCTGCCAGGACACCGACGCGTCGAGGGCGGCGAGGCGCTGGACGATCTGCGAGATCACCCGCATGTCCAGTTGCTGGCCACCGAAGGCCTTGCTCACGCAAAGACGGGAAAAGCCCAGCTTGAACAGCTCGGCCATGACTTCAGGGTGGGTTTCGCCGTGCTCTTCGGCGTAGTCGCGGTGCCGCAGGATCAGCGGCCTGACCGCCTCGATACGGGCCATCCATTCTTCTGCCTCGGCAGGCAGGTCACGCCACTGCATCAATGTCTTCATGTTCAGCTCCTTGCTGTGTGGGATGAGTCCTGGGGTCCGTGTCGACATCGAACGAGGCCAATGTACGCATACAGTCGTACTGTTGCAACCCCCTCGTACAATCTTTCTGTAAAGCGTGCTTGGAAACTCCGAAGACGAGCAATCAGACGCGAGCGCCGGCAAACATCAGGCAACGGCAGTGATCGGTGGGATATCTGTAAGGCACCCGACAGAAAGGCACGGCGCCCCGCGCCGTGCCCAGGGGCAGGTTTCAACGTTCGTCGAAGGGGATGCCGCCCTTGGCCTTGTCACCGGGTGGAGCCTCGACGATCTGCACCACCACGTGTTCACGGGCGATCTCGAAACTGTTGGCCACCGCCTCGGTCACCGAGCGCAGCAGTTTCTTCTTCTGCAGGTCGGAACGGCCGGCGGTTGCGTAGACGATCACTTCTGGCATGTCGCTTCTCCTTAAGCGTGGGAGTCCAGGGGGCGCCAGCAGGTTGCCGGCGACAGGACGATCATACGCCGAGGAAAAGGAGTTGAACAGTTCGCGTACATGCGTACAATCGCGACATTCGTCACACTCCAGGAGGCAAGGATGCAATTCGGAATCTACAGCGTCGGCGACGTCACCCGCGACCCGACCACAGGCCGTATCCCCAGCGAGGCCGAGCGCCTGTCTGCAATGGTGCGCATAGCCCTCAAGGCCGAAGAAGTCGGCCTGGACGTGTTCGCCACCGGCGAGCACCACAACCCACCCTTCGTGACCTCGTCGCCCACCACCCTGCTGGCGTTCATCGCCGCGCAGACCTCACGCCTGATCCTCTCCACCTCGACCACGCTGATCACCACCAACGACCCGGTGCGCCTGGCCGAGGAATACGCGGTGCTGCAGCACCTGTCGGGCGGGCGCATGGACCTGATGCTCGGGCGCGGCAACACCGCGCCGGTCTACCCCTGGTTCGGCAAGGACATCATGCAGGGCCTGCCGCTGGCGCTGGACAACTACGACCTGTTGCACCGCCTGTGGCGCGAAGAGAACATCAACTGGGAAGGCCGCTTCCGCACCCCGCTGCACCGCTTCACGTCGATTCCCCGGCCACTGGACAACCTGCCGCCCTTCGTCTGGCATGGCTCGATCCGCACCCCGGAGATCGCCGAGCAGGCGGCGCGCCATGGTGATGGTTTCTTCGCCAGCCACATCCTCTGGCCCAAGGGGCACTTCCAGCGCATGGTGGCGTTCTACCGCTCGCGCTTCGCCCACTACGGCCACGGCACCCCGCAACAGGCCATGGTCGGGCTGGGCGGGCACATCTACGTCAACCGCCAGTCCCAAGTCGCCCGCGAGCGCTTCCGCCCGTTCTTCGACAACGCGCCGGTGTATGGCCATGGCCCTTCGCTGGAAGAGTTCATGCGCGAGACTCCGCTGTCGGTGGGTAGCCCCCAGGAGATCATCGACAAGACCCTGACCTTCCGCGAGCAGTTCGGCGACTACCAGCGCCAGCTGTTCCTGTTCGACCATGCCGGCATCCCTTTGCCGGAGGTGCTGGACATGCTGGAGCTGTTCGGCAGCGAGATCCTGCCGGTGCTGCGCCGGGAAACCGCCAAGGGGCGCAACCCCGGCGCAGCCGAGCCACCGACCCACGCCGGGCGCCTCGCCCAACGCGAACAACGCGCGGAGTGAACAGCCCCGGGCGTCTTACTCGAACAACGCATCCAGCGCCTGTTCAAGGCGGGTCACGGCGATCACCTGCAGGCCCGCCGGCGCTTCCTTCGGGGCGTTGCCCTTGGGCACGATGGCGCGCTTGAAGCCATGCTTGGCCGCTTCCTTCAGGCGTTCCTGGCCACTGGGGACCGGGCGTACCTCGCCCGACAGGCCGATCTCGCCGAACACCAGCAGGCCATGGGCCAGCGGGCGGTTGCGCAGGCTCGACATCACTGCCGCCAGCAACGCCAGGTCGGAGGCGGTCTCCAGCACCTTGACCCCGCCGACCACGTTGAGGAACACGTCCTGGTCGTGGGTGGGGATGCCGCCATGCCGGTGCAGCACCGCCAGCAGCATGGCCAGGCGGTTCTGGTCCAGGCCCAGCGTGACCCGGCGCGGGTTGGCCAGGTGGCTGTCGTCGACCAATGCCTGCACCTCCACCAGCATCGGCCGGGTCCCCTCCCACGTGGCCATGACCACACTGCCTGGCACTTCTTCCTGGGTGCGGTTGAGGAAGATCGCCGAAGGGTTCGAGACTTCTTTCAAGCCCCGGTCGGTCATGCCGAACACGCCCAGTTCGTTGACCGCGCCGAAGCGGTTCTTCACCGCCCGCAGCAGGCGCAGGCGGCCATCGGACTCACCCTCGAAATACAGCACGGTGTCGACCATGTGCTCCAGCACCCGTGGGCCGGCCAACGAGCCTTCCTTGGTGACATGGCCGACCAGGAAGATCGCCGTGCCGCTCTGCTTGGCGTAGCGCACCAGCAGCGCCGTGCTCTCGCGCACCTGGGCCACGCCGCCGGGGGCCGACTGCAACTGCTCGGTGAAGATGGTCTGGATCGAGTCGATCACCATCACCCGCGGTTTCTCCACACGGGCAGTGGCGATGATGGTTTCGATGCAGGTCTCGGTCATCACCTTGAGCTGGTCCTGGGGCAGGCCCAGGCGCCGCGAACGCATGGCCACCTGTTGCTGCGACTCCTCGCCGGTGACGTACAGCGCGGGCATCTGCACGGCGATGTTGCACAAGGTCTGCAGGAGGATGGTCGACTTGCCGATGCCGGGGTCGCCACCGATCAGCACCACGGAGCCGTCCACCAGGCCGCCCCCCAGCACCCGGTCGAGCTCGGTGCTGCTGGTGGTGAAGCGCGGGATCTCCTCGACGCTCACCTCGGCCAGGGTCTTGATCTGCGCCTGCTGCCCGGTCCAGCCGGCACGGCCGCTCGGCGCGGCAGCGCCGCCGCTCTCGATCATGGTTTCGACCAGGGTGTTCCAGGCACCGCAGTCGCCGCACTGGCCGGCCCACTTGGGGAAGGTCGCGCCGCACTCGGTGCAGCCATACAAGCGCTTGGCCTTGGCCATGGGCGGGGTCTCCTGGAAAAAACCGCCATGATAGCCGAACACGGACGTGTCCCGGAGGCCTCGAAGGGCGACAAAACTATTCGCGCTAAGCACAGTCATTAGCTGCGAACGTCACGCATGAAGCGTTTTAGTGGCTTACACTGCGTTTACCTCTCCATTCGTAACAAAGGAATACAGCATGGGCATGCTCAGTGAATTCAAGGCCTTCGCGGTCAAGGGAAATGTCGTCGACATGGCGGTGGGTATCATCATCGGCGCGGCCTTCGGCAAGATCGTGTCGTCCTTCGTCGGTGACGTGATCATGCCCCCCATCGGCCTGCTGATCGGCGGCGTGGACTTCAGCGACCTGGCCATCACGCTCAAGGCCGCCGAAGGCGATGTGCCGGCCGTGGTGCTGGCTTATGGCAAGTTCATCCAGACCATCCTCGACTTCATCATCGTCGCCTTCGCCATTTTCATGGGGGTGAAGGTGATCAACCGCCTCAAGCGCGAAGAAGCCGTGGCCCCGACCGCACCGCCAGTGCCCACCGCCGAAGAAACCCTGCTGACCGAGATTCGCGACCTGCTCAAGGCGCAGAACCGCCAGCCCTGACGAAAACGGCGCAACCGCTGTAGGCCCAGCGTTGCTGGCGCCTACAGGGGGATATCGCGCTTTACCAGTAGTTCTCCACCGCCACCTGGCCAGGGCGCTTGCTCAGGCTCAGTTGCAGGTCGCGAGCCTTCAGCACCTTGCGCGTCTCGTCGATCATGTCCGGGTTGCCGCACAGCATGATCCGCGAATGCTCCGGCGACAGTGCCAGCCCCGCGGCGTTCTCCAGCTCGCCATTTTCGATCAGCGTGGTGATGCGCGCGTTCAATGCGCCAGGATGCTGCTCACGGGTTACCACCGGAATGAATTGCAGCTTGCCGGCGAACTCCGCCAGATAGTCGCGTTGCTCCAGGCCAGCGATTTCCTCCAGATAAGCCAGCTCCTTCGCCTCGCGCACCGAGTACACCAGCTTGATGTTGTCGAAACGTTCCCAGGCCTCGAAATCCTGGAGTATCGACATGAAGGGCGCGATGCCAGTCCCCGTGGCAAGCAGCCACAGGTCGCGACCGCCGACGAACCTATCGAGTGTCAGGTAGCCGAAGGCCTGGCGGTCGATCAGCAGGCTGTCGCCCTCGGCCAGCCGGCTGAGCTCACTGGTGAATTCGCCACCGGGCACCACGATGGAGAAGAAGTCGAGAAACTCGTCATGGGGCGCGCTGACCATGGAATAGGCACGCCAGACCACGCTGCCGTCAGCCTTGGTCACCCCCAGGCGAGCGAACTGCCCGGCGCGGAAGCGAAACCCCGTATCACGGCTGACCCGCAGGCTGAACAGGTTGGGCGTCAGAGGCTGGACATCGAGCAGGGTCTGGCGGGTGAACTTGTCGGCACTGGCGGACATGACGGGCTCCATTGAACAATTGCGCCTAGTGTCGCGCAATGCGGGCGGGATAAACACCGTCGGTTTGTAGGGTATCGTCGATTGACTACAGCAAACTGCTTAGAAAACAGCACAGCTATAGCAAAAAAACCGAGCACAAAACGAGGACATTTCCTACACTTCGTCCCGTGCGGCGCAGTAATTGGATCCAAGGCGAAACAATGGAGCTTCACCGATGCCTTACTGGAAGAGCGAAGATGCCCAACGTCTGCTGGTAGAGAGCGATCCTCAGCGGATGTTCGAAATTGCCGTGACGATGGCCCAGGCACTGTGAATGGAATATCTCGGCCTGAGCCTGCACCTGCACATCGCCGCCCATAATCCGCAGGTGATTCTCTACAACAATTATCCGCGCGAGTGGAACGAACGCTACCGACAGGGAAACTTCCTCACGATAGACCCAGTAGTATCAATGTGCCATAAATCTACCAAGCCGCAAGTCTGGAGCGACGAACTGTTCCGCGAGGTTCCACATTTTCGCGAAGCGGCCATGGGATTCGGGATCACCCACGGCTGGACCCAGTCGGTCTTCGATCACCGACACAATGAAAGTCAGCTGAGCGTGTGTCGGGGCAAACGCCCAATCAAGGTGAAGGAAATCCATGACAAAGCTTGCCTGGTGATGTGGCTGTGCAACACATTGCACGCGGCACTCAGTGAGCACCATCTGGAAAAACTCAGCCCGACACCCAATCTGAGCGAGCGTGAGCTGGAAGTGCTGAAGTGGTCCGCGGCCGGCAAGACTGCGGCGGACGTGGCGACCATCCTGTCGCTGTCGACCAGCACGGTGAACTTCCATATTCGCAGCGTGATCGACAAGACCAACGCCAACAACAAGGCCGGAGCCATTGCCATCGCTGCCCTGCGCGGCCTGCTCTGACAGCCCGTCCCCCGTCGATGGGTAAAGCCCTGTAGAATCGCCCACCGCAAGCCTGCCGCACAGCGCGCCAGGCAGATTCGCAGCTGAGCCCATGTCATGCCCCTGTTCAACAGCCCCTTCGCCGACCTCGACCTGATCCGCCAGCCGGAGCAGGCCAATGACCCGCTGCTGGCCTTCGACGCCGCCGACCAGTATCTGCTGGAATACCTGGCCGCCCAGGCGCCGACCGCCAACGGCAAGGTGCTGGTGCTCAACGACAGCTTCGGCGCCCTGGCGGCCAGCCTGGCCGGACAGGTGGCGGTGATCAGCAGCGGCGACTCGCACCTGGCGCGCATGGCGCTGGAGAAAAACCTGGCACGTAACGGCAAGGGCTTTGACAGCGTGCCGTTCATTCCTGCCAACCAAGCCTGGCAAGGCCCGTTCGACCGGGTGCTGGTGCGGGTGCCCAAGACCCTGGCCTTGCTCGAGGAACAGTTGATCCGCCTGCAAGGCCAGCTTGCCCCGGGCGCCCAGGTGATCGCCGGCGCCATGATCAAGCACCTGCCACGCGCCGCGGGCGACCTGATGGAGAAGTACATCGGCCCGGTCCAGGCTTCACTGGCACAAAAGAAGGCCCGCCTGCTCACCGCCACCGTCGCCGAACGGCCACAGGCATGCTCGCCCTACCCTAGCCGCTACCGCCTGGACAGCCCTGCGCTGGAGCTGCTCAACCATGCCAACGTGTTCTGCCGCGAAGGACTGGACATTGGCACCCGGGCCTTCCTGCCCCACCTGCCGCGCGACCTGGGCCAGGCGCGGGTCGCGGACCTGGGCTGCGGCAACGGCGTGCTGGCCATCGCCAGCGCCCTGGCCAACCCCGATGCCCACTACACGCTGGTGGACGAGTCGTACATGGCAGTGCAATCGGCCCGGGACAACTGGCAGGCGGCGCTGGGCGAACGCGCAGTCGAGATTCACGCGGCCGACGGCTTGGCCGGGCAAGAAAAGCAGTCGCTGGATGTGGTGCTGTGCAACCCGCCGTTCCACCAGCAGCAAGTGGTCGGCGACTTCCTCGCCTGGCGGATGTTCCAGCAAGCCCGTGAGGCGCTGGTGGTCGGGGGGGCGTTGTATATCGTCGGCAACCGGCACCTGGGCTATCACAGCAAATTGGCGCGGTTGTTCCGAGGTGTCGAGCAGGTGGCGGCGACGCCGAAGTTCGTGGTGCTCAAAGCGCGTAAATGAAGAGGACCGCGCCGACCTCAAGATCAGCGCGGTCCCTGCAGGAGCGGGTTCACCCGCGATGGGCTGCATGGCAGCCCGCCTTGCAGATCAGTGGGTACTCAACCCCGCCGCGCTCATGAACATGCGCATGCCATAGGCCACCACCCCCAGCGCCGCGACACTCAGCGCCCAGATCAGCACCAGCCAACCCACACGTTGCCACAGCGGTTTCTTTTCTTCGACGTTCATCACGACGCGCTCCTAGTGATAGCCATCTTCATGGGTCACCTTGCCGCGGAACACGTAGTAGCTCCAGTAGGTGTAACCCAGAATGAACGGCAGGATGAACAACGTGCCCACCAGCATGAAGCCCTGGCTCTGCGGTGGTGCCGCGGCGTCCCAGATGCTGATCGACGGCGGGATGATGTTCGGCCACAGGCTGATGCCCAACCCGCTGTAGCCCAGGAAGATCAGCACCAGGGTCAGCAGGAACGGCGTGTAGTGCGCGTTTCGCGCCACCGCCCGCAGCAAGCCGTAGAAGGTCACCAGCACCAGGATCGGCACCGGCATGAACCAGACCAGGTTGGGCATGCTGAACCAGCGTTCGGCGATCTGCGGGTAGGCGATCGGTGTCCACAGGCTGACAATACCGATAACCGCCAGCAGCACCAGCGCCAGGGGCCGGGCGATGTCATGCATCTTCTGCTGCAGCGGCCCTTCGGTCTTCATGATCAACCAGGTGCAACCCAGCAAGGTGTAGGCCACGATCAGGCCCAGGCCGCAGAACAGCGTGAACGGGGTCAGCCAGTCCAGGGTGCCGCCGGCGAACTTGCGGTCGACCACCTTGAAGCCTTCGATGAAGGCGCCCAGGGCCACGCCCTGGAAGAAGGTCGCCACCAGCGAGCCCCAGATGAACGCCTTGTCCCATATATGCCGTTTGTTCGCTCTGGCCTTGAAGCGGAACTCGAAGGCCACGCCACGGAAGATCAGGCCCACCAGCATCAGGATCAACGGCAGGTACAGCGCCTCGAGCACCACCGAATAGGCCAGCGGGAAGGCACCGAACAGCGCCGCGCCCCCCAGCACCAGCCAGGTTTCATTGCCGTCCCATACCGGGGCGACGGTGTTCATCATCACATCGCGGTCACGCTCGCCCTTCACGAAGGGGAAAAGCATGCCGATCCCCAGGTCGAAACCATCCATCACCACGTACATCATGACGCCGAAGATGATGATCACGGCCCAGATCAGCGGAAGATCGATACCCATCTCAGTTCCCCTCGCTCAGGCTGGTGGAGTCGGCCTCGTGGCCTTCATCGGCGGCGGACAACGGCCGTGCCGGCGTGCGTTTCTGGCCGGGGCCACCAGGGGTGTGCTCCTCGCCTTCGCCGGTTTTCGGCCCTTTGCGCACCAGGCGCATCATGTAGCCGATACCGGTGCCGAAC
Organism: Pseudomonas entomophila; assembly: GCF_018417595.1. Classification (NCBI taxonomy): domain Bacteria; kingdom Pseudomonadati; phylum Pseudomonadota; class Gammaproteobacteria; order Pseudomonadales; family Pseudomonadaceae; genus Pseudomonas; species Pseudomonas entomophila. The sequence continues at coordinate 5,141,906 of NZ_CP070982.1, forward strand.
AGGGCGAAGTAGACCACCACGAACATCACCAGGGTGAAGCCCAGCTGCGCGTAGCTGTGGTTGGATACCCCATCGGCGGTGCGCATCAACCCGTAGACCACCCACGGCTGGCGGCCAACCTCGGTGGTGAACCAGCCGGCGAGGATGGCGATCAGCCCCGATGGCCCCATCCACAGGGTGAGGTAGAGGAACGGCCGCGAGCTGTACAGCGTGCCACGCTTGCGCAGCCACAGGCTCCACAGGCCGACCAGGATCATCAGCATGCCCAGCCCGACCATGATCCGGAACGACCAGAACACGATGGTGGAGTTAGGCCGGTCCTCGGGTGGAAACTCCTTCATGGCCGGGACCTGCTTGTCCAGGCTATGGGTGAGGATCAGGCTGCCCAGTGCCGGGATCTCGACCTTGAAGCGCGTGGTCTCGGCTTTCATGTCGGGGATGCCGAACAGGATCAGTGGGGTCGGCTCGCCGGGCTTGTTTTCCCAGTGCCCCTCGATGGCGGCGATCTTCACCGGCTGGTGCTTGAGGGTATTGAGCCCGTGGAAGTCACCGATCACCGCCTGCACCGGCGCGACGATCAGCGCCATCCACATGGCCATCGACAGCATCTTGCGCACCGCTGGGTTGTCACGCCCGCGCAGCAGGTGCCAGGCCGCCGACGAACCGACGAAGAACGCGGTGGCGACGAACGCCGCGGTGGCCATGTGCATCAGGCGATAGGGGAACGACGGGTTGAAGATCACGGCGAACCAGTCCACCGGGATCACCTGGCCATTGACGATCTCGTAGCCCTGGGGGGTCTGCATCCAGCTGTTGGAGGCCAGGATCCAGAACGTCGACACCAGCGTGCCGAGCGCCACCATGCAGGTGGCGAAGAAATGCAGGCCGCGGCCGACACGGTTCCAGCCGAACAGCATGACACCGAGGAAACCGGCCTCCAGGAAGAAGGCGGTCAGCACCTCGTAGGTGAGCAACGGGCCGGTGATGGAGCCAGCGAAATCGGAAAACTGGCTCCAGTTCGTACCGAATTGATAGGCCATGACCAGGCCGGAGACCACGCCCATGCCGAAGTTGACGGCGAAGATCTTCGACCAGAAGTGGTACAGGTCACGGTAGGTGTTGTCGCCGGTCTTCAGCCAAAGACCTTCGAGGACTGCCAGGTAGCTCGCCAGGCCAATGGTGATGGCCGGGAACAGGATGTGAAAGGACACGGTAAAGGCAAACTGGATTCGGGCGAGCTCTAGGGCTTCTAATCCGAACATGGTGCTTCCTCTTCAGATAATCCGGCGGCCGGGCCCACGGCCCTGTCGCCCACTGCCCCCACGGGATGTCGAGTGTGGCCTGTTCTTTTTGTTCTGTTCGATCGCAGGGATTCCGGCCCGGAGGCCAAATCGTTGCTTCTGGAACGATTGATCCAGATCAACGACTGTTTGGAAGCATAGTCCTGAATGACCTATCCGGATGTGTGGTTGATTGCCGCGTGACCCGATGTCTCACCCTCTTTTGCGATGCCTGCGGAGTTGATCCACGCGGTTTTCAGCAACCAATTGTTACAAACAGATGTTACGCTTCAGCCCCCTCCAGCACCGAGGTCGCAGGCTCCCCGATGTCCGATTCCGCCCCGCAACTGCTGCGCCATCACCGCCCCTTCATCGCTTTCTGGCTGGCCCGGGTGTTCACCGCCAGTGGCTTCCAGATGCTCACCGTGGCCATCGGCTGGCACCTCTACCAACTGACCGGCAATGTCCTCGACCTGGGCCTGGTCGGCCTGGTCGAGTTCGCCCCCCGTGTGCTGTTCATGCTGCACACCGGCCACGTCGCCGACCGCCATGACCGGCGCAAGGTTGCCGCCCTGTGCCAGACCCTGCAGGCGCTGATCGCCCTGGTACTGGCCCTGGGCAGTTTTACCGACAACGTCAGCCGCGAGTTGATCTTTGCGCTGGCCTTCCTGCTGGGGGCCGCCCGTTCGTTCGAAATGCCAGCGACCCAGGCCCTGTTGCCCAACGTCGTGCCACCCGGGCTTTTCCCCCGTGCGGTGGCAGCCTCGGCTTCCGCTTCGCAGGCGGCGACCATCGTCGCCCCGGCGGTGGGCGGCCTGCTGTATGCCTTCGGCAGTACCTGGGTGTATGGCCCGACTGTGGCCCTGTATGTCATCGCCTGCCTGCTCACCCTGAACCTGGACGCCCGCCAGCAACTCCCACAACGCGGCCGCGCCAGCCTCGACTCGCTGCTGGCCGGGATCCGCTTCATCCGCAGCCGCCCGGACATCCTCGGCGCCATCTCGCTGGACCTGTTCGCCGTGCTGCTGGGCGGCGCCACCGCGCTGTTGCCGGTGTTCGCCAAGGACATCCTGCTCACCGGCGCCTGGGGCCTGGGCCTGCTGCGTTCGGCGCCCGCCGTCGGTGCGTTGCTGATGTCGCTGTGGTTGGCGCGCTTCCCGGTGGAGCGCAAGGTGGGGTTGACCATGTTCACCGCAGTGGGCGTGTTCGGCGTGGCGACCATCGCCTTCGGCCTCTCGACCTCCTTCTGGTTCTCCCTGGCGGTGCTGGTGGTGCTGGGCGCGGCGGACATGATCAGCATGGTCATCCGCAGCGCCTTCGTGCAGCTGGAGACGCCGGACGAGATGCGCGGCCGGGTGAGCGCCGTGAATGGGTTGTTCATCGGTGCCTCGAATCAGCTCGGCGAGTTCGAATCGGGCGTGACCGCGCACTGGTTTGGCACAGTGCCGGCAGTGGTGCTCGGTGGCGTGGGCACGCTGGTGGTGACCGGGGTGTGGATGAAGCTGTTCCCGACGCTGACCCATCGGGACCGGATGCATGACGGCTGACCGGTTGCCTGTGCCGGCCCTTTCGCGGGTAAACCCGCTCCCACAGGGATCGCGCCGCCCTCAGGCCCTGTGGAATGCCTGTGGGAGCAGGTTTACCCGCGAAGAGGCCGGTGCAAGCAAAAGAAAACCTACGCCCCAACGGCAATAGGCCCCCGCCATCCATGCTGGTATGATGCGCGGCTTTTTTCCGCCCCACACAAAACCACGGCATCCGGTACGGTCTGTGCTTTGCTGTTGGGGTCGATACATTCACGGCGCGAGGGCGCCCTGGGGAGCAGGCATGCTGGAAAGGCTGTTTCAACTAAGAGCACACAACACCAACGTGCGCACCGAGATTCTCGCGGGCGTCACCACCTTCCTGGCCATGGCCTACATCCTGTTCGTCAACCCGAGCATCCTCGGCGAGACCGGCATGGACAAGGGCGCGATCTTCGTCGCCACCTGCCTGGCCGCGGCCATCGGCTCGGTGACCATGGGCATCATCGCCAACTACCCGATCGCCCTGGCGCCGGGCATGGGCCTGAACGCCTTCTTCACCTACACCGTGGTCCTGCACATGGGCCACACCTGGCAGGTGGCATTGGGCGCGGTGTTCCTCTCCGCGGTGCTGTTCTTCCTGCTGTCGATCTTCCGCATCCGCGAGTGGATCGTGAACAGCATCCCGCTGCCGCTGCGCTCGGCCATTGCCGCCGGTATCGGCCTGTTCCTGGCGCTGATCGCCCTGCATAACGCCGGCATCGTCGTCGATAACCAGGCGACCCTGGTGGGCCTTGGCGACCTCAAGCAACCGGCGCCGATCCTCGCCACCCTGGGCTTCTTCCTGATCGTCGCCCTCGAGGCGATGAAGGTGCGTGGCGCCGTGCTGATCGGCATCCTCGCCGTGACCGTCGCCTCGATTGCCCTGGGCGTCACCCCGTTCGGCGGCGTGGTGTCGATGCCACCATCGCTGGCCCCGACCTTCCTGCAACTGGACATCGCCGGCGCCCTCGACGTGGGCCTGATCAGCGTGATCTTCGCCTTCCTGTTCGTCGACCTGTTCGACAACTCCGGCACCCTGATCGGCGTGGCCAAGCGCGCCGGCCTGATGGGCAAGGACGGCCACATGCCGAAAATGGGCCGCGCCCTGATCGCCGACAGCACCGCCGCCATGGCCGGCTCGCTGCTGGGCACCTCGACCACCACCAGCTACATCGAATCGGCCGCGGGCGTGAGCGCCGGAGGCCGCACCGGCCTGACCGCCATCGTGGTCGCGATCCTGTTCCTGCTGGCGCTGTTCTTCGCCCCGCTGGCCGGCAGCGTGCCGGCCTTCGCCACCGCCCCGGCGCTGCTGTTCGTCGCCGTGCTGATGGCCTCGGGCCTGGCCGAGATCAACTGGGACGATGTCACCGAAGCCGCGCCGGTGGTGGTGACCGCCCTGGCCATGCCGCTGACCTACTCGATCGCCAACGGCATCGCCTTCGGTTTCATCGCCTGGACCGCCATCAAGCTGATCTCCGGTCGTCACCGCGACCTGAACCCGGCGTTGGTGATCCTGTCGATCCTGTTCGTCATCAAGCTGGGCTGGTTCAACGCATGAGTGCTGTCTTCGATCCCTCGCAATATGACGCGCAGCTGGCGGCCAAGGCCGCCCGCCTGCGCGAGCTGCTGGCACCGTTCGGCGCGCCGGAGCCGGCAGTGTTCGACTCGCCGCGCGAACACTACCGCCTGCGCGCCGAGTTTCGCCTGTGGCGCGAGGGTGGCCAGCGCCACTATGCGATGTTCGCCCCGGGCGAAAAGCACAAGGCGATCCTGATCGACGACTTCCCCATTGCCAGCCAGCGCATCAATGACCTGATGCCGCGCCTGAAAGCCGCTTGGCAGGGCAACGAGGACCTGAACAACCGCCTGTTCCAGGTGGAGTTCCTCACCACCCTGGCCGGTGATGCGATGGTCACCTTGTGCTACCACCGCCCGCTGGACGACGCCTGGGAAGCCGCCGCGCAGCACCTGGCCAGCGACCTGAACGTCAGTGTGATCGGCCGTTCCAAGGGCAAGCGCGTGGTGATCGGCCGTGACTACGCGGTGGAGAGCCTCGACATCGCCGGCCGTACCTTCAGCTACCGCCAGCCCGAAGGCGCCTTCACCCAGCCCAACGGCGCGGTGAACCAGAAGATGCTCGGCTGGGCCTTCGAGGCCATGGGCACGCGTGACGACGACCTGCTCGAGCTGTACTGCGGCAACGGCAACTTCACCCTGCCGCTGGCCACCCGTGCGCGCCAGGTGCTGGCCACCGAGATCAGCAAGACCTCGGTCAACGCAGCCCTGCACAACCTCGACGAGAACGGTATCGACAACGTGCGCCTGGTGCGCCTGTCGGCCGAGGAACTGACCCAGGCGCTGAACGAGGTTCGCCCGTTCCGCCGCCTGGAAGGCATCGACCTGAAAAGCTACGACTTCGGCACCGTGTTCGTCGACCCGCCGCGCGCCGGCATGGACCCGGACACCTGCGAGCTGACCCGGCGCTTCGAGCGCATCCTGTACATCTCCTGCAACCCGCAGACCCTGGCGCAGAACATCGCCCAGCTGCAGGATACCCACCGTATCGAGCGCTGCGCCCTGTTCGACCAGTTCCCCTACACCCACCACATGGAAAGCGGGGTGCTGCTGGTTCGGCGCTGACCCGCGACCGGGCGGGGCCGCAACGGCCCCGCCGCTCGCTGCAAGGAGTGATGTGCCGATGGACCAGTTCAGTGCCATGCAGACCTTCCGCCGGGTCGTCGACCTCGGTAGTTTCAGCGCCGCCGCCACGCAGGCGGGGCTATCCCACACCGTGCTGTCGCGCCAGGTCAAGAACCTCGAGCGCCACCTCGGCACGCAACTGCTCAACCGCACCACCCGGCGCCTGCAACTGACCGAAGCCGGCGCGCTGTTCTATCGCCACTGCGTGCAGATCCTCGAGCAGATGCAGGCGATGACCCTGGAGTTGTCCGAGCACCAGCAACAACCCACCGGCACCCTGCGCCTGGGTGTGGCGACCGCGTTCGGTGAACTGGAGCTGGGCCGTTGGCTGCCGGACTTCGTCGAGCGTCACCAGCGCCTGCAGATCGAGCTCAACTGCAGCGATCGTTTTGTCGACCTGCTGGAAGAGGACATCGATGTCTGCCTGCGCGTGACCGGCCACCTGCCCGACTCCAGCCTGGTGGCACGCAAGCTCGCCACCAGCGAGGTACTGCTGGTGGCCGCACCCGCCTACCTTGAACGCCACGGCTACCCCAGCACGCCCGACGCCCTCGCTGCGCATCCACTGCTTGGCTACAGCCAACTGCTGCATCCGCAGCGCCTGCAACTTCGCGGGCCAGATGGGGAGACGGCTGATGTGGTCATGCCCCGGCGACTGAGCGCCAACTCGCCGATGGCCCTGCGCGCAGCCGCCATCGGTGGCCTGGGGATCGCCAGCTTCGACCGTTTCATCGTGCACGACGCCCTGCGCGACGGGCGCCTGATACCGGTACTTGAAGGGTGGTCACTCCCCTCGCGCGCACTGTATGCCCTCTATCCGCAAAGCCGTTACCTGGCGCCGAAGGTGCGCGCCCTGCTCGACTTTGTGCAGGCTTACTACGACACGCCACGCTGGCAAACTTGATATGTGCTTTTATTGCACAAGTCATGGCATTAGATTGGCGTATTTGTGCTTTCAATGATTGACTAACCTTCGCTCCACCTTTTACCTGGCGAAGGAGCCTCCCATGAAAGCACTGAAACTGATGATCGCAGGCCTGACCCTGGCTGGCCTTGCCGGCACCGCTATCGCGGCAGGCGAACATCGCGTCTCGGTACCCGACAGCGCCACCCTGCAATGGCAGGAAGTCTCGGGCACGCAAGGCGCGGTGCGCTACGCCAATGTCGAAGGCGACCTGTTCGGCAAAGGCCCGTACTCGGCCTATGTGCAGTTCCGCAAGGGCACCGACAATGGCCTGCACACCCACAGCCAGACACTGCCGACCGTGGTGTTGAGCGGCACGTTCTATGCGGTGATCGATGGTAAGCGCGTCGAGTACCCGGCCGGTGCCTACTACAAGTTGCCGGCGAACCTGGTCCATGAGAGTGGCTGCACGGCGGCGGCCGACTGCTTGTTGTTCCAATACCAGGCGGACGCCTTCGACCTGAAGCCGGTCAAAGGCTGAGTGTTCCCGTAGGAGCCGGCTTGCCGGCGAACCATGCCCCCCCGGCGAAGGTTCGCCAGCTAGCTGGCTCCTGCAGGGATCGGGGCTGCATCAGAAGTCGAAGAACACCGTCTCGCCTTCCCCTTGAATACGGATATCGAACCGATACGCCGTCTTCCCCTCCACTTCGCAACGCCGAGCGATCAATGTCTCCCGCCGCTGTGGCTGCTCGATCAGGTTGAGCACCGGGCACCTGGCGTTCGCCTCGCCCTCATCGTCGAAGTACAACCGTGTGTGCAGGTGGATGTTGATCCCCCGGGCGAACAGGCTGATGTTGACGTGAGGCGCCATGGGCACGCCCGCGGCATTGTTCACCACGCCCGGCTTCACCGTGTGCAGGGTCCACTCCCCGGCGTCGAACGTGGTGGCGGTGCGGCCGAAGCTGTTGAAAGCGCTCTCGTGGTTGTACGCGTCCTGGTAGAGGCCATCGGCATCGGCCTGCCACACTTCCAGGAACGAATCGCGCACCAGGTGGCCGTTACCGTCGTAGACCTGGCCGACCAGCACGATGTGCTCGCCCGGCGCATCGGGCTTGGCCAGGCGACTCCAGATCTCCTGGTCGCGGGTCGGGTTGCCGGCCGCCTCCAGGGCGAGGCCGATGTGCACGTAGGGGCCGGCGGTCTGCGAGGGCGTTTCCGGCAGCAATTCGATAGGCATGGCGGAACTCCTCAGCGGTTTTCGAAGTGGGTCTGGCGCTGGCCGCGCAGGACGATGTCGAAGCGGTAGGCCAGGCAATCCATCGGGTTGGCGTTGCTCATGTCGAGCTTGGCGATCAGCCGCTCGACCGCATCGGGGTTGGCGATCGACTTGACGATCGGGCACAGCGGAATCAACGGATCACCCTCGAAGTACAGCTGGGTGACCAGCTTGGTGGCGATCGACGGCCCGCTGATGGAGAAGTGGATATGTGCCGGGCGCCAGTCGTTGGGGCCGTTGCGCCATGGGTAAGGGCCGGGCTTGATGGTGCGGAAGCTGTAGTAGCCGTCGCGATCCGTCAGGCAACGGCCGACGCCACCGAAGTTCGGGTCCAGCGGGGCCAGGTAGCGATCGTTCTTGTGGCGATAGCGGCCACCGGCATTGGCCTGCCACATTTCCACCAGCGTATGGGGGACCGGCTTGCCGTACTGGTCGACCACCCGCCCGGCCACGATGATGCGCTCACCCACCGGCAAGCCGCCATGATTGAAGTTCAGCAGCAGATCGTGGTCATGTTCGCCGAAACGCAGGTGGGAAAAGTCCGGGCCGGTGGTTTCACTGATCGACTGCGGGATGCTGACCAGCGCCTGGCGCGGGGAACGTGCCACCGAGGTCTTGTAGTCGGGGGTGAAGGCTTTGGGGTGCCAGTTGCGATCACGGATCACGAAGCGGCTGGTGTCCTGGGCGGGCATGCCGGTTTCCTCTCTTGGAATTGTCGAACGCCTGGGTGTGGCAGGCGGACTTGCAGTTTCCGGCAGGCTCGTGGTGATGAATATTGATTTTCAGGGTCATAGGCATAACCATTTGGTTATGCCTGATCATGCAAAGCACCAGCCTGTGCGGCGCTGGGCTAATCTTTGACTTCATGTTTCACAAACCGGAGAGCAGTACATGGAATGGCGAAAAGGTCGACGCAGCGACAACGTGGTCGATGCCCGCGGCGAAGGGGGTGGCGGCGGCGGAATGCGCTTCGGTGGCGGCAAGGGCCTGGGGTTGGGCGCCATCCTGCTGATCGTCGGTATCGGCTGGCTGACCGGGCAGGACCCCTTGCAGATCCTCGGCCAACTCGCCGGGCAGATGGACCAGCAGCAGAGCGCGCCGGCCAATGTAGGCAGCAAGGCGCCACCGGCCAACGACGAGCAGGCCGAGTTCGTCGCCTCGATCCTCGGCGACACCGAGGACACCTGGAAAGCCCTGTTCGCCCAGGCTGGCAAGCAATACCGCGACCCCAAGCTGGTGCTGTTCAGCGGCCAGGTCAACTCTGCCTGCGGCTTCGCCTCATCGGCGGTCGGGCCGTTCTACTGCCCGGGTGACCAGCGCGTGTACCTGGACATGACCTTCTTCCGTGAGATGGAGACCCGCTTCCGCGCCGCCGGCGACTTCGCCCAGGCCTATGTGATCGCCCACGAGATCGGCCACCACGTTCAGACGTTGCTCGGGGTTTCGGCCAAGGTCGACGCGGCCCGACGCAATGGCCAGCGCATGGAGGGTGACAACGGCTTGCTGGTGCGCCAGGAGCTACAGGCCGACTGCCTGGCTGGCGTCTGGGCCTACCAGGCGCAAAAGCGCCTGAACTGGCTCGAGCCCGGGGATGTGGAAGAGGCACTCAATGCCGCCAACGCCATTGGCGATGATCGCCTGCAGCAGCAGGGCCAGGGCCGCGTGGTGCCGGACTCGTTCACCCATGGCACCTCGCAGCAGCGGGTGCGCTGGTTCAAGGCGGGGTTCTCCAGTGGCGACCTGAACCAGTGCGACACCTTCAGCGCGCGTAGCCTTTAAGCTCCGGGGGCCGCTTCGCGGCCCATTCGCGGATGAATCCGCTCCTACAGCAGGCCTTGTTTTTTAGGCAATAGCCGCTACTTGCACATTTCTTCCTTCAAGCCCGCTGGCTGTTCCGGTGCCTTGCGCCACTGCGGCAAGCCGATCAGCACCACCGCGCCGATGATCACCGCCATCGCCACGCACTCCTCGGCGCCAATCTGCTCGCCCGCGAAGACAATCCCCAGCAGCACCGCCACGGCCGGGTTGACGTAGGCATAGCTGGTAGCCGCCGCCGGGCGTACGTGCTTGAGCAGGTACATGTACGCGCTGAACGCCAGGATCGAACCGAAGAACACCAGGTAGGCCAACGCACCCCAACCGGCGGCGGTGGGCATTTGCGTCATGCGCTCACCGCTCAGGGCGCTGGCGATCAGCAGCACGACACCCCCTACCAGCATCTCGGCAGCACTGGCCATGGCCCCTTGGGGCAGGGGCAGGTTCTTGCTCCACACCGAGCCAAAAGCCCAGGCCGCCGCCGCGAACAGGATCAGCGCCGCGCCCATGGGGCTGGCCTGCAGGTTCGACCCCATGTTCAACATGCCGATACCGACCAGCCCAAGGGCGATCCCCGCCCATTCCAGACGCGAGTTGCGGTGGCCGAACATCAACCCGAACACCAGGGTAAACAGCGGCACGGTCGCCACCGCCAGGGCCGCCACGCCCGAGGCCACACCCGCGTGCTCGGCCAGGGTCACGCCACCGTTGCCGCAGCTGAGCAGCAAAAAGCCGATCGCCCCCGCCGCCCGCCATTGCGGCCAGGTCGGTGCGGGCACGCCACGCCAGCGCAGGAAGCCATACAGCAAGCAGCCCGCGATAACGAAGCGCACACCCGCCATCAGCATCGGTGGCCACGACTCCACACCAATGCGGATGACCAGGTAGGTCGAACCCCAGACCAGGTACAGGGCAAGGAAGGCACCGACAAGCAACAGCGGGAAACGACGGGAGGCAGGCATGGTGTTGGGCTCGAAATCCGTTTACAGGTGGCCTAGTTTAGAAAGGGCACCGGCCAAACATAAGTTACAAAACACGTTTAATTCACCCGAACACTTTGCTATGAACGGTATTTCGCAACCCTCACCGTTGATTGCAAAGCCACCAGGAAACGCCATGGACAAGTACGACCGCATGCTGCTCGCCGCCTTACTGGAGAACGGCCGCGCCACCTACGCCCAGCTGGCGCGTCAGGTGAATCTTTCCGCCCCCGCAGTCGCCGAGCGGGTTGCCAAACTTGAGGCCAGCGGAGTGATCAGTGGCTACACGGCCAAGGTCGACCTGGAGAAGATCGGCCTGCCGATCCAATGCGTGATCGAGCTGCGCCTGGCCAGCCATGGCAACCAGCAGGCCTACGACGCCCTGACCCGCATCCCCGAACTGATCGAATGCCACCGGGTCACCGGCGACCCCTGCGTGATCATGCAGGCGGCGGTGGCCTCGATGGGGGAGCTGGAGGCGCTGATCAATCGGGTGTCGCAGTTGGGGTTCAGCAAGACCTCGATCGTGTTGTCGAGCGCAGTGGAGCGCCGGGTGCCGCTGGCACACCTGGAAGCCAACCCCAGAAAACCCTGACAACGCGCGTCAGTGACGCAGAAGCAACTTGCCCTCGATAGGCACATAGCGACTGGCCGAGCGAATCAACGACAGCGCCGTGAGCCCCGGCACGCCATACACCACGGTCTCGACCCCATGACGCTTTGCCGCCCGCTCCAGCAACAGGTCGAAATCGCCGTCACCCGAGGCCAGCACCACCTGGTCGACCCGCTCCGCCGCTTCGATCACATCAAGGGTGATGCCCACATCCCAGTCGCCCTTGGCCGAGCCATCGGCGCGCTGAATATAGGGTTTGAGGCGCACCTCGAAACCGAGGTTGCGCAGGATCTGCTGGAACTGTTGCTGCTTGCTGTCGCCGCGGTCGATCGCATAAGCCACTGCCTCGACGATCTGGCCTTCGCGGCTGACTTCGGCCCACAGCGTGGTGTAGTTGAAGTGGCAACCGTGGACCTGGCGCACGGTGTAGTAGAGGTTCTGCACATCGGCGAACAGCGCGATCTTCTTCAAGCCAGGGCACCTCGTTGAATGCGTGAGAGGGGCTGCTGCTCAGCCCATCGCGGCACAAGGCCGCTCCTACACAGGCGGTGTGATGCCTGCAGGAGCGGCCTTGCGCCGTGAACGGGGCGCAACGCGCCCCTGGATGCCAACGAGTATGCCAGACCGTTCAGACGAAGGTGTCGTCGTCCGAGAAGAAGCCGCCATCGTCGTTGCCGTAGTCGGTGTCGGCATCCCCCCCCTGGTCGTTGCCCCAACCGCTGTTGTCGGCCACCTGGCGCTGGCCGTCCTGGTCGTTCCAGCCGCCGTGGTCGCTGGCCGGTTCTTCCTTGATCACCTCGACGATCTGCTCAGGCTGCGAGTTGTGATTGAACAGGCTGCTGATGCCCTGGGCCAGCAACACGCCCCCGGCAACACCGGCAGCGGTCTGCATCGCGCCACCGAGGAAACTGCTGGCACCGCTGCGGGCCGGCGCAGGCGCCGCGCCGAAGCCAGGTTGCGACTGGGGCTGGGCATAGGCCTGTGGCGCCGGTTCGCGCCAACCACCGCCGGAAGATGGCGGCGGCGCGACCGAGCGTTGAGGCTCCGGCGCCGGGTTGCGTGCGCCTGCACCGAAGATGCTGGAGAGAAAACCGCCACCGCCGCTGTTGCTGCTCGAACGGGTCGCCTCGAGCTGCGCGCGGGCCTGCTTGAGGTCGGCCTCCAGCTGTTTGTTCTGCTCGTCCAGGCGCTTGATCGCCGCTTCCTGAACCAGGATCGCCTGGGCCATGTAGTACGGCGCCGCCGGTTGCTGGCGCAGGCGCTCCTCGATATGCGCCTGGGCCTGGGCATCACGTGGCTGGGCGGGATCCTCGGCTTGCTTGAGACGGCTGAACAGGCCGTCGATCAGGGTTTGTTCTTCAGTGTTCATCAGGGCAACCTCGTGCGCGGAACAGGACATCGGACAGCGTCAAAGATGGGGGGCCGGGCGCTGCGATTCAATTAACGGGGCCATGAAACTTTTTTCAGCAAGCGGGCGGTCTGGGCTAAAGTGATGCCCTGCTTTTTCTGCCATGCGATGTTGACCGATGAATCCGCTGAGCGTTCTGCGCGACTCCCTGTACTTCTTCCGCCGTCACCTGACGAGCATCCTCCAGCTGTGCCTGCCATTGGTGGTGCTCGAGGCCCTGTGCACCCAACTGCTCTACCACCAACTGGGCGAACAGGCCTCACCCGCCTACGGCATGCTGGTCAGCCTGCTGTTCTACCCGCTGTACAGCGCCGCGCTGATCCTCTACCTCGACACCCGCAGCAACGGCCAGGCGATCGCCAAGCGCGACCTGTTCGCCCGCGCCGTGCAACTGTGGCCGGCCTTGGCCCTGCTGATCCTGATCAGCTCGCTGCTGATCATGGCGGGCCTGGCGCTGTTCATCTTCCCGGGTGTGTGGATCATGGTGAACCTGGTGTTCGCCGAGTACCTGCTGGTACTGCGCGGCCTGCCGGTGATCGAGTCGATGCGCACCAGCGCACGCATGACCACCGGGCACTTCCTGCGCATCATGGTCTGCATGCTCTCGGTGCTGGCCCCGCTGTGGCTGATCGACGGCCTGCTGCTGACCGCGTTCCCCGAGCCGCAGCCGGGTGTACAGCTGGTGCTGGACAGCTTGAGCGGTTTCCTCCAGCTGTTCAGTACCGTGGTGCTGTATCGCCTGTTCATGTTGCTCGAAGGCGAAGCCGGCGCCTGAGCGGCATCAGGTGCCCCTCGGCTTGGCCCGCGCCGTGGCCTCGGCCACCAGCGGGTCGTCCGGCCAGTAGTGCTTGGGGTAGCGTCCCTTCAAGTCCTTCTTCACCTCGGCATACGTCGTGCGCCAGAAGTTGGCCAGGTCCTGGGTGACCTGCACAGGCCGGCGCGCCGGCGACAGCAGGTGCAGCTTGACCTGCTGGCGGCCATTGGCGATGCGCGGCGTGTCGGCCAGGCCGAACAGTTCCTGCAGGCGCACGGCGAGGATTGGCGGCTGCTCGCTGTAGTCCAGACGGATGCTCGAGCCCGACGGGACCGCCAAGTGCGAGGGGGCGAGCTCCTCCAGGCGCTGGGGCAGCGGCCAGGGCAGCAGGTTGCGCAGCAGCGACGGCAGGTCCAGGGCGGCGAAATGGCTCAGTCGCGAGACCTTGCCCAGGTACGGCTGCAGCCAGTCTTCAAGGCTGGCCAGCAGCGCTTCGTCGCCAAGGTCCGGCCATTCGCTCACGCCCTGCTGTTGCAGGTCGAGCTGGCGCAACAGGGCAACACGGGCCTGCCACTGGCGCAGTTCGGGCGTCCAGGTCAGCAGGTTCAGGCCTTTGCGCCGCACCAGCCCCAGCAACGCCTTCGCGCGGGTGTCATCGTCCAGGCCAGTCAGGGGTTCGCGGCTGAGCACCAGTTCGCCAACCTTGCGCTGGCGTTCGGCGCGCAGTACCTGTTCGCGCTCGTCCCAATCGAGCAGGTCGAGGCATTCGACCTGCTCGGACAGCACATCTTCGAACAGCAATGGATCGAAGTCGGCGGCCAGGTAGATGCGCTCCTCGCGCTGGCCCTGGCGGCTGCCCAGGTCGGCGATCACCAACCATGGGCATTTCATCAACGCATCGACTTCGCTGAACATCGCCGCGCGGCCGTTGGCCAGGCGGTATTCGGCGCCACCCTCGCGGCGTTGCTGCGCCACGCGGTCCGGATAGGCCAGCGCCAGCAGCGCGCCAAGCCAGCGCGGGTGGTCGGGATCAGCCACCGTCGCTCGCGGTTTGCCGCGCAATTGCCCGCGATACTGGCGCGCCAACTGGCGGGCGCGTTGCACACCACCCTGGCCGCCGCGGCTAGCGCGGGTTTCGCCACTCAGCAGGGCGAGGCGAGTGTGCAGGTCGGCACCGCCGCCGCGCAGGATATCGCGCTCGCCAAGCAAGGCAGCCACGTCACAGGCCATGTCGGCCAGCCCCAGGTCCTGGCCGCGTAGCAACAGGTGGGCGATACGCGGGTGCGCGGGCAAGCCGGCCATGGCCTGGCCATGCTCGTTCAGGTTATCGCGGCTGCCGGGCTTGAAAGCACCGAGCCGCGCCAACAGGTCCTGGGCCTGGGCGTAGGCGGCAGCCGGTGGTTGATCGAGCCAGCTCAGCTGTTCCGGTGGCACGCCCCAGCGCGCCAGTTGCAAGGCCAGCCCGGCCAGGTCGGCCTGGAGGATCTCGGCGCTACCGTGCGCAGCCAGCTGTTCGTGTTGCGCCTCGGACCACAGGCGGTAGCACACGCCCGGTTCCAGGCGCCCCGCCCGGCCGGCACGCTGGGTGGCGCTGGCGCGAGAAATACGCTGGGTGTCCAGGCGGGTCATGCCACTGCCCGGGTCGAAGCGTGGCACCCGGGCGAGACCGGCATCGATCACCACGCGCACACCGTCGATGGTCAGGCTGGTCTCGGCGATGTTGGTGGCCAGCACAACCTTGCGCTGCCCCTTGGGCGCCGGCTCGATGGCGGCGCGCTGGGCATTCAGGTCGAGCTCGCCGTGCAACGGGCAAAGCAGGATGCCGGGGCGATCGCCCAAAGCCTCCTGCAGGGACTGCTGAACACGGCGAATCTCGGCCTGGCCTGGGAGGAACACCAGCAAGCTGCCGCTTTCATCCGCCAGCGTTTGCAGTACGCAATCGACCACCCGCGGTTCGATGAATTCGCCAGGCTGGAATGGCCGGCTCCAGCGGATATCCACCGGATGCATGCGCCCCTGGCTGCAGACCACCGGGGCCTCGTCGAGCAGCCGCGACAAGCGCTCGCCCTCCAGCGTCGCCGACATCAGCAGGATCTTCAGCGGCGGCTCGTCACGCAGCAGCGCGCGGCCATTGAGGCTCAGGGCCAGGGCCAGATCGGCGTCGAGGCTACGCTCATGGAATTCATCGAAGATCAGCAGCCCGACCCCCTCCAGGGCAGGGTCGGCCTGCAAGCGACGGGTGAGAATGCCCTCGGTCACCACCTCGATGCGGGTGTTCGGCCCGACCTTGCTGTCCAATCTGATGCGGTAGCCAACTGTGTCGCCCACGGCCTCACCCAGCTCGCTAGCCAGCCGCTCGGCCGCAGCGCGCGCGGCCAGGCGGCGCGGTTCGAGCATGAGGATGGTCTGCCCGGCGAGCCATGGCTCGTCCAGCAGCGCCAGGGGTACGCGGGTGGTCTTGCCGGCGCCGGGCGGCGCCTCGAGCACCGCCTCGTCGTGCAGGCGCAGGGCCTGGCGCAGTTCGGGCAGTACTGCATCGATCGGTAATGAATTCATGGTGGTCCTCGAACAATCGTCCGAGTATAACGGCGAACCGAGCCTGCCCTATCATGGTCTTAGCTTCAGGTGATGGCGCGAGCCTTCGCCCCTTGTAGTGCCTACTTTTCCGGAGATTCACATGCGCATCCCTTCCCGCGTCATTGGTGGCGTGCTCATCGCCACGTTGCTGACCCAGCTGACGGCCTGCGGCACCCTGTTCTACCCCGACCGCCGCGGCCAGATCGAAGGCAAGATCGACCCGGTGGTCGCGGCTCTGGACGCCATCGGCATTCTCTTCTACGTCATCCCCGGCCTGATCGCCTTCGGCATCGACTTCGCCAGCGGCGCCATCTACTACCCCGGTGGCCAGACCGCGCACATCGACCCGATAAAGCTCAAGCCCGCCATCAACGCCAATGGCCAGGTCGACAAGGTCAAGCTGCAGGCCATACTCGAGAGCGAGCTGGGCCAGCGCCTGCCGTTGAACGACCCGCGCTTGATCCAGCACCGTGGCAGTGTCGAGCAACTGGCCGCCTACGGCCTGGTTCCGACTGCCTGATTTTTTCAAGGACGCACACACGCGCATGACCGCGACCGCCGAACACAAGCGCCTGCTGCGCCTGGCCACCCGCGCTTCGCTGACAGTGGCCAGCCTGCTGGTACTGGCCAAGGCCGTGGCCTGGTGGCTGAGCGGCTCGGTGAGCCTGCTGGCCGGGCTGACCGACTCCGCACTGGATGCCGTGGCCTCGTTCCTCAACCTGCTCGCCGTGCACTACGCGTTGCGCCCGGCCGACGACGACCACCGTTTCGGCCACGGCAAGGCCGAAGCCCTGGCCGGCATGGCCCAGGCACTGTTCATCGCGGTCAGCGCGGTGTTGATCGGGGTGCAGGCAGTGGAACGCCTGCAAACGCCACAGCCGCTGGGCGACACCGCCGCCGGCATCGTGGTCATGCTGCTGTCGCTGGTGCTGACCCTGGCGCTGCTGGCCTTCCAGCGCAAAGTCATCCGCCTCACCGGCTCCACGGCGGTGCGCGCCGACTCCCTGCACTACCGCTCCGACCTGCTGCTCAACGGCAGCATCCTCCTGGCGCTGTTGCTGGCGCGCTTCGGCTGGCCGCAGTTGGATGCGCTGTTCGGCCTGGGCATCGCCCTTTACATCCTCTGGAGCGCGATCCAGATCGCCCGCGAGAGCACGGCGATCCTGATGGACCAGGAGCTGCCAGCTGATATCGGCGAACGCATGCTCGAAGTGGTGCTGGCGATTCCCGGGGTGAAAGGCGCGCACGACCTGCGTACACGGGTGTCAGGCAGCCAGTGGTTCGTTCAGTTGCATCTTGAACTGCCCGGGGAACTGCCACTGCATCAAGCCCACGAACTGTGCGTGCAAGCTTCGCAGGCCATCCGCGAGCGTTACCCGCGCGCGGATGTGATGGTGCATGCCGACCCGGCCTGAGCAGAGCCTCCCCCGTAGGAACCAGCCTTGCTGGCGAACACCGGCAAGGCCGGTGCCAGGCACCGCAGGGCCTGCATCGCGGCTAAAGGCGCTCCTACAGGAATCAGTTGATGCTATAGCCTCGCCCACTCAGGCAGGCGCCCAGCGCCCGCCGGTAGTTGTCGGCCACGTTGGCCGGTGGCGCGTAGGTCGCAGTGGCAGGGTCGAAGCCTGTCTGGCTCACCGCCCAGCGGTGACATTGGTAGCGGTCCTGCTCCTGCTGCTCCGGCCCCTGCCCATAGGCCGGGTAGGCGATCACGTCATAACCGTTGTACGGCTGCTGGACAGGCGCTGGCACAGTAGTGGGCGGATTGACCACCACGTACTCTCGACTGTCGGCCTGGTACTGGTAGTAGGTGTCGGCCACCAGGAAGAACAACGCGCCCCCCTGCCACACTTCACGGGCATAGGGCGGCAGGTAGCCGACTCTCACGCCGTAGGGCGGCCTGACCACCACATAGCCGCCGCCATGGGGTCGATACCAATAGCCACCGGAATAGAAGTAGTCCTGCCCACGATAAGGCACTTTCCAGTAACGGTCCGGGAAACGGTCGACGCTATGGCCGGGGTGATACTGCGGCCCCGGGCCCCAACCATTGCCATGACCATCCGGGCGGCCGGCCCAGTCACCGCCCGGCCGCTGCCCGTAGTAGCGGTCGTCGCCGTGGCGACGCGGGATATCCTGGTAGTAGCCCTGGCGCGGCGGCTGGCTCTGGCGCACTTCGTCACGGGAATTGAGCGGCGAGCCGCGCCCGCCATTGGGATCCTCCGGCCCTTGGGCCAAAGCGCCCAGGCTCAAGCCCATGCCCAACAAACCAACACCTGCCAACTGCCAGATGCGCGACCTCATGTTGTTCCTCTCGCTCGGGATGACTGCATGCTGCGCAGTTTACCGTGGCGACTGGCCAGACAGATGAAATCGCAGGCATAAAAAAGGGAGGCCTTGCGGCCTCCCTTCGGGAATTGTCGTCCGTGCTCGGCGCTTGTGACACCGGCTCACCTCGCGCCGTCTTCTGGACAGTGCGTAGCCCGGGGGCCTGGCGGATCCTGTTGGATGGCCGGCCGCGACCGCCCGTCTGGGGCGCGTCGCCGTGGACTGATGTCCGGGCAGTGATTCTGGTGATAAAGATAGGCCGGATGGTGCGGCAGGGGATTGCGAAGATTGCTCTGATAAATAGCACTTGCGCAATTTTTCACCCTGGATTGATAATTCATCGCAATCCGAACAGAAAAGGCCTTTTCCATGAGCAAGCTCGACCGCTACGACCTGAGCATCCTCGCCGAATTGCAGCGTGACGCGCGCATCTCCAACCAGGAGCTGGCCGAGCGCATCGGCCTGTCCCCCTCCCCTTGCTCGCGTCGGGTCAAGCAACTCGAGGACGACGGCTACATCTCGCGCCAGGTGGCGCTGCTGGACCGCAAGAAGCTTGGGTTGAGCCTGACCGCCTATGTGCTGATCGGCATGGACCGGCACACCCCCGAGCGCTTCGAGACCTTCGAGGCGGCAATCCGCAGCCTGCCGCAGGTGCTCGAATGCAGCCTGGTCACCGGAATGGACGCCGACTATCAGCTCAAGGTGGTGGTGCCGGACATGGATCACTACCAGAAACTGCTGCTGGGCAGCCTGACCCGCATCGAAGGCGTGACCAGCGTGCGCTCGAGCTTCGTGCTCAACCAGGTGCTGGCCAGCACCGAGCTGCCCTTGACCCATCTGCGTTGAATCCCACGGCGCAGGGCGTATGATCGGGTGCTCAGCCTGCCTGGAGTGAACTGATGGATCCCGCCGTATTCGAAGAGTGGATGATGATTGTCCTGGTCACCGTGCTGATCGCTTTCATGGGCTTCATCGTCTGGGACCTGGCGAAGAAATCCAAGGCGGGGCGCTTCGGCACCCTGATCCTGTTCTTTGTGCTGGGCCTGGGGGTGCTGGCATTCATCATCAAGAGCGTGGTGGTGGGGTTCCTCGAAGGGGTGTAGCGGCGCCTTGCAACCCCCGCTCTCCCTTGCAGGAGCGGCCTTGTGCCGCTCCTGCAGGGTACGTGCATAGCTCGGATATCACAGCTTCGCCGCCACTTCCCGCCAGCAACCCTGCTCCAGCCCCTCGATCGTCCAGTCGCCGATACGCACCCGCACCAGGCGCAAGGTCGGCAACCCCACCGCCGCCGTCATCCGCCGCACCTGGCGATTTCGCCCTTCACGAATCACCAACTCCAACCAGGCCGTCGGCACGCTCTTGCGAAAACGTACCGGTGGATTGCGCGGCCACAGCTCGGGCTCATCGAGCAAACGCGCCTCGGCCGGGAGAGTCGGCCCGTCATTGAGTTCGACCCCCTCGCGCAGACGTTGCAGTTGCTCTTGGTTCGGCTCACCTTCGACCTGCACCCAGTAAGTCTTGGCCAGCTTGTGCTTGGGGTCGGCGATGCGCGCCTGCAGGCGCCCGTCGTTGGTCAACAGCAGCAGCCCTTCGCTATCGCGGTCCAACCGTCCGGCCGGGTAGATACCGGGGATATCGATATAGTCCTTGAGCGTGGCACGCCCCTCGCCGTCGCTGAACTGTGTGAGCACGTCGAACGGTTTGTTGAACAGGATCAGGCGAGGCTCGGCCGGCGGCGCCTTGGGCTGGCGACGCGGGCCGGAAGGCCGCGCCGTCGGACGGCGCGGTGTGTTGCGGGGTGGCAGGGACATGGATCCTCAGCGGAACGGCGGCTCATCGAAACTGCGCAGTTTACGCGAGTGCAGCGAGTTGAGCTCGGTGCGCAGCAGGTCGAGGGCGGCGATACCGATCTTCAGGTGCTGGCTGACCGCGCGGTTGTAGAACGCGTTGGCCGAACCCGGCAGCTTGATCTCGCTGTGCAGCGGCTTGTCGGACACGCACAGCAAGGTGCCGTACGGCACACGCAGACGGTAGCCCTGGGCGGCGATGGTGCCGCTCTCCATGTCCACGGCCACGGCGCGGGACAGGTTGATCAGCGGCCGCTCCTGGGCCCAGCGCAGCTCCCAGTTGCGGTCGTCGTAGGTTAGCACGGTGCCGGTGCGCAGGCGCTTCTTCAACTGATCGCCACGCTCGCCGGTGACCTGCGCCGCCGCCTCCTGCAGGGCCAGTTGCACTTCGGCCAGGGCCGGGATCGGGATGTTTGGCGGCACCACGCGGTCGAGGATGCCGTCACGGCGCATGTAGGCGTGGGCCAGTACATAGTCGCCTATGGTCTGCGACTGGCGCAGGCCGCCACAGTGGCCGATCATCAGCCAGCAATGCGGGCGCAGCACGGCCAGGTGGTCGGTGATGTTCTTGGCGTTTGAGGGGCCGACACCGATGTTGACCAGGGTGATGCCGTCGCCATCGGCGGCGATCAGGTGGTAGGCCGGCATCTGGTAGCGGTGCCAGACCACGCTGGCAACCAGCGCCTGGGCCTCGCCGTGGTCCATGCCTTTGTCGATGATCACGTTGCCCGGC
The DNA here is from genome assembly GCF_018417595.1 of Pseudomonas entomophila. Taxonomy (NCBI): domain Bacteria; kingdom Pseudomonadati; phylum Pseudomonadota; class Gammaproteobacteria; order Pseudomonadales; family Pseudomonadaceae; genus Pseudomonas; species Pseudomonas entomophila. The sequence continues at coordinate 5,162,686 of NZ_CP070982.1, forward strand.
AACACCATGCGCACGAAGCGCGGGTCCTCGCGCAACTGCTCCAGGCCGTGGCCGATGAACTGGTCGACATAACGGTGGTAGTTGGTGAGCAGGATCCACGGCTGCATATGTCGCCAGTCGCTGCCGGTGTAGTGCACCAGGCGGCGCAGGGAGAAGTCCACGCGGGCCGCGTCGAACAGCGCCAGTGGCAGCGTGTCGGCGCTCTCCCAATCGCACAAGCCGTCGGCGATGTTGTCGGTGGCCGCCGACAGGTCGGTGCTGGGGAACACCCGCGCCAGTTGCGCGGCGGTGATGCCGCTGCCGGCCAGTTCGTCGCCCTGGTCGACCACGTAGGGGTACGGGATGTTCTGCTCGCTGACGCCCACTTCCACGCTCACGGTGTAGTCGTGCATCAACGGGCGCAGTTGCTCCAGCAGGTAACTGCGGAAGGCCGCGGGCTGGGTGACGGTGACGCTGTAGGTACCGGCCACCTGGACCTTGGCATAGGCGCGGGTGGTGGCGGCGACTTCACCCAGGCTGTGGTAGGTGAGGCGCAGGGCCGGGTAGCGGAACAGCGCGCGCTCGGCCTCGGTCGGTTCGGTGCGGTCCTTGAGGTAGCGCTTGAGGGCCTGGCTCAAGGCCCCGGTGGCCTGTTCATGCAAGGCCGCCAGACGGTCGACGGCCTGTTCGGGGGTAGCAACGACTGCAAACGCTTGGCTCACGCTGGGCTTCCTGTCTTAGGGACATGCATGCCAGCCATCTTGCCTGCGTTCACGGGTAAATACACCCCCGGATGTCGGCCACCCGATCCCTGTGGAAGCCTCAGTGCTGTGTCGGCCTCACTGGCCTCTTCGCCGGCAAAGCCGGCTCCTACAGGAGATCTATGCACCGTTCCACACCGGTGTCGCACGCGCCACCAGTGCCGCTGCGTCCACGCCTCGCGGCAACGCGCCATACACCCGGCCGCTGCCGCCCAACCGGCTGCCGATGAAGGCATCGCTGACCGTCGCGTTGCCCGCTTCGAGCAGCAGCTTGGCCTGTAACGCCAGGGCAATGTCCTCGGTCAGCTGGCGTGCGCGGTACTGGATATCGCCGGTGTCGGCGAAGGCGCCTTTCAGGTTGCCGATGAACGCTGCCAGCCGCGCGTCGCCATGGCCATCCCCCAGTTCGCTGAACAACGCGTCGAGCACGCCCGGCTCCTTGGACAAAGCTCGCAGCACGTCCAGGCACTGCACGTTGCCCGAACCCTCCCAGGTGGAGTTGACCGGTGCTTCGCGGTACAGCCGTGGCAGGATGCTGTCCTCGACATAACCAGCGCCCCCCAGGCACTCGGCGGCTTCGTTGATCATTCCCGGCGCCCGCTTGCAGATCCAGTACTTGCCCACCGCCGTCACCAGCCGAGAGAAGTGCGCCTGCTGCGGATCGTCCAGTTGATCCAGCGCCTGGCCCATGCGCAGGCTCAGGGCCAGCGCGGCCTCGCTCTCCAGCGCCAGGTCGGCCAGCACGTTCTGCATCAACGGTTGCTCGTTGAGCACACGGCCACCGACCTTGCGGTGCGCGCAGTGATGCGCCGCATGGGTCAGGGCCTGGCGCATCAGCGCACTGGAGCCGACCATGCAGTCGAAACGGGTCATGGCCACCATCTCGATGATGGTCGGCACGCCCCGCCCCTCCTCGCCGATCATCCACGCCAAGGCGCCACGGAACTCCACTTCGCTGGAGGCGTTGGAGCAGTTGCCGAGTTTGTTCTTCAGGCGCTGGATATAGAACTGGTTGCGCTGGTCGTCGGGGCGGTGGCGCGGCAGCAGGAAACAGCTCAGGCCCTTTTCGGTCTGTGCCAGGGTGAGGAAGGCGTCGCACATGGGCGCCGAGCAGAACCACTTGTGCCCCACCAGCTCGTAGGGCTGGCCCGGGCCCGGCGCGCCCACCGGGTAGGCGCGGGTGGTGTTGGCCCGCACATCGGTCCCCCCCTGTTTCTCGGTCATGGCCATGCCAAGGGTGACCCCGGCCTTGTGCCGGTCGCCAATGTTGCGGGGGTCGTACGCTCGGGCAAGGATCTTCGGCAACCAGTAGCCAGCCAACTCCGGCTGCAACCGCAGCGCCGGCACGGCGGCGAAGGTCATGGTCAGCGGGCAACCGGTGCCGGCCTCGGCCTGGCTGTGCAGGTAGGTCATCGACGCGCGCGCCACGTGGGCACCTGCGCGCGGCTCGGCCCAGGGCAGGGACGGCAGGCCATGTTCGACAGCCGTGCGCATCAGCTCATGGTAGGCGGGATGAAACTCAACCAGGTCGATGCGATGGCCATAGCGGTCGTGGCTGCTGAACTCAGGTTTGTGCGCATTGGCGAGAAACCCCGCGGCCATCAGCGGGCCACCGGCCAGGGCACCGTATGCGTCGATGCGGGACTCGGCCCAGCCAGCACCGAAACGCCGCGACCACTCCTGCAGCGGCAGGTCGAGGCGGTAGAGATTGGCACCGTCCAGCGACGGCGGCTGGTTGGTGACTTCGTGGGTTTCAGCGAACTGGTGCAGGTTCATCGGGGCCTCCTGGTTCCGGTCGTGCCTGAAAGCCCCAGTGAAGCACCGCTGCCCGGTGAGTCAAAGTGACAAAACGGACTACATGGGGGGTGCTTCGTCGGGAGAATTGCCGCGGGCATGAGATCGAGCGCCGCCCGCGCGGCGCATCGCGGATGAATCCGCTCCTACACGTTTGTTTCGGGCCAGTCACGCCTGGGAGGTTACCGGTGACCGCCTTGTTGGCAAGACGCGGTTTATCGGCTGGCGCTACCGTCGCCTCGCCCCATTCAAGCCATGCGCCAAGGCTGACAACCATGGCTTCACGGATGCGGCACGTTGCAACCAATGTAGGAGCGGATTCATCCGCGATGCGCCGCGCGAGCGGCGCTCGATCTAAAGAGCGCCGCAAGGCTGCCGCCCACCTGGCAGCCAACAAGGCCTTGCCCCATTAGAATCGATTCAAGCCAGAAGCCACCCGGGCTGGCGGCAACTGCACCTGCGCGACCGCCAACGTCAGGCTCAACTCGAATCGGCTGCCCAACCCTGGCGTGGACTCGTGGGACAACGTCGCCTCGATCAACTCCCCCAGTTGCCGACAGATCGACAGCCCGACCCCCAACCCGCCGTAGCGCCGGGTCATCGACCCATCCACCTGAGCGAACCGCTGGTACAGCACCGCCTGGTCCAGGTCGTCGAAGCCGATGCCGCTGTCGCTGATGGTAATGCTCAAGGCCAGGCTGTCCGGCCCGGTACGACGGCCTCGCACCTGCACGGTAACGCCCCCCTGATGGGTGAACTTCAGGCCGTTGTCCACCAGACAGGCCACGCAGCGCGCAAGCTTTTGCGCATCGCCCACCAGGCTGTCGGGCAGGTCGGCAGGCACATCGAGGCTCAGGTAAAGGCCTTTGGCCAGGGCCTGGCTGGCGTAACCCGCGCGCAGCTCCTGCATCAAGCGCCGCAGGCTGAACGGTCCGTTCTGGTTGCGCAGGTGGCCGGCCTGCAGCTCGGTGAGGATGAGAATGTCGTCGACCATCGCCATCATGTCCTGGGCAGAGCCGGTGGCGGTGCGGTGATACTGGGCCTGCTCCGCGCTCATGGGCAGGGTGTGCAGCAGCTCGAGCGAGCCGATAACGCCGTTCATCGGCGTGCGCAGTTCGTGGGTCACGGTGGCCAGGAACTCATCCTTGAGCCGGTTGCTGCGGGCCAGTTGCAGGTTCATCTGCTCCAGAGTACGGCCAGTCTCGCGCAGGGTCTGGGCCTGTTGCTCGCGCAGGCTGTTGATGCGGTCGGCCAGGGCCAGCGACAGCAACGCCACCTCCAGCGCCGAACCCAGCTGGCTGGCGTACATGGTGATGAACAGGTTCGGCAGGTAGCCCAGCACCATCAAGGTGTTGACCAGCCCACCCAACAGGAAGGCGGTCCAGGCGATGATGAACCAGCGCGCCACCCGCAGCCCGCGCCACCAGGCATACAGCCCGGCGCTGAAGATGCTCACGGTGAACAACAGCGCCAGCAGCGTGGCCATGCGCAGCGCCACGCCGTAGCGCAGGGTCAGCGCCAGGACCATGACCAGGCCGCCGCCGGCCATCAGCACCATCAGCAGGCGATCGAAACCTCGGCTCAAGCGCCCCAGTTGCAGGAAGTGACGGGCGAACTGGCAACCAAACAGACCGGCGGCGCCAATGAAGAACGGGGTCGCGGCATTGGCCCACCAGGGGCTGTCCGGCCAGAAATAGGCGATACCGGCGCCATTGACCGACACCTGATAGAGGCCGAACGAGGCGATGTACAGGATGTAGTAGAGGTAGCTGACATCGCGCACGCTGAGGTAGATGAACAGGTTGTAGGCCAGCATCACCAGCAGCACGCCGTAGATCATCCCCAGCACGTACAGGCGGGTGGGTTGGTCCTCGAGATAGGTTTCGGCCGACCACAGGGTCAGCGGCGCCTGGATCGAACCCTGGCTGTGCAGGCGCAGGTAGGCGGTGGTCGACTGGCCAGGGCGCATGGGCAGCGCGAACAGGTAGTTGTTCTGGCGGATCTGCCGGCTGGCGTAAGGCAGTGCGTCACCGGTGCGCTGGGCCAGGTGGTAGGTTCCCTGCTCATCCGGCAGGTAGAGCTCCAGGTGGTCGAGGGGCGGATAGGCCAGTTCCAGCAGCCATTGGCGCGGCGCGGCGGAAGGAGGGGCGGCGTAGTCGAGGTCGATGCGCAACCAGAATACCGAGGTCGAATAACCGGCGTTCAACACCTCGTCCTGATGTTGCACGAAGTGGTTGGCAAAAGCGGGAGCGCTGACCTGGGTGATCGTGGCGTTACCATCGTGGTCCTCGTAGACCAGCATGGAACGGCCCAGCGGCAGACGCCCGGTGCTGTCGTCGAATTCGACCGCCCCGGCGAGCAAGGGCAAGCAGCCCAGAAGCACAATCAGCAAATAGCGCATACAGCCCCAGCATGGCCTGTCCAGTCGCGTCGCGGTTGCCTCCTTTCCCTTTGAGACGACGTGATCCGGCAGAGCCCGTTTATCGAGTTATCCGAGCACTCTAGCATAGCTTTCCGGCATGGCCAGAGGCCACTGCGAATTTGCATGCAGAAGCTCTAGCATGCAGCTTTCAGAGACCCACACAATTACATCCTGACCACTTGATCAACAAATCTTGCGCAGCGACCGATCCGCGCAAAAAGGTTTGGTGATAAGCTCGCCGACCATGAATACCTACAGCTCCCGCCCCGTTGTCCTCTGTCTGTCCGGCCACGACCCCAGTGGTGGCGCCGGCCTGCAGGCAGATATCGAAGCCCTGCTCGCCCAGGGCTGTCACGCCGCGCCTGCCGTGACCGCCCTGACCGTGCAGGATACCGTCAACGTTTCCGACTTCCGCGTGCTCGACCGCGAGTGGGTGCTGGCCCAGGCCAACGCCGTGCTGGCCGACTCCACGGTGGCCGCGGTCAAGCTGGGCATGCTCGGCTCGATCGAGATGGTCGACACCGTCGCCGAACTGCTGGCCGCGCACCCGCATCTGCCGTTGGTCTGCGACCCGGTGCTGCGCGCTGGCGGCGGCGGCCGCCTGGGCAAGGACGAGGTCGGCTACGCCCTGCGCGAGCGCCTGCTGCCCCTGGCCACCATCGCCACGCCGAACCTGCCGGAAGCGCGTATCCTCGCGGAGCTGCCGGACGGCACGGCGGACGAATGCGCCGAGAAACTGCTGCCGTTCTGTAGACACCTGCTGATCACCGGCGGTCACGGCGACGAGACCGAAATCCACAACCGCCTGTACAGCCGCGACGGCCAGTCGCACACCTGGACCTGCCAGCGCCTGCCAGGCAGCTACCACGGCTCGGGCTGCACCCTGGCCAGCGCCCTGGCCGGTCGCCTGGCCCTCGGCGAGCAGCTGGAAAGCGCCGTGCGCAGCGCCCTGGACTACACCTGGCGCACCCTGCGTGACGCCGAGCAACTGGGCAAGGGCCAGTACGTGCCGCGCCGCCTGCCCCTGGATTTCTGCTCCTGACACGAGGCCACCCGATGACGCTCCGCGGTCTGTATGCCATCACCGACAGCCAGCTGCTTGCCGGCCGTTTCCTCAGCCACGTCGAGGCGGCGCTCGAAGGCGGCGTCCGCCTGCTGCAGTACCGCGACAAGAGCGACGACGCCGGGCGCCGCCTGCGTGAAGCCGAAGGCCTGCAGAAGCTCTGCGAGCGCTACGGCACACAGCTGATCATCAACGACGACGCCGAACTGGCCGCGCGCCTGGGTGTCGGTGTGCACCTGGGGCAGACCGACGGCCCCCTGACACCGGCCCGCGCCCTGCTCGGCCGCCAGGCGATCATCGGTTCCACCTGCCACGCCAGCCTCAAGCTCGCCGAGCAGGCCGCCAGCGAAGGTGCCAGCTATGTCGCCTTCGGCCGCTTCTTCAATTCCGTCACCAAGCCGGGCGCCCCGGCCGCCAGCCTCGAACTGCTGGAGCAGGCCCGTGCCCACGTGAAACTGCCGATCGCGGTGATCGGCGGCATCACCCTCGACAACGCCGCCCCGCTGGTCGCCCATGGCGCCGACCTGCTGGCGGTGATCCACGGCTTGTTCGGTGCCGACAGCGCGCAGGAAGTCACCCGCCGCGCCCGTGCCTTCAACGCCCTGTTCGCCTCCTGATTTCGAGAGAAGATCCCATGTCCCGTTCCGAATCCCTGTTCAAAGAAGCCCAGAAGCACATCCCCGGCGGGGTGAACTCGCCCGTGCGTGCCTTCAAGAGCGTTGGCGGCACCCCGCTGTTCTTCAAGCACGCCGAAGGCGCCTATGTCGTCGACGAGGATGACAAGCGCTATGTCGACTACGTTGGTTCCTGGGGCCCGATGATCCTTGGCCACGGCCACCCGGACGTGCTGGACGCCGTGCGCCGGCAGCTGGAACACGGCCTGTCGTACGGCGCGCCGACCGCCATGGAAACCGAAATGGCCGACCTGGTCTGCTCGATCGTGCCGTCGATGGAGATGGTGCGCATGGTCAGCTCCGGCACCGAAGCGACCATGAGCGCCATTCGCCTGGCCCGTGGCTACACCGGCCGCGACGCCATCATCAAGTTCGAGGGTTGCTACCACGGTCACTCCGACAGCCTGCTGGTCAAGGCCGGTTCCGGCCTGCTGACACAAGGTGTACCGAGCTCGGCCGGCGTGCCGGCGGACTTCGCCAAGCACACCCTGACGCTGCCGTTCAACGACATCGCCGCAGTCGAGAAGACCCTCGCCGAAGTCGGCCAGACCGTGGCCTGCATCATCGTTGAGCCAGTGGCCGGCAACATGAACTGCGTGCCACCGGCGCCGGGCTTCCTCGAAGGCCTGCGCGAGCAGTGCGACAAGCATGGCGTGGTGCTGATCTTCGATGAAGTGATGACCGGTTTCCGCGTATCGCTGGGCGGTGCCCAGGGTCACTACGGCATCACCCCGGACCTGTCGACCTTCGGCAAGATCGTCGGTGGCGGCATGCCGGTCGGCTGCTTCGGTGGCAAGCGCGAGATCATGGGCTGCATCGCCCCGCTGGGCCCGGTCTACCAGGCTGGCACCCTGTCGGGCAACCCGCTGGCCATGGCTGCCGGCCTGACCACCCTCAAGTTGATCAGCCGCCCCGGCTTCCACGACGAACTGACGGCCTTCACCAGCCGCATGCTCGACGGCCTGCAGCAACGCGCCGATGCCGCAGGCGTACCGTTCGTCACCACGCAGGCGGGTGCCATGTTCGGCCTGTACTTCAGCGGCGCCGACGACATCGTCACCTTCGACGACGTGATGGCCAGCGACGCGGAACGTTTCAAGCGTTTCTTCCACCTGATGCTTGAAGGTGGCGTGTACCTGGCCCCGAGTGCCTTCGAGGCTGGCTTCACCTCCATCGCCCATGGCGACAAGGAGCTGCAGATCACCCTGGATGCGGCCGAGCGCGCCTTCGCCAAGCTCAAGTGACCTGGCCCTGTTCGCCGGCTTGCCGGCGAACAACCCTCGACGTGTGACCCCGTTCACACAGCCACGCCGAAGCTGTCCCTCCTTCCATGAGGCAGAAATTCGAGTAAATCTTTGTAAGGTTGGCGCTGCTTATCCCATAATGTGCCACCAGAGATATTGGCCGCAGCTTTGCAGAGGTAAGTCGATCCCCATGAACCGCACCGGCCGCGCCCTGACCCTGGGCTGCCTGTTGCTACTTCAGCCCCTGCTGGCCCTGGCGGAGGGCGGTAACTCGTTGCTGATTCCAGCGACGGGCCGCTGCACCCTCAATACAGCGCCCGAAGAACTGGAGAGCGCCCTGAAGGCCTGCGAGCGGACGGCGGAATCCGGGGATGCCGAGGCGCAATACGAACTGGGCGAGTTCTACTACAGCGGTACGCCACGTCACCTCGACTTCGCCCTCAAATGGTTCGAGAAGGCCTCGCTGCAGGGCCAGGCCCAGGCGCAGTACCGTCTAGGTTCGATGTTCTTCCATGGCGAAGGCGTCAAGGCCAACAACGTGCAGGCCTACATCCTGCTGAAAATGGCCGCGGTCAACGGGGCGGAGGACGCCCTGGACATGGCCGACGAAGTCACCGAGCAAATGCCCCGCGACGAACTCGAACACGCCACCCAGGTGCTCGGCCAGATCTTCCGCAAATACCTGCTCGAATTGCAGAACGCCGAAGGGCGCACACCCTTTTCGCCCTTGCCCTGAGCCCTCGCCTTCACCGTATCGTCAACTTCCACTGCCACAATCCATTGCAGGCGGGCAAACGGCGTTGGTGTCTTCGGCCGCATTGCGAGGCAAGGCCCCCTTGACTTGGCACGACCTCTGTAGGAGCGGCTTTAGCCGCGATCACCCGCGAAGCGGGTGCCACGCCTGCATCGCGGCTAAAGCCGCTCCTACAAAGGGCGGCGCTAGCAGGCTTGAATGCGAAGGCGCCAGCACAGGGCTACACCCCTTGATCGTTTCAGTGCTTTCGCCACTGCCATTCAAGGGTTATTCTTGAGTTCACATCCATCGCCGTCGAGCGGCTAGAAACGACCTTGAACGCACCCATACAACCCCATCGTTTCATCCTCGAACCTTTCGAGGCCCACCGTTTCGCCAACCTGTGCGGCCAGTTCGACGAGCACCTGCGCCTGATCGAACAGCGCCTGGCCATCGAGATCCGCAACCGCGGCAATCAATTCGAACTGATCGGCGAACCCAAGACCACTTCCGCAGCGGAACAGCTGTTGCGCCGTCTCTACCGAGAGACCCAGGCCAGCGACCTGTCACCGGAAACCGTCCATCTCTACCTCCAGGAGTCGGCCGTCGAGCACATCGACAATCCGGCCGTCAACGAGGTCAGCGTCTCGCTGCGCACGCGCAAGGGCAACATTCGTCCACGCGGGCTCAACCAGCAGCGCTACGTCAAGGAAATCCTGGCCAACGACATCAACTTCGGCATCGGCCCGGCCGGTACCGGCAAGACGTATCTGGCTGTGGCCTGCGCCGTCGACGCCCTGGAGCGCGAGCAGGTGCGGCGCATCCTGCTGGTGCGCCCGGCGGTCGAGGCTGGCGAGAAGCTTGGCTTCCTGCCCGGTGACCTGGCACAGAAAATCGACCCGTATCTGCGCCCGCTCTATGACGCACTCTACGAAATGCTCGGCTTCGAACACGTGGCCAAACTGATCGAGCGCCAGGTGATCGAGATCGCCCCGCTGGCCTACATGCGCGGCCGCACGCTCAACAACAGCTTCATCATCCTCGACGAAAGCCAGAACACCACCCTCGAGCAGATGAAGATGTTCCTCACCCGCATCGGCTTCGGCTCGACCGCGGTGATCACCGGCGACATCACCCAGGTCGACCTGCCCCGTGGCACCAAGTCGGGCCTGGCCCACGTGATCGAGGTGCTCAAGGACGTGCCGGGCATCAGTTTCACCCATTTCCAGCCCAAGGACGTGGTACGCCACCCGCTGGTGCAGCGTATCGTCGAAGCCTACGACCGCTTCGAAGCCCGTCAGTCGAAGCCCGAGGCAACCGGCAAAGATGCTTGAACTCGACCTGCAACGGGCCACGGACGCCGCCGCCCCCGATGACACCGCCTTCCGCCGCTGGTGCGAGCTGGCCCTGCGCCAGCGTACAGCCGACTCGGAGATGACCATCCGCCTGGTCGACGAGATTGAAGGCCGCGAGCTGAACCACACTTACCGGCACAAGGACTACGCGACGAACGTGCTGTCCTTCCCCGCCGACGTGCCCGACGACCTGCTCGACATTCCGCTGCTGGGTGACCTGGTGATCTGCGTGCCGGTGGTCGAGCGCGAAGCCCGGGAACAGGGCAAGTCGCTCGAGGCGCACTGGGCGCACCTGGTCATCCATGGCTGCCTGCACCTGCTCGGCTACGACCACATCGAAGACGATGAGGCCGAGGAGATGGAAGCGCTGGAACGAGAATTGCTGGCGGAACTGGGTCACCCGGACCCGTACGCCGACGACGAAACCGATTCAATCACACACTGAACACTGCAAGGATCACGAGTAACCGCCATGAGCGAAGATCGATCGAGCAACGGGCAAAAGTCCTGGCTGGGTAAACTGACCCAGGCTTTTGCCCATGAGCCGAAAAACCGCCAGGAGCTCCTCGAGCTGCTGCGCGAAGCCCATCAGAACAAGCTGCTCGACAGCGAAGCGCTGACCATCGTCGAGGGTGCCATCCAGGTCGCCGACCTGCAGGTGCGCGACATCATGGTGCCGCGCTCGCAGATGATCAGCATCAAGGCCAGCCAGTCGCCACGCGAGTTCCTGCCGGCGGTGATCGACGCCGCGCACTCGCGCTACCCGGTGATCGGCGAGAGCCACGACGATGTGCTCGGCATCCTGCTCGCCAAGGACCTGCTGCCACTCATCCTCAAAGAGAACGGTGACAGTTTCAATATCAAGGACCTGCTGCGCCCAGCCACCTTCGTGCCCGAATCGAAGCGCCTGAACGTGCTGCTGCGCGAGTTCCGTGCCAACCACAACCACATGGCCATCGTCATCGACGAATATGGCGGCGTGGCGGGCCTGGTGACCATCGAGGACGTGCTCGAGCAGATCGTCGGCGACATCGAGGACGAGCATGACGTCGAGGAGGACAGCTACATCAAGCCATTGCCCAGCGGCGACTTCCTGATCAAGGCGCTTACGCCCATCGAGAACTTCAACGCGTTCTTCGACAGCGCATTCTCCGATGACGAGTTCGACACCGTCGGCGGCCTGGTCATGAGCGCCTTCGGCCACCTGCCCAAGCGCAACGAAACCACCGAAATCGGCAGCTACCGCTTCCGTATTCTCAATGCCGACAGTCGCCGGATACACTTGCTGCGCCTGACACCGATCACCCGCTAAGGAACGACATGCGCTGGATCACCCGCCCCGGCTGGCCCGGTAACCTGCTGGCCCTGGCGGCCGGCGCCTCCACCCTCCTGGCCCTGGCACCCTTCGACATCTGGCCGCTGGCCCTGCTGTCCCTGGCCCTGTTCTACGCCGGCCTGCGCGAGCTGAGCCCGCGCCGGGCCCTGGGCCGTGGCTGGTGCTTCGGTTTCGGCCTGTACGGTGCCGGCACCTGGTGGATCTACGTCAGCATGAACACCTACGGTGGCGCCTCGCCGCTGTTGGCGATTGCCCTGCTGGTGGCGTTCTTCGCCTGCCTGGCGTTCTTCTTCGCCCTGCCCGCCTGGCTCTGGGCGCGCTGGCTGCGGCGCGACGAGGCGCCATTGGCCGATGCCCTGTGCTTCGCCGCCCTGTGGCTGTTGCAAGAGGCCTTCCGCGGCTGGTTCCTCACCGGCTTCCCCTGGCTCTACGCCGGCTACAGCCAACTCGACGGCCCACTGGCCGGCCTCGCCCCGCTGGGCGGAGTCTGGCTGATCTCCTTCGCCCTGGCACTCACCGCCGCCCTGCTGTGCAACCTCCACCGCCTGCGCGAACGCCGTTCGTTCCTGGCCGTGGGCGTGCTGTTGCTGGTGGCGCCCTGGATCGTCGGCCTGGCCCTCAAGGACCACGCCTGGACCAAGCCGGCGGGCGACCCGCTGAAGGTCGCCGCCCTGCAGGGCAATGTGGAGCAGGACCTGAAATGGGACCCGGCGCACGTCAATGCGCAACTGGCGCTGTACCGCGACATGAGCTTCAGCTCGAAACCCGTCGACCTGCTGGTCTGGCCGGAAACTGCGGTCCCCGTGCTCAAGGACCAGGCCCAAGGCTACATCGACATGATGGGCGGCTTTGCCGCCGAGCGGCATTCGGCGCTGATCACTGGCGTGCCGGTGCGCCAGGAAGTGCGCCACCAGCGCCGCTATTTCAACGGCATCACCGTGACCGGCGAGGGCGACGGCACCTACCTCAAGCAGAAGCTGGTGCCGTTTGGTGAGTACGTGCCATTGCAAGACATGCTGCGCGGGCTGATCGAGTTCTTCAACCTGCCGATGTCGGACTTCGCCCGCGGCCCCGAGGACCAGCCACTGCTGCAGGCCAAGGGCTACCAGATCGCGCCGTACATCTGCTACGAAGTGGTCTACCCGGAGTTCGCCGCCAGCCTGGCGGCGCGCAGCGACCTGCTGCTGACCATCAGCAACGACACCTGGTTCGGCACCTCGATCGGCCCGCTGCAACACCTGCAGATGGCCCAGATGCGTGCGCTGGAGGCCGGTCGCTGGATGATCCGCGCCACCAACAACGGCGTGACGGCGCTGATCGACCCGTTTGGCCGGATCACCGCGCAAGTGCCGCAGTTCCAGCGAGCGGTACTGTATGGCGAGGTGGTGCCGATGCAGCAACTCACGCCTTACCTGCAATGGCGTTCGTGGCCGCTGGCGATCGTCTGCGCGTTGCTGCTGGGCTGGGCGCTGCTCGCGGGGCGAATCGCCAAGACCGTCTAACCGGCAACACCCCTGTAGGAGCGACTTCAGCCGCGATCACCCGCGAAGCGGGTAGCAGGCGCCGCGTCGCCTGCATCGCGGCTAAAGCCGCTCCTACAGAGATCGCGTACGCCAGGCATCAATAGAACAACCGATACCCCAGCAGCCCCACCGCTTCATTCAGCAACTGCCCGCTCTGCCACATTGCCCGCCCTTCCGGCAGTAATCCGCCAAATGGCCGCGCATGCTCCTGCCCGAGGAAGCCCACCGGGGCTGGCAGCACCTCGAACCCCGCCCGCTCGAAGCTCCAGCGAGAGCGCTGCATATGCCAGGCCTGGGTCACGACCACCACACGACGAATACCCAACGGCTGCAGCAGCTTCGCCGTGAAGTCGGCATTCTCCCAGGTGGTACGGCTGGCCTCTTCCTTCCAGGCGACCTTCACCCCGAAATCGGCCTCCAGGCGATCAGCCATCAACTGCGCCTCACTGGGCGGCGTGCCGTAGTGCAAGCCGCCACTGGTCACCACCGGCAACCCGGAAGCCTTGGCCAACTGCGCAGCAAAGCGCATGCGCTCCAGCGCGACATAGGTCGGCTGGTCCGAGCCGCCCCAGGCTGGATCGCCCCGTTCACGTCCGGCGCCAAGGACCACGATGGCATCGGCTTTCTTCGCCAGCTCTTTCCAAGCGACCAGTTCAAGGGACGGTTCGGTCTCCAGCGCCCGTGCCGCCTGCTCCACCGCCAGCGGCATGCTCATCAGCCACAGCCCACCCAATCCAACGGTGAAACAGAAGGCCGCCAGGCGCGGACGTCGCCGTCGCCACCACCAGGCGGCCAGCAGCAGGAGCAGGAGCAGGCCCGGGGGCATCAACCATTGTTTGATGAAAAAGCGAATCGGCATGACATACCTCCATGGAAGGCATGCAGCCTAAGAGGATCGGCGCCGGGCCTCAAGGGCGACCGGCACCGATCGGAGCGTGTTGTATCGAAGAACCGGCGCGTTGCCCTGCGCCTGCAACCCTGAACGGCTATCGGGACGGCAGCGTCCTGGATCTGGCTGGAGCGGTTGAACGCTTTCTATCCTTGAGCCAGATGATCCTGGCCGTGGACTGTTCCGGCTGCGTATACGCACCGGCGCTGGCATGACGGCCTTCCGGGAGCGATTCCAGGTAGGCCTTGATTACCTCGAACTCGGCGTGGCTCAGACCACGTAACTCCAGTTCGGCGGGCATCTCATCGCGCAATCGTACCGATGTCCTGGCAATTTCCAGTGCCAGGCCCAGGCGGTCGATCAGGCGCTCGTACAGCTCCGGTTTGTTTGCAGGTAGTTGCGACTCTCCCATCCGTTCACCTCATTGAAGGTAAGAATTTCTCCCCCCACAAAAGAGCTTAGCGTCGCTGGCAAAAGCAGCCGTCCGTCACGACCAACGGCCCGCGCGGCGCGCGATGCAAACTGGGTTTCCCACGACGCGCGACGCTCATGTATGCTACGGCGTTCACTCTATTACGACACCGGAGTGCCGGACGCAGCGAGGTCGCGCTGCCTGGAACATGTCTCTTATCTCTCAATACAAAGTAGCCATGCACGAACAATACACACCCCGTGATGTAGAAGCCGCCGCCCAGAATGCCTGGGACGAGCAACAATCGTTCGCTGTTACCGAACAGCCAGGCAAAGAGACTTACTACTGCCTATCGATGTTCCCGTACCCGAGCGGCAAGCTACACATGGGCCACGTGCGCAACTACACCATCGGCGACGTGATTGCCCGCTACCAGCGCATGCTCGGCAAGAACGTCCTGCAACCGATGGGCTGGGACGCCTTCGGCATGCCGGCGGAAAACGCCGCGATGAAGAACAACGTCGCCCCGGCCAAGTGGACCTACGAGAACATCGACTACATGAAGACCCAGCTCAAGAGCCTGGGCCTGGCCATCGACTGGTCGCGTGAAGTCACCACCTGCAAGCCGGACTACTACCGCTGGGAACAGTGGCTGTTCACCCGCCTGTTCGAAAAAGGCGTGATCTACCGCAAGAACGGCACTGTCAACTGGGACCCGGCCGACCAGACCGTACTGGCCAACGAGCAGGTCATCGACGGCCGTGGCTGGCGTTCGGGCGCGCTGATCGAGAAGCGCGAGATCCCGATGTACTACTTCCGCATCACCGACTACGCCGACGAGTTGCTGGAAAGCCTCGACGAGCTGCCGGGCTGGCCCGAGCAGGTCAAGACGATGCAACGCAACTGGATCGGCAAGTCGCGCGGCATGGAGGTGCAGTTCCCGTACGACCAGGCCAGCATCGGCCATGAAGGCACCCTGAAGGTCTTCACCACCCGTCCGGACACGCTGATGGGCGCCACCTACGTGGCCGTCGCCGCCGAACACCCGCTGGCCACCCAGGCCGCCCAGGGCAATGCGGCGCTGCAGGCGTTCATCGACGAGTGCAAGAGCGGCAGCGTCGCCGAGGCCGACATGGCCACGCAGGAGAAGAAGGGCATGGCCACTTCCCTGTTCGTCGAGCACCCGCTGACCGGCGAGAAGCTGCCGGTATGGGTCGCCAACTATGTGCTGATGCACTACGGCGACGGCGCGGTGATGGCCGTACCGGCCCACGACGAGCGCGACTTCGAGTTCGCCCACAAGTACAACCTGCCGGTCAAGGCGGTGGTGCGCACCAGTGCCGGTGACGACGTCGGCAGCGAATGGCTGGCCGCCTACGGCGAGCACGGCCAGCTGATCAACTCCGGCGAGTTCGACGGCCTGGACTTCCAGGGCGCCTTCGACGCCATCGAAGCCGCGCTGATCCGCAAGGACCTGGGCAAGTCGCGCACCCAGTTCCGCCTGCGCGACTGGGGCATCAGCCGCCAGCGCTACTGGGGTTGCCCGATCCCGATCATCCACTGCCCGTCCTGCGGCGACGTGCCGGTTCCGGAAGATCAACTGCCGGTGACTCTGCCGGAGAACGTGGTGCCGGACGGCGCCGGTTCGCCGCTGGCGCGCATGCCCGAATTCTATGAGTGCACCTGCCCGAAATGCGGCAGCGCGGCCAAGCGCGAAACCGACACCATGGACACCTTCGTCGAGTCGTCCTGGTACTTCGCCCGCTACGCCTCGCCAAACTACGACAAGGGCCTGGTCGACCCGAAAGCGGCCAACCACTGGCTGCCGGTTGACCAGTACATCGGCGGTATCGAGCACGCCATCCTGCACCTGCTGTACGCGCGCTTCTTCCACAAGCTGATGCGTGACGAAGGCCTGGTAACCTCGAACGAGCCGTTCAAGAACCTGCTGACTCAAGGCATGGTGGTCGCCGAAACGTACTACCGTGTCGCCAGCAACGGCGGCAAGGACTGGTTCAACCCGGCCGACGTCGAGGTCGAGCGCGACGCGAAAGCCAAGATCATTGGCGCGCGCCTGAAAACCGACGGCCTGCCGGTGGAAATCGGCGGCACCGAGAAGATGTCGAAATCGAAGAACAACGGCGTCGACCCACAGTCGATGATCGAGCAGTACGGTGCCGACACCTGCCGCCTGTTCATGATGTTCGCCTCGCCGCCCGACATGAGCCTGGAATGGTCCGACTCCGGTGTCGAAGGCGCGAGCCGCTTCCTGCGCCGCGTCTGGCGCCTGGCCCAGGCCCACGTGGCACAGGGCCTGCCGGGCCAGCTGGACATCGCCGCCCTGAGCGACGAGCAGAAAGTCATCCGCCGCGCCATCCACGCCGCGATCAAGCAAGCCAGCACCGACGTGGGCCAGTTCCACAAGTTCAACACCGCCATCGCCCAGGTGATGACCGTGATGAACGTGCTGGAGAAGGCCCCCCAGGCCAGCGCTCAGGATCGCGCCTTGCTGCAGGAAGGCCTCGAGGCCGTCACCCTGCTGCTGGCGCCGATCACCCCGCACATCTCCCACGAACTGTGGAAGCAGTTGGGCCATGAACAAGCGGTGATCGACGCGACCTGGCCGAGCGTCGACGAAAGCGCCCTGGTGCAGGACACCGTGACGCTGGTGGTGCAGGTCAACGGCAAGCTGCGTGGCCAGGTGGAAATGCCTGCCGCCGCCAGCCGAGAAGAGATCGAAGCCGCCGCCCGCAACAACGAGAACGTCCTGCGTTTCACCGATGGCCTGACCATCCGCAAGGTCATCGTGGTACCGGGCAAACTGGTCAACATCGTCGCCAATTGATGGCAACGCCCACCCGCACGGGTGGGCGTATTCGGCCCACGAGGGAGCTACAACATGATCAAACGCAATCTGCTGGTAATGGGCCTCGCTGTACTGCTGAGCGCCTGCGGTTTCCAGCTGCGCGGCACTGGCACCACCGAACTGACCATCAAGGAACTGGACCTCAGCGCCCGTAACGCCTATGGCGACACGGTCAAGCAACTGCGCACCACGCTGCAGAACAGCGGCGTGAAGGTCTACAGCGGCGCGCCTTACAAGCTCGTGCTTACCAACGAGCAGGAAACCCAGCGCGCGGCAACCTACACCGGCGGTTCCCGTTCGGCGGAATACGAGCTGACCACCGTGCTCAACTATGCAATCGAAGGCCAGAACGACAGCGTTCTGCTGGAAGACAAACTGCAAGTGCAGAAGTACTACGTGTACGACGGCAACAACATCACCGGCTCCGGCCAGGAAGCCACCCAGGTTCGCAACGAGATTCGCCGTGACCTGGTGCAAGGCATGATGGTACGCCTGCAGCAGCTGACTCCAGCTCGCCTCGACGACCTGCAGCGCAAGGCCGACGAACGTGCCCAGGCTGAAGCACGCGCCCTGCAGGAAGCGCAACGCATCCAGGACGAGACGCCCCAGCAATCGCCGCTGGAAGTCCCGGCCAAGTGAGCCGGAGCGGGGTGCCAGAGCCACCCCGCCTTTCTCTATGAAACTGTCCCCCGCCCAACTCAACAAGCACCTGCAAGGCCAGCTCGCGCCCGTGTACATCGTCAGCGGTGACGACCCGCTGCTGTGCCAGGAGGCCGCTGATGCCATCCGCGGCGCCGCGCGCCAGCAGGGCTTCGATGAGCGCCAGGTGTTCAGCGCCGACGCCAACTTCGACTGGGGCAACCTGCTCCAGGCCGGCGCCAGCCTGTCATTGTTCGCCCAGCGCCGCCTGCTGGAACTGCGCCTGCCCTCCGGCAAGCCGGGTGACAAAGGCGCCGCCGCGCTGATGAAGTATTGCGCCAGGCCCGCCGAAGACACGCTGCTTCTGATCAGCCTGCCCAAGCTTGACGGCAGTGCGCAGAAAACCAAGTGGGGCAAGGCACTGATCGAGGGCGAACACTGCCAGTTCGTGCAGATCTGGCCGGTGGACGCACAGCAGTTGCCGCAGTGGATCAGCCAACGCCTGTCGCAGGCCGGCCTGTCGGCCCAGCGCGACGCGGTCGACCTGATCGCCGCGCGGGTGGAAGGCAACCTGCTGGCTGCTGCCCAGGAAATCGAGAAGCTCAAGCTGCTCGCCGAAGGCAACCAGATCACCGTCGAAACCGTCCAGGCCGCCGTCGCCGACAGCGCCCGCTTCGATGTCTTCGGCCTGGTCGACGCCATTCTCAACGGTGAAGCGGCCCATGCCCTGCGCATGCTCGAGGGCTTGCGCGGCGAAGGTGTCGAGCCGCCGGTCATACTCTGGGCCCTGGCCCGTGAGTTGCGTCTGCTGGCTGGGCTGGCCCTGCAATTCAGCCAGGGCGTCCCGCTCGACAAGGCTTTCAGCCAAGCCCGGCCACCGGTGTGGGACAAGCGCCGCCCCCTCGTGAGCAAGGCCCTGCAACGCCTTTCGGCGCAGCGCTGGGCGATGCTGCTGCAGGATGCCCAGCGCATCGACGCGCAGATCAAGGGGCAGGCCGAAGGGTCACCCTGGACCGGCCTGACCCGGTTGTCGCTGCTGATGGCAGGGCAACGCCTGGCCCTCCCGTCTGAGTAGGAGCGGCTTCAGCCGCGATCACCCGCAAAGCGGGTGTCACATACCGTGTCGCATTCTTCGCGGGTAAACCCGCTCCTACAGGGACCGCTGCTGCCGCACCATATACACAATCAATTGGCCCTCTACCGCCAACAAGCCTAGAGTCCGCCGCGAAATCCACCCCGACCGGGAACCCACCATGAGCAAGAAACCGAAGAAGCACGGCCCCAACAAGGCCAAGTCGATCATCGCCCAACCGCTGTTCCGCTGCCGCCAGGAACAACCGAACAAGGGCAAAGGCAGCTACCGCCGCGAAGCCTTCCAATCGAGAGATTGGGAGGCTTCTTGCTTTATGGCCGCCTGAAAGGGCATGAAAAGCGCAGGCATGGTATGGTCGGCACCTGACCTGCAATTCTGGATCTGTGCATGCCCTCTCGTCTCACTCTACGCTGGCAACCGCGCCAGCTGATCGCTGCCACCAGCTTCATCCTGCTCGTCGCCTGCGCGGAGAAACCCACCGCCGCGGACGCCCTGCCGCTGGCACCTGCCCAGCCCGCCCCGGTCGTCACCCTGCCCAGCGCCACACCTGAAGCCAGCACCGAAATCCAGCCGTTGCAGACCTTCGCCCAATGGCAGGCAGGCTTCCGCCAGCAAGCCCTGCAAGCCGGTATCAGCCCCAGCCTGTTCGATCGCGCCTTCCTCGGCGTCACCCCGGACATGGACGTGATCAAGGCCGACCGCAGCCAACCCGAGTTCACCCGCCCGGTCTGGGAGTATCTCGACGGCGCCCTGTCGCCCCTGCGCGTGCGCAACGGCAAGAAGCTGCTGGAACAGAACAGCGAACTGCTGAGCCGTATCGAACAGCGCTACGGCGTCGACCGCCAGGTGCTGGTCTCGGTCTGGGGCATGGAAAGCAACTTCGGCCAGTTCCAGGGCAGCAAGTCGGTGATCCGCTCGCTGGCCACCCTCGCCTACGAAGGCCGTCGCCCGCAATTCGCCCAGGACCAGCTGATCGCCGCCCTGCAGATCCTGCAGAACGGCGATATCCCGCCCGACGCCATGCGCGGCTCCTGGGCCGGCGCCATGGGCCAGACCCAGTTCATCCCGACCACCTACCTGACGCATGCCGTGGACTTCGACGGCGACGGTCGCCGCGACATCTGGAACAGCACTGCCGACGCCCTGGCGTCGACCGCCCACTATCTTCAAGCCTCCGGCTGGAAGCGTGGCCAGCCTTGGGGCTTCGAGGTGCAGGTGCCGGCCGGCTTCGACTTCTGGCTGGCCGACGGCAGCCAACGCAAGAGTGTCAGCGAGTGGCTGCAATTGGGCGTGAAATTGCCCGCCGGCACCCAACTGCCCGCTGGCAGCAGCCAGTTGTCCGCCGCACTGCTGTTGCCGGCTGGCGCACGCGGCCCGGCATTCCTGGTGCTGGACAACTTCCGCGCCATCCTCAAGTACAACAACTCGTCTTCATATGCGTTGGCGGTGAGCCTGCTGGGGGATCGTTTCTACGGTTGGGGGTTTATCGCCGGCAGTTGGCCCAAGGACGACCTGCCGCTGAGCCGCAGCGAGCGTATCGAGTTGCAGACGCTGCTCAATGCCAACGGGCATGAGGCGGGCAATGCTGACGGGATCATCGGTGCCAATACCCGCAAGGCCATCCGCAACGCGCAGCAAGCGCAGGGCTGGCCGGCGGATGGCTACCCAACGCACAAGCTGCTCGATAGCCTGCGTCGTTGAGACCTGTTCGCCGGCAAGCCGGCTCCTGCATGTACCTGTAGGAGCTGGCTTGCCGGCGATGGCCGCAAAGCGGCCCCGACCACTTCAAGCCTTGAACAATCCCTGCTCCAGCACCACCCTCTGCTGGCCGGCATCCAGCCGCACCCTCGCCCCCAGCGGCAGGCACACATTCGGATCACAATGCCCACTGCGCCACCCCGCCAGCACCGGTACCCCAAGCGGCCCGAAGATATCCAGCAGCAACGGCGTCAATGATGCGACCGTAATTCCCGCGAAGTCGCCTACCAACACACCTCGCACGCCCTCCAGCCTGCCTGCCAGGCGCAGCTGGGTCAGCAGGCGGTCCACCCGGTAAAGCGGCTCGTTGACGTCCTCGATGAACAGGATGCCGTCCCGGATATCGATTTCCGCCAGCGTGCCCATCGTGGCACCCAGCATCGACAGGTTGCCCCCCACCAGGCGCCCGGAGGCCACTCCAGGCACCACCGTGGTGAGCGGGAAGGCTGCCGGGTGGCCAATCGCATCGCCTGCCTCCAGGCGTCCGCACAGCTGCTCAAGCAACGAATCGACGGTAGGCTCGAGCTTCCCACCCAGCAAGTCGGCGTTGAGCATCGCCCCGTGGAAGGTAACCAGGCCCGAATACCGGTTGATGGCCGTATGCAAGGCAGTGATATCGCTATAGCCGATCAGCGGCTTGGGATGGCGGCGAATCAACTCGAAATCGAGGGCATCGAGCAGGCGCATGCTGCCATAGCCGCCACGCATGCAGAGGATGGCGTCGACGTCGGGATCGCGAAAGGCATCGTGCAGGTCCTGGAGGCGCTGCTGGTCGCTGCCCGCCAGGTAACCATCCGCCTGGCTTACCCCGGGATAGAGACGGCAGCGGTAGCCCCGCCGTTCGAACCACTGGCGTGCCTTGTCGGCGTCCACCCGCGCCGGCCCCGCCGGCGCGACGATGGCGAAACAGGCATTGTCGGGCAATGCCTTGGGCAACAGGGATTCAACGGTCTCCACACAATTCATCGCGCCACTCCTTGCAGCTTGTCGCTTGAAACTTGCAGCTAAAAAAAAGCCGATGCCGCCTCACGGCGCGCATCGGCATGGTCGCTCAAGCTCGCGTCAGAGCTTGATCTTGGCTTTGTGGGCCTGCTGGTCGGCGTGGTACGACGAACGCACCAGCGGGCCGGAGGCGACGTTCTTGAAGCCCATCTTGTAGCCTTCCTCGGCGAACCAGGCAAAGGTGTCCGGGTGGACGAAGCGCTGTACCGGCAGGTGGTTGCGCGACGGTTGCAGGTACTGGCCCAGGGTCAGCATGTCGATGTCGTGTTCACGCATGCGGTGCATGACCTCGATGACTTCCTCGTCGGTCTCGCCCAGGCCCAGCATCAGGCCGGACTTGGTCGGTACGTGCGGGACCATCTGCTTGAACTTCTGCAGCAGGTCCAGCGACCAGTCGTAGTCCGAACCCGGACGCGCGGCCTTGTACAGGCGCGGCACGGTCTCGAGGTTGTGGTTGAACACGTCCGGCGGGGTCTGCGCGGTGATCTCCAGCGCCACGTCCATGCGCCCGCGGTAGTCCGGGACCAGGGTCTCCAGCTGCACGCCCGGCGACAGCGCGCGGATCTCGCGGATGCAGTCGGCGAAGTGCTGGGCGCCACCGTCACGCAGGTCATCGCGGTCCACCGAAGTGATCACCACGTACTTCAGGCGCAGGTCGGCGATGGCGATGGCCAGGTTTTTCGGTTCATCCAGGTCCAGCGGCTTTGGTCGGCCGTGGCCAACGTCGCAGAACGGGCAGCGACGGGTGCAGATGTCGCCCATGATCATGAACGTGGCGGTACCGCCGGAGAAGCACTCGCCCAGGTTCGGGCAGGAGGCCTCCTCGCAGACGCTGTGTAGCTTGTGCTTGCGCAGCAGTTGCTTGATACGGTCGACTTCCGGCGAAACCGGGATGCGCACGCGAATCCAGTCAGGTTTTTTCGGGAGTTCTTCGGTGGGGATGATCTTCACCGGGATACGCGCCACCTTCTCGGCGCCGCGCAGCTTCACGCCGGCCTCGACTTTCTTCGGGGCGGGGCGGGGGGTGACGTCTTGCGTCGGGATCAGGTTCGGCACGGCTTCTTGCACAGTTGTCATAATCAGTCGATTCCGCCCGTCAGGGTCGTCTGCTCAGCATAGTCGAGGTGCCTGACCAGCTGTCCGCGCAGCCTTGTCCTGACCTCGTCGAGTTCGATCGGGCCTGCCAGGTCGCGCAGCTGGGTCATGGCCAGCCCCGCATACCCACAGGGGTTGATTCGGCGGAATGGCGCAAGGTCCATGTCCACGTTCAGGGCAAGGCCGTGGAAGGAACGGCCGTTGCGAATTCGAAGGCCAAGGGACGCGATCTTCGCGCCATCGACATAGACGCCAGGGGCATCGGGCTTGGCCACGGCCTGCACGCCGTAGCTGGCGAGCAGGTCGATCAGGGTCTGCTCGATGCGGCTGACCAGTTCGCGCACGCCAATGCTCAGGCGGCGCACGTCCAGCAGCAGGTAAGCCACCAGCTGGCCAGGGCCATGATAAGTGACCTGGCCGCCGCGGTCGGTCTGCACCACCGGGATCTCGCCCGGGATCAGCAGGTGCTCGGCCTTGCCGGCCTGCCCCTGGGTGAAGACCGCAGGGTGCTCCACCAGCCAGATTTCGTCCTGGCTGTCGGGGCCACGTTGCTCGGTAAAGCGACGCATGGCCTCCAGCACCGGTTCATAGGGCTGCAGGCCAAGATCGCGAAAACCGAGAACGCCGGGCATCACAGCACCATTTTCACGATGCCGGTGGCACGCAGTGCACTGTTGATGTCGTGCAGCTGGTTCTCGCTTTCGGCAACGATATGCAGTTGCACCGTGGTGTACTTGCCTTCCTTGCTCTGGCGCTCGGCCAGGGTCGACAGGTCGACCTTGGCGTGCTTGCTGAGGATCTCGATCACGGTGTCACGGAAACCGACAACGGTGTCGCCGATCACCTTGATCGGGTAATCCTCGCAGGGGAATTCGATTTTGTGCGACTTGACGTCAGGTTCGCTCATGGCGGAAACGGCCTCGTAAGCCGTGGCAGCAACAACGCCCCCGCCTGGTTCACGGGGGCATGCAGGTCACGTGTCAGTTGAACAACCCGTAGAAGAACAGACGGATGCTATCCCACATACGGCGCAAGAATCCGCCTTCCTCCACGCCATCGAGAGCGATGAGGTCGGCACTGTGAACGACTTTCTCGTCCAGTTTGACTTCCACTTTGCCGATCACGTCACCTTTATTGATCGGTGCGGTGAGCTGCGGGTTCATGGTCATCGAAGCCTGGAGGCGTTTCAATTGGCCTTTAGGCATGGTCATGGTCAGGTCGTTGGCCAGGCCGGCTTTCACCTGGTTGGTGGCGCCTTTCCATACCGGAGCCTGGGTCAGCTCGGTGCCTTTCTGGTAGAAGGTCTGGGTTTCGAAGAAGCGGAAACCGTAGGTCAGCAGCTTTTGCGTCTCGGCGGCACGGGACTGTTCGCTGTTGGTACCGAACACCACGGCGATCAGGCGCTGGCCGTCGCGAACGGCCGAAGCGACCATGCAGTAGCCGGCTTCGTCGGTGTGGCCGGTCTTCAGGCCGTCGACGGTCTTGTCGCGCCACAGCAGCAGGTTGCGGTTAGGCTGCTTGATGTTGTTCCAGTAGAACTCTTTCTGCGAGTAGATGGCGTAGTGCGCGGGGTCTTCGTTGATGATCGCGCGTGCCAGCAGGGCCATGTCGTGGGCCGAGGAGTAGTGCTCCGGGTTCGGCAGGCCGGTCGGGTTCATGAAGTGGCTGTTGGCCATCCCCAGGTCACCGGCGGTCTTGTTCATCATGTCGGCGAAGGCGTCTTCGCTGCCGGCGATGTGCTCGGACAGGGCAACAGAGGCATCGTTGCCCGACTGGATGATGATGCCGTGCAGCAGGTCGCTGACGGTGACCTGGCTACCGACCTTGATGAACATGCGCGAACCACCGGTGCGCCAGGCGTTCTCGCTGACGGTGACCGGGTCGTTCTCGCCGATCTGGCCACGACGGATGTCCAGGGTGGCGATATAGGCGGTCATCAGCTTGGTCAGGCTGGCTGGCGGCAGGCGCTCGTCACCGTTGTTCTCGACCAGCACGTTGCCGCTGGACGCGTCCATGAGTACGTAGGACTTGGCGGCCAGTTGCGGAGGTGCCGGCATCATCTGCTCCGCCGCGAAGGCGGCAGGCGTGATCAGCAGCAGAACGGGCAGGCAGAGTCGTTTGGCAAGGTTGGTGATGTTCATCCGTCTCTCGTAAATCGCTAATGGTCTGATGTTTCGTGGGCAGGTTCGGTTGCCCAGCGCCCCGTCAGTCTAGTTTTATGGCCTGTGGCCTGGCCCGACTGTGCGACGTAATGCCGCTGCGGGCAAAAACGGGCATTGTACATGCCATTGCCCGGCAATTCATGAACAAACCGACAGGTCGGCGTGCTCTGCTTCGCGGGCAAACCCGCGAAGGGTTCGGCACATAGCGTCAGTCGGTCACGACCTTCGCCTGCCCCAGGTTCGCCAGGCGAATGCTGTCCTGGGCCTGCTGGATCTCGCCCTGGCTGCTGATCGGCCCCAGGCGCACCCGGTGAAGCGTCTGCTGGTTGCGCACGATGGAGCTGATGAACACCGGCGCGCTGACCATGGTGCTCAGCTTCGAGCGCAGCAACTCGGCGGCATCCGGGTTGGCGAACGCGCCCACCTGCAGGAAGCTGCCACCGTTGCCGTTCGGTACGTTGTTACCCCCCACTTGCACCGGCACCACGGGTGCCGCGTGCTGCTGCGGCGGGGGGGTCCATTGCTCGACCCGCCCGGTGCTGGCCGCAATCGGCTGAGCCTGGGCCACCTGTGGCTCCTTGAGCATCAGCGGTGGCTGCTGGCCACGCTGGGCCCACCATTGCTGTGGATCGATCCCCTCGACGCGCACATGCGCGGTGCCGATCTCGGCATAGCCGAGCTTCTTCGCTGCCGCATAAGACAAATCGATGATGCGATCGGAATAGAACGGGCCACGATCGTTGACCCGCAGGATCACGCTGCGGCCGTTGGCCAGGTTGGTCACCCGCACGTAGGCCGGCAGCGGCAGGGTCTTGTGCGCCGCGCTCATGCCGTAGAGGTCATAGAGCTCACCGTTGGCGGTGTTCTGGCCGTGGAACTTGGTGCCGTACCACGAGGCGGTGCCTTCAGCGCGGTAGCTGCGCGAGTCCTGCATCGGGTAGTAAGTCTTGCCCATCACCGTGTACGGGTTGGCTTTGTAGTTGCCGGTGTGCACGGTCGGGGTGGCGTCGGGGATCTTGTTGACGTCGACATCCCACCAGGGCGCGCCATCCTTGTGGGCGCGGTTGATGTCCAGGCCCGGCTGCGCGCGGACGGTGTTGCCACCACTCTGCGGTGCGGGGCGGCTGGAGGAGCAGCTGGCCAGGACCAGGCCCACGGCGAGGCAGGTCAACAGCTTGGCGGTGTTCACTGTGAAGAATTCGCGCATTACTTGACGCCCCGTGCCAGAACCAGCTGTTGCGCAAGCTGATGCACCGCCATGGCGTACATCACGCTGCGGTTGTAGCGCGTGATCGCGTAGAAGTTCTTCAGGCCCATCCAGTACTCGGGGCCGTTTTCGCCTTCCAGGCGGAAGGCGGTGACCGGCAGATCATCGCGCAACGCATCATGGCTCGACCAGCCCAGCGCTCGCAACTCCCCGACCGTCTTCACCGGCTCGATTCCAGTGGTCAGGCCCTCGTCGACGCGCTCGCCACGCACCTGGGCAGGGCTGACAACCGGTTCGCCGGCCACCCAGCCATGGCGCTTGAAGTAGCTGGCGACGCTGCCGATGGCATCGTCCGGGTTGTTCCAGATATTGATGTGGCCGTCACCGTCGAAGTCCACCGCATAGTTGCGGAAGCTGCTGGGCATGAACTGCGGCAGGCCCATGGCGCCGGCGTAGGAGCCCTTGAGCGTCAGTGGGTCGAGCTGTTCCTCGCGGGCCAGCAGGAGGAACTCGCGCAGCTCCTTGCGGAAGAATTCGGCACGCGGCGGGTAGTCGAAGCCCAGCGTGGACAGGGCATCGATGACGCGATAGTTGCCGGTATTGCGACCGAAGAAGGTCTCCACGCCGATGATCGAGACGATATATTGTGCCGGCACGCCATATTCCTGCTCGGCGCGGGCCAGGGCGGCCTCGTGCTGGCGCCAGAAGTCCACGCCGCGGGCAATCCGCGCATCGGTGAGGAACATCGGGCGGTATTCTTTCCAGGGTTTGACCCGCTCGGCCGGCCGCGAGATCGCGTCGAGGATCGCCTGCTTGCGCTGCACCTCGCGGAACACGCCCATCAGTTGCTCGCCGGCAAAACCGTAGTCGCGGGTCATCTCGCCGACGAACTCGGCCACCTGGGGCGAGTTGTCGTAATCGCCGGCAACAGCCTGCTGGACAGCGCCGAACAGGCCCACCGCGCCGATCCACGGCACACAACGGGCAGCCCAGTTACGCACTGCTTGCATTGAATTCTTCACCTTTTTCAAACTTGCGCGATCCATTTGCGGTGCGTGTGGATCGACATCAGAACGCCAAACGCTGACAGCAGCGTCACCAACGAAGTTCCGCCATAGCTGATGAAGGGCAGCGGCACGCCCACCACGGGCAGAAGGCCGCTGACCATACCGATATTGACGAACACATAAACAAAGAAGGTCATGGTCAGGCTGCCCGCGAGCAGCTTGCCGAACAGGGTCTGCGCCTGGGCGGTGATCATCAGCCCACGGCCGATCAGCAGCAGGTAGACGATCAGCAACAGGCAGATGCCGACCAGGCCGAATTCCTCACCCAACACGGCGATGATGAAGTCGGTGTGGCTCTCGGGCAGGAAGTCCAGGTGCGACTGGGTGCCCAGCAGCCAGCCCTTGCCGAATACCCCGCCCGAGCCGATCGCCGCCTTGGACTGGATGATGTTCCAGCCGGTGCCCAACGGGTCGCTTTCCGGGTCGAGGAAGGTCAGCACGCGCTGCTTCTGATAGTCGTGCATGACGAAGAACCACATGGCCACCGCCACCGGTACTGCCGCGGCGATGACGCTGATGATCCAGCGCCAGCGCAGGCCGCCCATGAACAGCACGAAGGCGCCGGAGGCGAGGATCAGCAGCGCCGTGCCCAGGTCGGGCTGGCGCACGATAAGAATGAATGGCACACCGATCATCACCAGGCTGATCGCCACATGCTTCAAATGCGGTGGCAAAGTGCGCTTGGACAGGTACCAGGCGATGGTCGCCGGCATGATGATCTTCATGAACTCCGAGGGCTGGAAACGGATCACCCCGGGGATGTTGATCCAGCGCGTGGCGCCCATGGCGTTGTGGCCCATCACGTCCACCACCACCAGCAGGAACACCCCGGCCAGGTAGGCCAGCGGCACCCAGCGCGCCATGAAGCGCGGCTCGAGCTGGGCGATGACGAACATCGACACCAGGCCGATGCCGAACGAGCTGGCCTGCTTCATCAGCAGGTCCCAGTTCTTGCCGCTGGCCGAATAGAGCACGAACAGGCTGCCGGCGGCCAGCGTCAGCAGGATGAGCAGCAAGGGGCCGTCGACATGGATGCGCTGCAGGAAGCTGGCGCGCCTGCGCATCACGTCCTCGCTGGAGAGCATGCGATCGAAATTGTTCTTCACGGGGCCGGTTCCTGGGCGACTGTGGCGGGGCCGAACTCGGGCTTGAGGCGGCCGTTCTCGTCGAGCAGCCAGGCGTCCATGACCTGACGCACCACGGGGGCGGCGACGCCGGAGCCGGACTCGCCGTTCTCGACCATCACCGAGACCACGATCTTCGGGTCTTCGGCGGGGGCGAAGGCAACGAACAGCGCGTGGTCGCGGTGTCGTTCCTGGAGTTTGTTGCGGTCGTACTTCTCGCCCTGCTTGATCGCCACGACCTGGGCGGTGCCGCTCTTGCCGGCGATACGGTAGATCGAGCCGAGGGCGGCCTTGCGCGCGGTGCCGCGGGCGCCGTGCATCACCTGCTCCATGCCGTGGGTGACCTTGGCCCAGTCGGACTTGTCACGCAGGACGATGTTCTCCATGGGGTTCTCGTCCACCGGCGGCTGGCCTTCGATGGTCTTGGCCAGGTGCGGGCGGTTCCACACGCCCTTGTTGGCGATCAACGCGGTAGCCTGGGCCAGCTGCAGGGGCGTGGCCTGCATGTAGCCCTGGCCGATGCCGAGGATCAGGGTTTCACCTGGGAACCAGGCCTGGCGACGGGTCGCGCGCTTCCACTCGCGCGAGGGCATCAGGCCTGGAGACTCTTCGAACATGTCCAGCGAAACCTTCTGCCCAATACCGAACTTGTTCATGTAGCTGGACAGTCGATCGATACCCATCTTGTGCGCAAGATCATAGAAGTACGTGTCGTTGGAACGCATGATCGCCACATCCAGGTCCACCCAGCCATCGCCGGTGCGGTTCCAGTTGCGGTACTTGTGATCGTAGTTGGGCAACTGGTAGTAGCCCGGGTCGAACACCCGGCTGCCCGCCGTGACCACGCCACTGTCGAGGCCCGCGATGGCCACCGCCGGCTTGATGGTCGAGCCGGGCGGGTACAGGCCGCGCAGCACGCGGTTGAACAGCGGCCGGTCGATCGAGTCGCGCAGCTCGGCGTAGGCCTTGAAACTGATGCCGGTGACGAACAAGTTAGGGTCGAAGCTTGGTTGGCTGACCATCGCCAGCACCTCGCCGGTGCGCGGGTCGAGGGCGACGATGGCGCCACGGCGCCCGCCCAACGCCTGCTCGGCGGCCTCCTGCAGCTTGATGTCGAGGCTCAGGACAATATCCTTGCCCGGCTTGGGGTCGGTGCGCTTGAGCACCCGCAGCACCCGGCCACGGGCGTTGGTCTCGACTTCCTCGTAACCGACCTGGCCATGCAGCTCGGGTTCGTAGAAGCGCTCGATGCCCGTCTTGCCGATGTGGTGGGTACCGCTGTAGTTCACCGGGTCGAGGGTCTTGAGTTCCTTCTCGTTGATCCGCCCCACATACCCCACGGAATGAGCAAAATGCGCACCCTGCGGGTAGTGGCGCACCAACTGCGCGGCCACTTCCACGCCGGGCAGGCGGAACTGGTTCACGGCGATGCGGGCGATCTGCTCTTCGTTGAGCTCGAACAGGATGGGTACTGGCTCGAAGGGCCGGCGCCCCTGCTTCATGCGCTTCTCGAACAGGGCGCGATCGTCCGGAGTCAGTTCCAGCACTTCGACGATCACATCCAGCACCTCCTGCCACTTGCCGGGGTTGCCGGCGCGTTCGCGGGTCATGACCAGGCTGAAGCTGGGGCGGTTGTCGGCGACCACCACCCCGTTGCGGTCGAAGATCAACCCACGGGTTGGCGGAATCGGCTGCACATGCACCCGGTTGTTCTCCGACAGTGTCGAGTGGTAGTCGTACTGGATGACCTGAAGAAAGTACAGCCGGGCGATCAGCACGCAGACGAGCGCCACCACCGCCACGGCGCCCACGACGACGCGGTTGCGCACCAGGCGGGCGTCTTTCTCGTGGTCCTTGAGGCGGATCTGCTGCGGCATCGGGCGGGCTTACAGGTTCATTTGTGGTAGGGATGCCCGGACAACACGGTCCAGGCGCGGTAGATCTGCTCGCCGATGAGTATCCTTACCAACGGGTGCGGCAGCGTCAGTGGCGACAGCGACCAGCGCTGCTCGCTGCGCGCACAGACCTCAGGTGCCAGCCCTTCCGGGCCACCCACCATCAGGTTGACCGTGCGCGCATCCAGGCGCCAGCGGTCGAGCTCACCGGCAAGCTGCTCGGTACTCCAGGGCTTGCCATGGACCTCGAGGGTGACGATGCGTTCCCCCGGCTGCACCTTGCTCAGCATCGCCTCGCCCTCCTGACGGATCAGGCGGGCGACATCGGCGTTCTTGCCGCGGGTGTTCAGCGGGATTTCCACCAGCTCCAGCGCAAGCTCGGAGGGCAGGCGCTTGGCATACTCATGCCAGCCTTCCTCGACCCATTTCGGCATGCGCGAGCCGACCGCGATCAGACGCAGACGCACGGCGCGACCTTATTCCCGATCCTTGAGCTTGTCGGAATAGTCGTGGGTGTTTTCCGGGCTGTGGTGCTTGCCATCGGCGGCACGGCTCTGCTCGGCACCCAGCCACAGGCGCTCCAGGTCGTAGAACTGGCGGGCGGCGGCGGTCATCATGTGCACGATGACGTCGTTCAGGTCGAGCAGCACCCAGTCGCTGTCGCCCTTGCCTTCTTCGCCCAGCGGCTGCGCGCCCTTGGCCTTGACCGCTTCGCGGACCTTTTCCAGCATCGCGTTGATCTGGCGGTTGGAGGTACCGGTGGCGATGATCATGTAGTCGGTCAGGCTGTGCTTTTCACGCACGTCGATGACCTGGATGTCCTGGGCCTTGACGTCTTCCAGCGCGGCCTTGGTCAGTTCGACCAGTTCTTCGCCACTGATGCCATTGATTTTCTGCTTGGTCATATAAAACTCGTTCAACTCGTTGAATGAGGCGCTCGCTGGCGCCGTCAGTTGGACGCACGATACAGGTCGTGCGCCTCGATATAGGCCAGTACTGCGTCCGGCACCAGGAACCGCGCCGACTTGCCGCTGGCCAGCAGCTGTCGGATTTGCGTGGCGGACACCGCGAGCGGGGTCTGCCAGACGAACGAAATGTGCCCCGCCGGGCCGGACATGGCGGTGGGATCGCTCTCCGAGCGCGCCGCCAGCAGGTTGCGCAACTCGTCAGGGGGGTCGACATCGGCATCCGGGCGCTGCAGCACCAGGATGTGACAGTGTTGCAACAGTTCTTCCCAACGGTGCCAGCTGGGCAGGCCGCAGAAGGCATCCCAGCCCAGCACCAGGAACAACTGGTCTTGCGTGTCCAGTTCAGCACGAATCGATTCGAGTGTGTCGATGGTGTACGACGGTTTGTCGCGGGCCAGTTCACGATCATCGACACTCAGGCAGCCGACTCCGGCTACCGCGTCGCGCACCATGGCCAGGCGGTCCTGAGCCGACACCTGTGGGGTGTCGCGGTGCGGCGGGCGGGCGTTGGGCAGCAGGCGCAGCTCGTCCAGGCGCATGAACTCGGCCACTTCCAGCGCGCTGCGCAGGTGGCCGATATGCACCGGGTCGAACGTACCGCCGAGAATGCCGACGCGCCGGACTGCCAAAGCGCTGCTCAACTCAGCACGGCTCCTGGCCGCGCAGCTGGCCGTCACCGATCACCACGTACTTCTCGCAGGTCAGGCCTTCCAGGCCGACCGGACCACGGGCGTGCAGCTTGTCGGTGGAAATACCGATCTCCGCGCCCAGGCCATACTCGAAACCGTCGGCGAAGCAGGTCGGGGTGTTGAGCATGACCGACGCCGAGTCGACTTCGGCCATGAAGCGCCGGGCCTGGCCCTGGTGCTCGGTGATGATCGAATCGGTGTGGTGCGAGCCGTAGTGGTTGATGTGCTCGATGGCCTGCTCCAGGCCATCGACGACGCGGATCGACAGGATCGCGTCGAGGTATTCGGTGTGCCAGTCGTCTTCGCTGGCCGGTTTGCTGTCGATGATCGCCTGGGTGCGCTCGCAACCGCGCAGCTCGACGCCCTTCTCCTGGAAGCGGCGGGCCATCTCCGGCAGGAAGCGCCCGGCCACGCGCTGGTCGACCAGCAGCGTTTCCATGGCGCCGCAGATGCCGTAGCGGTAGGTCTTGGCGTTGAAGGCGACGCGCCAGGCCTTGTCCAGGTCGGCGTGTTCATCGACGAAGATGTGGCAGATGCCGTCGAGGTGCTTGATCACCGGTACCCGGGCGTCACGGCTGATGCGCTCGATCAGGCCACGGCCGCCGCGCGGGACGATGACGTCGACGAACTCCGGCATGCTGATCAGCGCGCCGACCGCTTCACGGTCGGTGGTCTCGACTACCTGCACCACCGCCGGCGGCAGGCCGGCCTCGGCCAGGCCACGCTGGATGCAGGTGGCGATGGCGCGGTTGGAGTGAATGGCTTCGGAGCCGCCGCGCAGGATGGTCGCGTTGCCCGACTTGAGGCACAGGCTGGCGGCGTCGATGGTCACGTTGGGGCGCGACTCGTAGATGATCCCGATCACCCCCAGCGGCACGCGCATCTTGCCAACCTGGATGCCCGACGGGCGGTAGCTCATGTCGCGGATGGCGCCGACCGGGTCCGGCAGGCTGGCCACCTGGCGCAAGCCGGTGATCATGCCGTCGATGCGTGCAGGGGTGAGTGCCAGGCGGTCGAGCAGCGCGGGCTCCAGGCCATTTTCACGGCCATTGGCGAGGTCCTGTTCATTGGCTGCAGTGAGCTCGGCGCGGGCGGCGTCCAGTGCATCGGCGGCGGCTTGCAGGGCGCGGTTCTTCTGCGCGGTGCTGGCACGGCCGATCACCCGCGAGGCCTCACGGGCGGCGCGACCCAGGCGGGTCATGTAGTCAAGAACGGACTCAGTCATGGGCTCGGTGTCTTGGCGAAGGGGAAATCGGCTGATTATAACTGGCGCGCTCGGGTACGCCCAGCGGCGGGTGGCGGATGGTAGAAAATGGCTGGGGGGGATGGGTAGGAAAGATGTAACCGCTCTTATCGAAAATTCCAGGATCCAGTTCAGCCTTTTCGCGGGCAAGCCCGCTCCCACAGGGGTGAAGGCGCCCTCAACCTGTGGGAGCGGGCTTGCCCGCGAAAAGGCCAGCACCGATGTCATTCAGCCTTGATTAAGCCATTCATTGCTATCATCCCCGCCTCGATAGCCACGAACCGCCCATATGCCCGCCCCAGCCCCCTGCCCGGCCCGCGCGCTGCCCGACAGCTTCTTCGACCGCGATGCCCAGACCCTCGCCCGCGAGCTGCTGGGCAAGGTCATCCGCCACCGCCACGGCGACCTCTGGCTGGCCGCGCGGATCATCGAGACCGAGGCTTACTACCTGACCGACAAGGGCAGCCACGCCTCTTTGGGCTACACCGAGAAGCGCAAGGCGCTGTTCCTCGATGGCGGCCACATCTACATGTATTACGCCCGGGGTGGCGACTCGCTGAACTTCAGCGCCCAGGGCCCGGGCAACGCCGTACTGATCAAGTCCGCCTACCCCTGGACCGACGCCCTCTCCGACGAAAACAGCCTGGCACAGATGCAACTCAACAACCCCGACACCAGCGGCAACCTGCGCCCGCCCGAGCGGCTGTGCAATGGCCAGACCCTGCTGTGCCGCGCGATGGGCCTGAAAGTGCCGCATTGGGACGCACAACGGTTCGACCCCGAGCGCCTTTACGTCGAAGACTGCGGCATCGCCGTGAACCGGGTGATCCAGGCGCCGCGCCTGGGCATCCCGCACGGTCGCGACGAACACCTGCCCTACCGCTTCGTCGACGCCGAGTACGCCCGCTACTGCACCCGCAATCCGCTGCGCCGCGGCCAGCACGAAGGCCGCGACTTCTTCATCCTCGAACAAGGAAACTGACCCATGGGCCAATGGCTCGACAGCCTGACCGCCTGGCTCGGCGCCAACCCGCAGTGGCTTGGCCTGGCGATCTTCGTGATCGCCTGCGTGGAATGCCTGGCCATCGCCGGCATCATCGTGCCCGGCACCGTGCTGCTGTTCGCCGTCGCCGTACTGGCCGGCAGCGGTGCCTTCACGATTGGCGAGACCCTGCTGCTGGGCTTCCTCGGCGGCCTGCTCGGTGACGCGCTCTCCTACGGCGTGGGCAAGTACTTCCACCAGAACATCCGCCGCCTGCCGTTGCTGCGCAGCCACCCGGAGTGGATCGGCAGCGCCGAGGCGTACTTCCAGCGCTACGGCATCGCCAGCCTGCTGGTCGGGCGCTTCATCGGCCCGCTACGCCCGATGCTACCAATGGTGGCCGGCATGTTCGACATGCCGCTGCCGCGCTTCATCGCCGTCAGCCTGGTGGCAGGGGCTGGCTGGTCGGTCGCCTACCTGCTGCCGGGCTGGGCCACCGGCGCGGCGATGCGGCTGCCTTTGCCGGAGGGCTTCTGGCTGGAGGCCGGCATCGTCTTCAGCACGCTCGCGGTGCTGATCGGCCTGAGCCTGAACAGCAGCCTGCGCGACCAACGCTACGGTACACGGCTGATCGCCGCGCTGAGCAGCCTGGCGGTGGCGGCGCTGTTCATCGGCTGGCCCTACCTCAACGAATTCGACCAGGGCTTGATGACCCTGGTGCAGGAGCATCGCAGCCAGGCCATCGATGGCGCCGTGGTGATGATTACCCGGCTGGGCGACTTCCGCACCCAGTTCTTCCTCGGCGGCCTGTTGACCGGCCTGCTGTTGCTGGCCCGGCAATGGCGCCATGCGCTGTTCGCCGGGGCGACACTAATCGGTACCGCGCTGGCCAATGGCTCGCTGAAATGGCTGTTTGCCCGCGCACGCCCGGAAGTGCTGGCCGATCCGTTGACCAGCTACAGCATGCCCAGTGGACACAGTTCGGCGTCGTTCGCGTTCTTTCTGGTGCTGGCAGTACTGGCCGGGCGTGGTCAGCCACCGCGCATGCGCCTGACCTGGGTGTTGCTGGGCTGCCTGCCGGCGCTGGCCATCGCCCTGTCGCGGGTGTACCTGGGGGCGCACTGGCCGACGGATATCCTGGCCGGGGCATTGCTGGCGTGCTGCGTATGCGCGGTGAGCCTGACACTGGTGCAACATCGCCAGCCGCTCACGGCGTTGTCGCAACGGGTATGGTGGCTGGTGCTGCCGGCCTGTGTCGCGCTGTTGTCGTTCTTCATGCTGCATGCGCTGCCCAAGGCGTTGTTGCGCTACCAGTACTGAGGTTGGCTGCACCGGCCCTTTCGCGGGTAAACCCGCTCCCACAGAAGCAGCGCCGTACCTGTGGGAGCGGGTTTACCCGCGCAGAAGCCGACGCGGGTTGATCAGGCGAACAGTTCGCCCTGAATCCGTTCGAGCAGCGCCTGGATCGCCTCCAGCCGCCGCTGCGGAGAATCGATCGCCAGCAGGTCCAGCTTGTCCTCCTCCACGAACGGCAACAGGTACGCCAGCTGGTTGCCCAGCGACTGGCGCCCATCGACATCCCGGGGCATGTCCAGCGCCTCCACCATCGGGTGCTCGCCCAGCGCCAGCAGCAACGCCAGCAGGTCATCGTCCTGCTCCACCAACGGGCTGTCCGCCTGGTCAGGCAACCACTGCACCTCGGCGAGCATGAGCTGGTCCTTCTGCACCTCGGTCTGCTCGACAGTGAACCGCCGGACACCTTCGACGCGGATACCCAGCAAACCATTGTCCTGCTGCACGAAGTCGCGGATCAGCGCCTCGCAACCAATCGAGGCCACCGCTGGCGGGGCCTTGCCCACCTGCTCGCCTTCGAGGATGCACACCACGCCAAAGCCCGTGCCCTGCTTCATGCAACGGCCGATCATGTCCAGGTAGCGTGCCTCGAAGATCTGCAGGTCGAGCAGGCAACCGGGGAACAACACGGTATTGAGGGGAAAAAGCGGTAGCGTCATGTGTTTTCCTCAAGCCACCAGGCTGACCGCCAGCGGCAGGAAGACTGCCGTGGCCACGCCCATCAGGCTCATCGCCAGCGCGGCGAAGGCGCCGCATTCATCACTTTCCTGCAAGGCCACCGAGGTGCCGACCGCATGGGCGGTCACCCCCAGCGCCATGCCCCGCGCCTCGGGGCTGAGCACACCACAGCGCGTCAGCAGCGCCGGGCCGAAGATCGCCCCGATCACCCCGGTGATCAGCACGAACACCGCCGCCAGGGCCGCCACGCCACCAATCTGCTCGGCCACCAGCATGGCGATGGGCGACGTCACCGACTTCGGCGCCATGGTCATCAGGATCATGTGCTCGGCGCCGAACCACCACCCCAGCGCCAGGCACGCCACGGTGGCGAACAGCCCTCCGACTACCAGCGTAGTAAATGTCGGCCAGAACAGTTGGCGGATGCGCCGCAGGTTGAGGTACAGCGGCACCGCCAGGGCCACGGTGGCCGGGCCGAGAAGAATGTTCATGATTTCGGTGCTCTTGCGGTATTCGCTGTAGTCGATACCGCACAGCAACAGTACGCCGATCACCACCAGCATCGACACCAGCACCGGCTGCAGGAAGATCCAGCGGGTCTTTTCGTAGGCCGCCAGCACCATCTGGTAGGCGGCCAGCGTGATGCCGATGCCGAACAGCGGGTGGTGGATGACCGCATCGAGCGCGCCGTGCCAGTCGAGGGTCATGGCTGCTCCTCGCGCTGGCCCTGGCGATGGATGAGTCGCTGCATCAGCACGCCGACGAACACCAGGGTCAGCAGACAGGAGATCAGCAGCGCGCCGACGATGGCCCAGAAGTCCGCGGCGATATCCCTGGCGTAGACCATCACCCCCACCGCCGGCGGCACCAGCAGCAACGGCAGGTAGCGCAACAGGCTGCTGGCGGCGTCGTTGAGCGGCTTGCCCACCTCGCCACGGATCATCAGGAAGGCCAGCAGCAACAGCAGGCCGATGATCGGCCCGGGCAGGATCGCCAGGAACAGGTGATTGATCGCCGTCCCCAGCAACTGGAACAGCACCAGCCAGGTCAAACCACGCAACAGCATAAGGACCTCCCGAGAGCATGGCGGCCATTATAAGCACGCTAAGCAAGTGTCTATAAGGCGATATTCGGCGAAAAGCGGGCAACTTGACTGAAACCGTTCGTCGTGCTGATCTTGCACATTCGTACCAAATGACAATCTGGAGAGTCGCGATGCCCTATGTACCCGTTACAGAGCTTTCGCAGTACGTTGGAAAGGAACTGGGACGTTCCGCCTGGCTGAAGATCGATCAGCAACGCATCAACCTGTTCGCCGAGGCCACCGGCGATTTCCAGTTCATCCATGTGGACCCGGCAAAAGCGGCCAAGACCCCCTTCGGCACCACCATCGCCCATGGTTTCCTCACCCTGTCGCTGATCCCCAAGCTGATGGAAGATATCCTGGTGCTGCCCGAAGGGCTGAAGATGGTGGTCAACTACGGGCTCGACAGCGTGCGCTTCATCCAGCCGGTGAAGGTCGACAGCAATGTGCGGCTGAAGGTCGAACTGGTCGACGCCACCGAGAAGAAACCGGGGCAGTGGCTGCTCAAGGCAACCGCCACCCTCGAGATCGAGGGTGAGGAGAAACCGGCCTATATCGCCGAACCGCTGTCGCTCTGCTTCGTCTGAAGCAGCACGATCCGGCACGAAATCCGTGGGAGCGGCTGAACCCGCTTCCACAAGCGCCGCTCATTCACGCTCCCCGGCATTCTGCGGCATACTCGGCGCATCGTTCGTCCGGACTCCACCATGCGCCCACTGCTTCCCCTCACCCTGATCCTGTTGCTCACCGCTTGCGGCGAAGGCGAACCGCTGTCGCCACCGGACGCACGCCTGCCCGATGGCGGTCGCTACCGTGGCCAGGTGGTCAATGGCCTGCTGCAGGGCGAAGGGCGCATCGACTACCCCAACGGCAGCTGGTACGCCGGCACCTTCAAGGATGGCCAGTGGCACGGCCAGGGCGAATGGCACGGCAGCAACGGCGAGGTGTACCGCGGCCAGTTCAGCGAAGGCCTGTTCCAGGGCCTGGGTGACCTCACCACCCCCGGCAGCCACTATGCCGGCACCTTCAAGCATGGCCGACGCGATGGCGAGGGCGCGCTCAAGCAACACGACCAGACCTACCGTGGCCAATTCAAGGATGACCAGTACGAAGGTGCCGGCCAGCTCGAACTGGCCGACGGCAGCCGCTACCAGGGCCTGTTCGCCAAGGGCAAGCCCAATGGCGCGGGCGTTCGCAGCGACGCCAGCGGCAACCAGTTCAGCGGCCACTTCATCGACGGTCAGCTCCAGGGCGCCGGCACCTACGACAGCACCGACGGCGAGCAATACATCGGTGAATTCAAGGATAACCGCCTGGAAGGTCGCGGCCGCTACGAGAACGCCGATGGCGACGTGTGGATCGGCGACTTCAAGGACGGCGTGCTGGTCGGCGAAGGTGAGCTGCTGGGCAGCGATGGCAGCCGCTACAAGGGCGGCTTCCGCGACTGGCGCTTCAATGGCATGGGCACCCTGCAACTGGCCGATGGCAGCCAGTATGCCGGCGGCTTCGCCGACGACGCCTACCAGGGGCACGGCCAGCTGACCCGCGCCGACGGCAAGGCCGAGGGCGGCACCTGGGTCAATGGTGTGCGTGTGCGCGACGAGAAGGGCAAGCTGCTCCCCGACCCCCTCGATCTTGCCCTGCTCAACCAGGGCAAGCTGCTGGACGACGCGCTGGCCAAGGTTCCACGCTCGGCCGCGCCGCTGCAGCTGTACAGCCTGGTGGTGGCCGGGGACGGCCAGCAGAGCGTGTTCCTGCGCGAGGCCGACTACGTCAGCAACATGCTCAAGGTGCGCTTCGGCGCCCAGGGCCAGGTCACCCTGGTCAACCACCGCGACCACCTGGCCGACCGCCCCATGGCCACCCGCGAGAACCTCACCCGCGCCGCCCGTACCCTGGCCGAACGCAGCGGCCCGCAAGACCTGGTGTTCATCTACCTGACCAGCCACGGCAGCCACGATCACCAGTTGGTGCTGGACCAACCGCGCCTGCAACTGGCCGACCTGAGCGCCGACGAACTGGCAAGCGCCCTCGCGCCGCTCAAGGAGCGCGACAAGGTGATTGTCATCTCGGCCTGCTATTCCGGGGGCTACATCGCCCCGCTCAAGGACGACCGGACCCTGATCATGACCGCCGCGCGCCCCGACCGGGTCTCCTTCGGCTGTTCGGAGGAGGCTGACTTCACCTACTTCGGCGATGCCCTGTTCGCCCAGGCGCTGAACCAGACCGACGACCTGAAACAGGCGTTTGAACTGGCGCGCAAGACCGTTGCCGAAAGAGAACGACGGGACGGTTTCGAGGCCTCCGAGCCGCAGCTGTGGGCCCCGCCAGCGGTGATCGCGCACTGGCAGCGCCTGCGCCGGCAACAGGCCGAGCAAGCCCTGGGCACTGATGCCCGCCCCGCGGCGGGTGACCGCGCAAAAACACCGGGCACCCACTAAGCTTTGAAGTAACAAGGGAGAGACATCATGTACTTGACGCCTCAGCATGTCCTGCTTGCCGGTGCCACGGGTCTGACGGGTGAACACCTGCTCGACCGCCTGCTCAACGAACCCACCATCAGCCGTGTGCTGGCGCCTACTCGCCGGCCACTGGCCGAGCACCCGCACCTGGAAAACCCAGTGGGTGACCCGGCCGTGTTTCTCCCGCAACTGGCTGGCCGCGTCGATATCGCCTTCTGCTGCCTGGGCACCACGCTCAAGCAGGCCGGCTCCGAATCCGCCTTCCGCGCCGTCGACCTGGACATGGTCGTGGCCTTCAGCAAACGCGC
Organism: Pseudomonas entomophila; assembly: GCF_018417595.1. Lineage (NCBI taxonomy): Bacteria > Pseudomonadati > Pseudomonadota > Gammaproteobacteria > Pseudomonadales > Pseudomonadaceae > Pseudomonas > Pseudomonas entomophila. The sequence continues at coordinate 5,202,546 of NZ_CP070982.1, forward strand.
CCGGGAGATGGGCGCGCGCCACCTGCTGGTGATCAGCGCCCTGGGCGCCGACCCGAAATCCACGATCTTCTACAACCGGGTCAAGGGTGAGATGGAGGAGGCACTCAAGCAACAGGATTGGCCGCAGCTGACCATCGTGCGACCGTCGCTGCTGCTGGGTGAGCGCACCCAACCGCGGCTGGGTGAACGCCTGGCCGCGCCGCTGATGCGCCTGGTGCCAGGCAAGTACCGGGGCATCGAGGTTTGCGCCCTGGCCCGGGCGTTGTGGCGCCTGGCGCTGGAGGAAGAGGACGGCATACGCGTCGTCGAGTCCGACGAGTTGCGCAAGCTGGGCAAACGCTGATCATCTGACCTGACGCGACCTCTGTAGGAGCGGCTTCAGCCGCGATGCGGGCAACCCGGTGACTGGCATCCGCTTCGCGAATGATCGCGGCTGAAGCCGCTCCTACAGAGCATCGACCTGCTTCACTCGCTGACCTGAAACTCCACCCGCGCTGTTTCACCACTTTCATCCAACGCACTCAATTCGGTACGCCCGACCTGCTCGAAACGCACCAGCAGGCTGTCCTGCCCACGGGTCTCACCCAGCGGCTGACCATTGAGGAACCACCAGCGCTGCCCTCCACCGCCCAACGCCGAGACTCGCAATTGCAGCGCCTCATCGCTGGTGGCCGGCCTGCGCAAGTTGTCACCCGGGCGCACGCCGACGATCGACAGGGGCGGCGCACTGGCTCCCACTTGCGGCGGGCAGGCCGGATCCACGGTCGGCAGCCGGGCCAACCGCCGCTCCGCCCGGGGCAGCCAGGGCTCCAGGGGCGCCGGCCACAACGCGATGTCGCGGGCCTTGGCGCCTGGACAACCGCTGTCCACCCGCAATCCCTGCTCATTGACCCAGACGGACTCACGCAACCCAAGCCCCAACGGCTGGTCCGCCGCCTGCAAAGTCGGCGGCGTGGTGCCGTCGAGGGTCCAGGCAAAGCGCTGGCGGCGACAGTTGGGGTCCTGGCGGTTCATCGGCTGGCCCAACGGCCAGCAGATCGCCGCAACCCCCACCGAATCCGGCACAGCTTCCACTGGCACGTTGATACCACGCTGGGCATCGCGGTTGCTCAGCAGGTCGTGCACCTGAAGCATCAACGGCGCCGCCGAGGCCAGGCCGAACTGCCCCGGTACCGGGGTGCCATCGGGACGACCGATCCACACACCGATCAAGTAGCGTGGGCCGACGCCAACCGACCATGCATCGCGAAAGCCATAGCTGGTTCCGGTCTTCCAGGCCAACTGTGGGCGCTGCACCAGTTCGGCGTGGGGGTCGCGGTCCGGACGGGCCTGGCCGCTGAGAATACGCCGGGTGATCCAGGCCGAGCCCGGCGACAACAGCCGACGCTCCAGCAACGGGTCCTGAGGTTGCAGGCGAATGTGCGCGCTGCGCCCTTCGCGGGCGAACGCCGCATAGCCGCCGACCAGGTCCTCCAGCCGGCTGCCCGCGCCTCCCAGGATCAGCGACAAGTTCGGCTCAGCCAACGGCGGCAGAATCAACGGCACGCCGCCCATGCGCATCTGCGCGGCGAAACGTTTCGGGCCATAGGCCTCGAGCAACTGCACCGCCGGCAGGTTGAGCGACAGCGCCAACGCGGAGCTGGCCGACACCGGGCCACTGAAACCCATGGAGAAATTGCCCGGGCGATAGTCACCGTAACGCCGCGGTACATCCTGCAGCAGCGACTCGGAATGGATCAGGCCCTCGTCCATGGCCATGGCATAGAGGAAGGGTTTGAGCGTCGAGCCGGGCGAACGCAGCGCGTGGATCATGTCGACATGACCGAAACGACGCTCATCGGCCAGGTCGATCGACCCCAGATAGGCGCGCGCCGCCATGTTTTGCGTCTCCACCACCAGCAGCGCGGCCGAGGTGCGCTCAGGCAGTCGTGCGCGCCAGCCCAGCAGCAGGTCTTCCAGACGCCGCTGCAGGGCGGCGTCGATCGTGGTACGGATCAGTGGCGGGCTGTCGGGGCTGTTCAGGCGCCGGGCCAGCAGCGGCGCCAGCGCCGGCTCCTGGCGAGGGGCGAGCAGCAACGGCTCCTCGCGCGCTTCGTCGATGCGCTGGGCCGGCCACACCTGGTACTCGGCCAGGCGCTGCAGGACCTTGTCACGGGCGCGCTGGGCACGCTCGGGGTGACGGTCGGGGCGCAAGCGGCTGGGAGCCTGGGGCAATACGGCGAGCAACGCCGCCTCGGCGGGCGTCAGGTGTTTCGGTGACTTGCCCAGGTAGGCCCAACTGGCCGCCGCCACCCCTTGCAGAGTGCCGCCGAAGGGCGCGCGGTTCAGGTAGAGCTGCAGGATCTGCTGTTTCGACAGGTGCCATTCCAGCTGTGCCGTGCGCCACAACTGGCGCAGCTTGCCCGCCAGGGTGCGGTCGTGCGGGTCGAGCAGACGCGCCACCTGCATCGACAGGGTGCTGCCCCCCGATACCACCCGCCCACCCCGCAGGTTGAGCCAGGCCGCCCGGGCCAGGGCCATGGGGTTGACCCCGGGGTGCTGATAGAACCAGCGGTCCTCGTAGGCCAGCAACGCCTCGAGGTACAGCGGCGACACCTCGTCCGGGCTGACCGGGTAACGCCATACGCCATCGCCGTCGGCGAAGCGCCACAACGGCGTGCCGTCCTCGGCCAGCACCACCCGCGCCAGGTCATCGCCCGGCATCGGCAATGGCCAGATTCGATCGGCCAGCCATAGCAAGGCAAAGGTCGACAGGATCGTCACGCAGACACGACGCAGCCCCCTGGCAAGGCGCGGGCGCGCTAAGCTTGGCATCGGGAACCGACCGGGCCGGAGGACGGCCAAAGGCGGGGAACCGCCGATTCGTTCATCAGGAAGCGACTATGCATGTAGAAGGTTTTTTCGAGTGGCTGGGCCAGGTACTGGGTTCGGTGATCCGTTTCATCGTCGACGGCCTGGGCGGGTTGTTCAACCTGCTGGCCAACGCCGGCGGCAATTTCATCGACGGCCTGGCACGCACGCTGGGGATGGACACCTCGCTGGTCAGCATCCTGGCACTCATCGTTGGCCTGATGTTGCTGTACTCGGCAATCCGCGCGTTCCTGCGTGCGTCGATCATCCTCGGGATCATCTGGGCGTTGCTGGGGTTGTGGGTGTTGAGCTGGGTGGTGCATTGACCTGTGGGAGCGGGTTCACCAGCGAAGACGGTGGTGAACCCGCTCCCACAGGAGCAGCGCAAGCTTAACGGGCGCGCACTACCATCTCTCCCTGGCTCTCGCCAGTAGCCTGCAGGTTCGGCCGGTACATCGACTCCACCTGCGGCGGCGGGATGCGATAACTGCCCGGCGTCACCGCACGGGCCAGGTACAGCAGGTGGGTGGTGCCGTAGCTGTCGAGCTTGAGTGCCGCCACATAACGATCGTCACGGTACTCCTGGTGCACCACGCTGGCGTTCTGCATCGACTCGCGCCACTGCTTCACCGCACTGCTGGCGTTATCCAGGCTGGCGGCGCTCTGGGCGAGGTTCTGGTTCTCCAGCTCCAGGCCCGCCGGCAGCAGGTCCACCACCAGCGCGTCCGGCACCTGGCTTTGCGCCTTGAGCGCCAGGTGCACCAGCACCAGGTCGCCACTGCGCAGGCTGCGCACATCCAGCGCCTGGCCATTCATGCCCAGGTACTCACGGCGGATCTCCAGGCCATTACCACTGGCGACCGGAGCCTGGCGCGGGTAGCCGGACAAGGTCAGTTGCTGGTACAGCGTGTCGCCACCCTCGTTCTGCACGGTCAGCGGTGAGGCAAGCAGCGGGCCTTCGAGCTTCATGCCCGAGTCGTTGTTGCTGAACTCGCGGATCTCTCCAGCGCTGTTCAGGCGTGCTTTCCAGTTACCTTCTGGCTTGCCCAGCAAGCCGCGGCCGGCGAGGAACAGCGCGTTGCGCTCCTGGGTGGACAGCCAGCGGTTGGCGGCCAGTTCGTCGGACAGCGCGAACAGGCGCTGGTCGACCTGGTTGCCCGCCAGGTTGTTCTCCTGCAACAGCGCCAGGATCAATGCCTGGTCACGCACGGCGCTGCCGTAATCAGCCATCCAGCCCTTGCTGCGGCTAATCGCCAGGCCAGCCTTGAGCACGTCCTGCGAACGCTGCTTGTCGCCCATCTTGTCCAGCGCCACCGCCAGCTGCACCAGCGGCAGGCCGGAGCGGGCATCGGCGCGACGATCGTACAGGCTGCGCAGGGCACCCAGCGGCGCCTGTTGGCTGCGCGCCAGCACCAGGCCGGCGTAGGCTTGTACGGCGAAGCGGGTGTGGTCGGCGTCCTGGCTGTAATCGACTTCGATCAGGTTGCGCTCCTGCACATAACGCAGCAGGCGCTCCGTGGCCTTCTTCAGCACTTCGGCCGGCACGCCGTAACCTTGCTCGCGAGCCCGCAGCAGGAAGTCGGTGACATAGGCGGTCAACCAGTACTCTTCCTCGCTGTCGGAACTCCACAGGCCGAAGCTGCCGTTGTAGCGCTGCATCCCCAGCAGGTGCTCGATGCCCATCTCGATCTTGCGCTTGCGTACATCGGCCGGCTCGCCCTTGATGCCCAGGCGCTTGAGGCTGTCGGCATCAGCGTACAGCGAGGGGTACAGGCCGCTGGTGGTCTGCTCCAGGCAACCGTAGGGGTAGGCCTCGAGGGCGCGGATCTGCTCGGCCAGGTTCAGCGGTGGGCGGCTCGACAGCGCCAGGGTGGCTTCCAGGCCGGCCGGCTCGAACTCGGCCAGGTCGCTCTCAGGCAGGTTCCAGGGTTGGTCCTTCAACGCCACGCGGTAGTGCTTGAGCATCGCCGGGTAGGCTGGGCGAACACCCAGGGTCCACTCGCGCTCGAAGGTGTTGGCCGGCTCGCCCGGCAGCTGCAGGCCATTGACCTGCACGCGCACCTTGCCCTGGCCCAGGCCACCCTGGGCCTGTACCGGGATCATCAGCGTAGTGCGCTGACCTTCGCCGAGGGCGACGTTCTGCTGGGCGCCACCGACCAGGCTCAGTTGGCCTTCGGTGACCAGTTGCACGGTCAGCTGTTGGGCGCGGCCGGACAGGTTGGCCAGGTCCAGCGCCAGGCTGGTGCGGTCGCCGCCGGCGAGGAAACGCGGTGCCGACAGTTCGGCGATCAGCGGTGCGGCGACCACGGTCTTGCCTTCGGCCACACCGAAGTGCTCCTCGGTCCAGGCCTGCGCCATCAGGCGCAGTTCGCCGTTGAAGTCAGGGATGTCGACCGTGGCCTGGCCCTCACCCTTGTCATCGAGCGTCACCGGCACGCTCTGCTGGGCGACGATGGTCACCGTGGTGTTCGGGCGCTTGCCGCCCTTGGCCATGGCGGCGTCACCGCCGAAGGCAAGGCTGGCCAGGCGGCCCTGGCCGGCTTCGATCAGCTGGCCGTAGATGTCCAGTTGGTCGGCGCCATAGGCCTTGCGCCCAAACAGGCTGGCGAACGGATCGGGGGTCTTGAAATCGGTGATGTTGAGGATGCCTACGTCCACCGCAGACAGCAGCACATGGATCTGCTTCGGCACGCTGCCATCAGCGTTGGCGGCCTTGAACTTCACCGTCAACGGCTGCTTGGGGCGCATCTTCTCCGGCGCCTGCAAGCTGACCGCGAGCTTGCGCTCGGCGCGGTCCAGCGGCAGGTGCAGCACGCCCACGGCGCGCTTGGGGGTGGCGTTGGCCTTGCGCTCGCCGGGGCGGATCACCAGGGCGCTGATGTACAGGTCGTGGCGCGCCCATTTCTTGTCCAGCTCGACGTCGAAGGTCTTGCCCTCGGCCGGCACATCGATTTCCTGCCACCACAGCGGGCCATCGGCGGACTCGATCATCAGGTAGCCACTGCCGGCGGCCGGCGGGGTGACCGTGACCTTGGCGGTGGCGCCATCCTTATAAGCGGGTTTGTCCAGGGCGATCTTCACCTGGTCGGGGCGCACGGCGCCGCCTTCGGCGTTGTCCTGGGCACGATAGCCGGCCCAGAAGCGCTCGCTGGAGACCAGACCGGTCTGCGGGTCTTCCACTTCGACACGGTACGGGCCCCACTCCACCTGGAAGTTCAGCTTGGCGGTGGAGCCGGCCTTCACGCTGACGGTTTCCTCGGCCTGGGTGAGGAATTTCTCGTTGTAGTTGTAGCTCCAGCCGTCGCTCTGCGAGTAGTTCCAGTAGTAATCGCGGCGTTCGCGAATCAGGCGCACCTTCAGGTTGTTGGCGGCGAGTTTCTTGCCGTTGCGGTCGGCGACCAGGAACTCGAATTCCACCGGGCCATCGCCATCGGTTTCCTCGCCATCGAACAGGCCACGCAGCCCAGGCAGGCGCTCGGCTGGCCAGATGGGCTGCTCCAGGCGACGGGTGATCGGCCGGCCACCGGACTCCTGCAGGCTGGCCTGTACGGTCAGTTGCAGCGGCGAACGGGCCTCGGCCCAGCGGCTTTCGATCTCGATGCGGGCCTTGCCGTTCTGGTCCAGGGTGACTTCGTCCAGCTCAAGGTCCTGGTTCAGGTCGGTCTCGGTGACCGCGCCGAACTGGTAGCCTGGCAGCGCCTTCACCGCTTCGCGCAGCGGGCGTACGTAGGCCTGGCCGCTCAGGCGGTTGCCGGCGGCGGGCGCGCCATAAAGGTAGCGGCCGTTGACCTGGATGGACGCGGTCTCGTCCGGCGACAGCGGCGTGCTGCTGCCCTTGAGCTCCAGCGCCAGGCGCTCGGGGAGGAAGTCCTCGACGAGGAATTCGTAGACCTGCTTGCGACCACCGCCCAGGTCCAGCAGCAGTTGCCAGCGGCCGGTCGGTGCCTCGGTGGCCAATTGCAGTTGATACTGGAACAAGCCGTTCTGGTCGGCCTCCCAGACGAATTTACGACTGACCTGCTCGTCCGGGCGACGGACTTCCACGCTGACCGGCTGGGCCTTGACCGGCTTGCCGTCCTGGTCACGCAGCAGGCCGTTGAGCAGTACGGTCTCGCCCGGGCGATAGAGGTCACGCGGGCCGAAGATGAAGAACTGCAGCGGATTGGCCTGAGGGCCGGTGATATCGAACTCGGCCAGGTCCAGGGCGGCGGTGTTCAGGCGCAGCAAGGTGGTGTGCACGCCTTGGGTGGCGATCAGGGTGTCGGCCTTCGGGGTGATGGGTAGCTGGGCGTGGCCATCGCCGTCGGTCTTGGCCTGGGCCAGCAGCTTGCCCTTGTCGTCGTGCAGTTCGAGGGTGACGTCCTTGAGCGCCTTGCCGCCTTCCAGGGCCTGGGTGAACACGTCCAGGCGATCGCGGTAGCGGTGGGCGGACACGCCGATGTCGCTGAGGGTGAACAGGGTGGCCGGCTGCGAGTAGTCGTAGGTGCCCGAGGCGCGCATCACTGCCAGGTACACGCCCGGCTCCTGCAGCGGCTTGATCCCGGCGATCGGCAGCAGCACGGTCTCGCGGGTATTGCGCGCGGGGTTGAGGTCGAAGCGGCCGCTGTAGACCAGTTCGGCCATGTCCAGGGTTTCCTTGGACTGGTAGTAGTACAGGCTGGAGTTGCGGCCCCAGTTGACCAGAAAGGTCGAGAGCATGTCCGGCTTGATGCGGAAGAACTCGACATCGACCTTGTCGACGTTCAGGGCGATCACCGGCAGGCCTTCGGCCAGGCGCGTGGGCAACAGCGAGCCACGGCTGGCGAAGCCCACGGTGGGCTGCATGTCGCGGGTTTCGAAACGGCTGACCGACTCGGCTTCCAACGCGTTGCCGTTGACCGACAGCAGGCCCTTGTCGATGGTCAGGACCATCTTGCGCTGCGGCTCCAGGTGGCGCAGGCGCAGTTCCATCTGATTGTCGGAGAGTTCCCAGGCACCGTCGACCTTGCCTTTGACGGTGTCCACCAGGTGCAACTTGGCGGCGAAGTCCTGGCTGGCGTCCAACGGCGCGGAGACGCTGACCGACAGGGTACTGGCGCCATCGAGCTGGACTTCCGAGACGTCCAGCACAGTCAACTCGCGGCCGGCGTAGCGCTTGGCGAGCGCGGCTGGGTCTTCGCGCTTGGCCGCTTTGGTCTCGCTGGGCGCGACGGCGGTGGCCGCATCGGCAGGCGCTGGTGGCTTGTCCTGCGTGGAGGAATCACAGGCACTGAGCAGGGCCAGCGCGCAGGCCAGCAACAATCCTTTGTTGAGCATTTGAGAGAGAACTCTTCGGCAGCATGTACGTGAGGGCAGCAACTATAGCGTAACGGCGGCTGGCTTACCTGCTGAAGAGTGGCAAGTGCGACGCTGTTCGCGCAGATGGATGACCCGACCGCTACAATGGCGCCGCGAATGAGGCACCTCTTCCCTCCGGAGCACGCATGCGTTCACTGTCCACCGCCTGGCGCGACCAGCCCACCCACCGCAAGGTCTGGGGCCTGGCCGTGCCGATGATCCTCTCCAACATCTCGTTGTCCCTGGTGGCCCTGGTCGACACTGCGGTGATCGGCCACTTGCCACACGCCCACCAACTGGGCGCGGTGGCGGTCGGCGCCACCCTGTTCGCCTTCATCGTCGGGCCGATGGGCTTCCTGCGCATGGGCTCCACCGGTTTCGCCGCCCAGGCCGCCGGTCGCGCCGATGGTGCCGCGCTGCGCCAGGTGCTGGTGCAGGGGCTGTTGCTCGCGCTCGGCTTTGCCCTGTTGATCGGTCTACTGGCCCTGCCCTTCAGTCAGCTGGCACTGAAGGGCATGCAACCCAGCGAAGCCCTGCTCGCCTCCACCGAAACCTTCTTCCACACCCGCCTGCTCGGCCTGCCGGCAGCACTGGCCTGCTATGCCCTGGTGGGTTGGTTCCTGGGCACACAGAATGCCCGGGCGCCCTTGGCGATCATGCTCACTACCACCGTGCTCAACATCGCCCTGAACCTGTGGTTCGTGCTCGGCCTGGATTGGGGCGTGCTCGGCTCGGCACGGGCCTCGGTGATCGCCGAGTGGAGCGCCGCCCTGCTAGGCCTGGCCCTTACTCGCCCGGCGCTGCGCGCTCATCCCGGGCGCATCGTCTGGGCCGCCTTGAAACGCTGGCAAGCCTGGCGCCCCCTGCTGGCAGTAAACCGCGACATCTTCCTGCGCAGCCTGGCGTTGCAGCTGGTGTTCCTGTTGCTGACCGTGCAGGGCGCGCGGCTGGGCGAGGCCACCGTGGCCGCCAACGCGCTGTTGCTCAACGGCCTGCTGCTGACCGCCTACGCCCTCGATGGTCTGGCCCACGCGGTCGAAGCCCTGTGCGGCCACGCCATCGGCGCCCGCGACCGTGCAGCCTTGCAGCGCACATTGGTGGTCGCGGGTGGCTGGTCGTTGATTGCCAGCCTGGGCTTCGCGGTGCTGTTCATGCTGGGCGGGCACTTGTTCGTCGATTTGCAGACCGACATCGCCAGCGTGCGCGAGGCGGCGTATCCGTACCTGCCCTACCTGGCGGTGTTGCCGTTGATCGCGGTGTGGAGTTATCTGCTCGATGGGCTGTTCATCGGCGCGACGCGGGCGCGGGAAATGCGCAATGGGATGCTGGTGTCGGTGTTGATTGCGCTGCCCGTGGCGTTTGCCCTGCGCGGGTTCGGCAACCATGGGTTGTGGTTGGCGTTTCTGCTGTTCATGGCGTTGCGGGGGGGGACGCTGGGGTGGGTGGGGTGGCGGTTGATACTCAAGAAACAGTGGGTGTGACAGCAAACAAATTGCAAAGTATATGGTCTTGACTCAGGCGTCCAAGCAGCTCAAAACACAAGTCCCACGGAGGGGATCACCTATAAAACATTGAGCAAGGAGCCAATATGTACCCTCCTCCAGCCCCGCCAGGGGTATCCATTACCAGTAATCTTCACTCGGCCAGCATGGAAAGGCACTACTTCAAAAACGGTGGCACTGCATTTCTCTTGTCGTGGTTCTATAACAAAGTACGCAACCGCGGCGAATGGGATTACAAGCAACACGGCCGCAAGTACGAAGCATTCGGAAATTTCAATTACGGTGCCTGCGGGACGGCAGCTGGAATTTCGCCGGAGATCTTGTTGAGAGGGGCGGGATGGGCCCAAGGACGTGCGGGAACAAGTAATCCAGCTTTCGGTAACTGGTGGGGAGACGTGCCGTATGGCGATGACCCGAGCGACCAAGAGTGGATCAAGGCAGGTATCGACTATGCAAAATCGTTGGGCTATTAAATGGCTGACTGGAGTGTTGGGGGGGATAGCACTGGCACAAGCCTTATGGATCTGGATCCCGGCAGCAGAACCACAGTTGGACAAGCTGATCCGCTCAACCCCCATCGGCATCCATAGCGCCATCTATGAAGTACTGAGCGATAGCGGTGGCGCGACAGTACCGCTAACTTACCTGTATTTCATTGCCAACCGCCAAGAAAACGAGCATCTGATACTCGAAGACCTTCGGAAACGCTCTCCTTTCCTGATCACAAAGCAAGCAGACGCCGTTAAAAAAGTCGAGGGTCTGAAAGTACAAGCTCGAACCCATGACACCGTCTATCGATACACGAGCGTTGCTCTTCTCAAGGAAGGTGGGAAAGCGCTTCCCGTCATCATTGAGCTCACCGCAACAGACGATACTGAGCACTAAAACAAAGGGGCCGCTATGCGGCCCCTTTGTTCAAATCAGGAGGACAAGTACGACGAGCGAGTCAAACCAAGACGCAACGCATCGAGGAACTGCGTCCGCTCCCGCGCGCTGATCCGTGCGCTGGCCACCTTGTCGCGGTAGTGGGTCATCAACTCCTCCGGCGACAGGTGCACGTAGCGCAGCATGTCCTCGATGGTGTCATGGGTCTCGATACCGGCGTGGTACACGCTGCCGTCGGCGTTCTGGTAGATGTTCACCGAGTCGGTGTCACCGAACAGGTTGTGCATGTCGCCCAGGATCTCCTGGTACGCGCCCACCAGGAACACACCCAGCAGGTAGTCCTCGCCCACCTTGACCGCATGCACCGGCATGCTGGTCTCGATGCTCTGTTCGTCGACGTACTGGTTGATCTTGCCGTCGGAGTCGCAGGTCAGGTCCTGCAGCACGGCGCGGCGCAGCGGCTCTTCGTCCAGGCGGTGCAACGGGATGATCGGCAGCACCTGGCCGATGGCCCAGGTGTCCGGCAGGCTCTGGAACACCGAGAAGTTGCAGATGTACTTGTCGGCCAGCTTGTCGTTCAGCTCGTCCAGCACCTGGCGGTGCGAGCGCTGGCGGGCCTTGAGCGAGTTGTGCAGGCGGCGGCACACGGCGAAGTAGCATTGCTCGGCCAGCGCTTTCTCGGCCAGGGTCAGCTTGCCGTCGGCGTACTGCGCGGCCACGTCACCCATGTAGTGGGTGGCGCGCCAGTACGTCTCGGTGACCATCTCGATGTCGGTCGGGCCCAGCAAGTCGGCCAGCCATTGCACGGTTTCGGGCAGGCTTTCCTTGTTCTCGATCACCGGCATTTCGTCGTTGTGGCTCTCGACGTCGGTCACCTGGATCACCAGCATGGCGTGGTGCGCGGTCAGCGAGCGGCCACTCTCGGAGAAGATGTGCGGGTGTGGCAGGCCCTGCGCGTCGCAGAACTCCTTGAGCATGCCGACCACCACGCCGGCATAGTCGTCCATGTCGTAGTTGATCGAGCTGGCGTTGCGCGAGTGGGTACCGTCGTAGTCGACGCCCAGGCCACCACCGACGTCGATGTGGTCGACCGGCAGGCCCAAGGCGCGCAGCTCGCCGTAATAACGGATGGCTTCCTTGAAGCCGTGCTGGTAGTCCGCCAGGTTGGCGATCTGCGAGCCCATGTGGAAGTGCAGCAGGCGGATGCCCTGGTCGAGCCCGGCATCACGGAAGCGCTGCACCACCGAGATCAGCTGGGCGGCGGACAGGCCGAACTTGGACTTCTCGCCCCCGGTGTCGGCCCACTTGCTCGACGCCAGCGACGACAGGCGCACGCGCAGGCCGACCTGCGGCTTGACCTTCAGCTCCGCGGCTTCCTCGATCACCAGGGCGACCTCGGATTCCTTCTCGATCACGATGAACACGTTGTGGCCGAGCTTCTGGCCCATCAGCGCCAGGCGGATGAACTCGCGGTCCTTGTAGCCGTTGCAGACGATGGTGCCGCCTTTCGGGGCCAGCGCCAGCACCGCCAGCAGCTCGGGTTTGGAGCCGGCCTCCAGGCCGATGGAGACGTTCTGGGTGGCGATGATGTTCTCGACCACCGCTTCCTGCTGGTTGACCTTGATCGGGTACAGCGCGGTGTACTGGCTCTGGTATTCGAGGCGCGCGATATTGGCGTCGAAGGCACCGGTCAGCTGGCGCACGCGGTCCTGCAGGATATCCGGGAAACGGACCAGCAGCGGCAGCGACAAACCGCTCTGGCGCAGCTCCTGGACTTGCTCGAACAGGTCGATCGGTGCGCTTTCCGGGCCGTTGGGGCGCACTTCGACGCGCCCGGCTTCATTGATGGCGAAATAACCAGCGCCCCAATGGCGGATGCCATAAACACTGCGGCTGTCGGCCACGGTCCACTGGCTACCATCGTCTTTGCGTGTGCGTCGTACGGACATTCAAGTCCCCTATAGATAAGTCCAAGACACTGCCCCGTCAGGTGGCGGGCGCAGTGTAGAAGCTGAAAATGACGAATCGTCCGTGCCCCCGGATAGACCCTGGCCACGGCATCGAGTTTAGAAAGCGCTGGGCGAAAAGTCGCGCGACGGCCTCAGCCGCCGGATTTCTTCGCCTTGAAGCCCTGTTTGATCAGCTCGCCGAGCAACAGTTCGACGTGGTCGCCCTGAATCTCGATGACCCCGTCCTTGAGCGCGCCGCCGGTGCCGCAGCGACGCTTGAGCGTGCTGGCGAGCTCCTTGAGCTGGTCGAGGGGCAAGGGCACGCCGGTGATCGTGGTCACGGTCTTGCCGCCACGACCTTTGCTTTCACGGCGCACACGGGCGATGCCATCCCCTTCGGGGATGAGCTGTTGGCTGCAAACGCAGGCGTCCACCGGTTTGCCACAGTCGGGGCAGTGCCGACCGGCATCGGTGGAATATACGAGACCGCCCAGGGCGGCGAAGGAAGAAGCTTTCTTGGCCACTTTTGTTCCTCTGTGCTGAGGACAAAAACTGGTCGACGGGAGCCGACCGCGAAGCCCCACTCTGGCAGGGGCGGCGCTACTGTCGCAAGGTCCTGCGACAGCCCGAAAAGGGCGCGCAGTGTAACGATAAATCCGGCGGTTGCTAAGTACAGGATTGCGCCATTTTACGAATGTTTTGCGACCTCGTTGACCTGTTCGCCGGCAAGCCGGCGCCTACACTGCCCCGCAGGAGCCGGCTCGTCGGCGAACAAGCCAATCGCAATCATCCCTGGCTGGCCTTGTACCGCTGCAACGCCACCAGCGAATCCGGGCAATACGGCTTCTTCACGCGCTCTTGCTCGACTGTCTGCAAACTGACGAACCGCGCTTCGCTCACCTCTTCCGGCTGCAACCGCAGCGGCCCGTCCCAGACCGCCGAATACACCGCACACCACAAGCGATTGCCTGGCTGCTCGAAGTAGAACGTCTCGTGAAAACGCAATTCGACGCCGCTCACGCCCAGCTCCTCGGCCAACTCCCGGGCCGCCGACTGGTCGTAGCTTTCCTGGCAGGCGACCATGCCGCCCGCCGCCACATCCCAGTAGCCCGGGTACAGCGCCTTGCTCAGGGTGCGTCGATGCACGCACAACTCACCGCGGCTGTTGAACAGCAGGATGAAGGTGCAGCGCCCGATCAGGCCGCGCTCGCGCAGTTCGGCCCTGGGCAGGGCGCCGAGCAGTTGGTCATGCTCGTCGACCCAGGCCACCAGTTCGGCGTCGGAGGCCGCGCGGTGCGCGACCTCGGCAGGGCTGATAGGCATCTCAGCCCTGGGACAGCAGTTGGCGCAGGTCGATGACCGCGGCGTTGGCCCGGGAAATGTAGTTGGCCATCACCAGCGAGTGGTTGGCCCACATGCCGAAGCCGCTGCCGTTGAGCACCATCGGGCTCCACAGCGCCTCCTGCGAAGCCTCCAGCTCGCGGATGATCTGCCGCACGCTGACCGTGGCGTTCTTCTTCGCCAGCACGTCGGCGAAGTCCACCTCGATGGCGCGCAGCAAGTGCGACAGGGCCCAGGCCTGGCCACGGGCCTCGTAGAACACGTTGTCGATCTGCAGCCATGGCGTCTCGACCACTTCCTCGTCGACCTGCGGCGCCTGGCCTGGGGCCACGGACTCGGTCTTCAGGGTGTTGTTGAGCTTGACCCGGCCAACGCTGGCCGACAGCCGCTGCGACAGCGAGCCCAGGCGGGTGGCCACGTCGCCCAGCCAGTTGTTCAGGTTGTCGGCGCGGGTGTAGAAGATCGCACCCTGGTCGCCCTTGGCCAGGCGGGTCTGATAGCGGCTCAGCGACTTGATGCCCTCTTCGAACTCCGACTCGCTCGATGGCAGGATCCAGCTCTTGTTGTCGAAGTTGAAGCGCGGCTCGGCCTTGGCCAGGTCGGCGTCTTCGGTCGACTGCGACTGGGAACGGGCGAAGTCCTTGCGCAGGGCACGGGACAGGTCGCGCACCTGGACCAGCACGCCGTACTCCCAGCTCGGCATGTTGTCCATCCACAGCCCCGGCGGGAAGCGGTCGTTGGAGATGTAGCCACCTGGCTTGTCGAGCAGGGTGCCGGCGACGGTCTTGAGGGTTTCGACGGTGGTATAGCCGACCACCATCTGCTGGCCGTTGCGCTCGGCGGCGGCCTGGGCGTTCTGCTGCACCGGGAACAGCGCCGGCTCCTGGCTCCAGTACCAGCCCAGGCCGACACACACCAGCAGGTACAGGCCGATCAGGGTCCCCAGGGCCCGGCTCCAGAGACCGCCCAGATAGCTACGGGTGGCGGCGCGACGGGTATCGACCCGCTCGCGGGGCTCGGCCTTGGCCTCGCGGTTTTTCCAATCCAGCATGGCATTGTCCTTAATCAGTCTCGACAGTTCAGGGCTTGGACCACAGGCCGCAGCCAGGGTGCCACGACAAGCCCGCGTCGCAGCACTATAAAGCAGACGCCGCCATTCGTATAAGCGACCAGTGGGTCAGCAACTGAATTATCGGCCCCTGAACACTTTGTTGACCTTGGGCACTCGCTTGTCGGAAAGCGGTGCTAGCATAGAGCCATCATCGAACCTGAACCCCTCCCCTTATAAGTAGTCAGGACATGACCCAGTCAGCCGAGCCCAGCCACGAGCGCCTCAAGCAGCATTTCGCCCAACGGGTCATCCACCAGGCCCGGCAGATTCTCGAGATCTGGCAACGCCTGCAACGTGGCGAGTGGTCCAATGGCGACCTCGGCGAGCTGTGCGAGGCCAACCTGCGCCTGCAGCGCTACGCCGAGCGCTTCGAACAGCCCGAGCACGGCACCCTGTCGGCGGCCATCGGCCAGACCCTGCGCGCCATCGAGGCCAACAGCGCACGGCTGAACTCCGAGCTGATCGGCGACCTCAACCGCCTGATGCAACGCCTGTCGCGCACCGGCCTGCGCAAGGGCGACCAGCTCGACAGCGTGCCTCTGCCGCCATTGCGCAAGCCGGTGTACATCGTCCTGCAGGACCATGACCGCGCCGAGCGCCTGGCCCAGCAGCTGGAGTTCTTCGGCCTGACCGTGCAGGCCCTGTACAGCGCCGAGGCGTTCCAGGCGTCGATGAGCGAGCGCCTGCCGTCGGCGATCATCATGGACGTGGACTTCACCGGCCCCGGCATCGGCCTGCAACTGGCCGCCCAGGCCCAGCAGGGGCTGGAGCAGCACATCCCGCTGCTGTTCTTCAGCCTGCACGAGACCGATACCCCGACCCGCCTGGCCGCCGTGCGCGCCGGCGGCCAGGAGTTCCTGACCGGCACCCTCGAGGCCTCCAGCCTGCTGGAAAAGGTCGAGCTGCTGACCAGCGCCACCCAGTACGACCCGTTCCGCGTGCTGGTGATCGACGACTCCCGCGCCCAGGCCATGCACACCGAGCGCCTGCTCAACAGCGCCGGGATCATCACCCGCACGCTCACCGAGCCGATCCGCACCATGAGCGAGCTGGCCGACTTCCAGCCCGACCTGATCATCCTCGACATGTACATGCCCGAGTGCAGCGGCACGGAACTGGCCAAGGTGATCCGCCACAACGACCGCTATGTCAGCGTGCCGATCATCTACCTGTCGGCCGAGGACGACCTGGACAAGCAACTCGACGCCATGAGCGAAGGGGGTGACGACTTCCTCACCAAACCGATCCGCTCGCGCCACCTGATCACCACCGTGCGCAACCGCGCCGCCCGCGCCCGCCACCTCAAGGCGCGGATGGTGCGCGACAGCCTGACCGGGCTGTACAACCACACGCATATCCTGCAATTGCTCGAGGATTGCAGCTTCCGCGCACGCCGTGAGGAGCAGCCGTTGAGCTTCGCCATGCTCGACATCGACCATTTCAAGAAGATCAACGACCGCCATGGCCACCCCATGGGCGACCGGGTGATCAAGAGCCTGGCGCTGTTCCTCAAGCAGCGCCTGCGCAAGACCGACTACATCGGCCGCTACGGTGGCGAAGAATTCGCCATCGTCATGCCCAACACCGCGCTCGAGGCCGCGCACAAGGTGCTGGACGAGATCCGCCGGCGTTTCGCCGAGATCCACTACCCCGCGCAACCCCACGACCTGCAGTGCACGTTCAGCGCCGGGGTGGTGCAGCTGGATGACAGACTCGACGCACTGACCATGGCCAGTGCGGCGGATGAGGCGCTGTACCGGGCCAAGCATGCGGGGCGCAATTGCGTCGTAAGAGTCGACCCATAACCTCGGAATCCATACCGACCTTGTAGGAGCGGGTTCACCCGCGATCACCAGCAAAGCGGGTGCCACACGCTACGGCGCCTGAATCGCGGCTGAAGCCGCTCCTACAGAGATGACGGCAATGTGCCACTTTTTTATGGCGCCAACCCGCTGTCGTCATCACCCCGTCACAAAACAGCAATAACTTCAGGCGCCTCTCCCCGCAGGAAGTTAGCGGCTATGCGCCTGAAGTGGCTGACCAATTTCAACACCCTGTTGCTGGTGACCGTGTGTATCGCCCTGGGCGCGACCCTGTGGTGGTCGCAACGCGCCCTGGAGCGCCCCTACCAGATGATGGAGCGTTATCTAGGCCTGTCGCAGCAGTTCCAGAACGACGCCGCGCGCAACACGCAAGCCTACCTGGCCAGCGGCGACGCGCTGCGCCATGCCTCGGCCATGGAAGCAAACAAGCAGTTGCAGGCGGCCCTGGCGCAATGGCCGGAGAACCTGTCGGCCAAGCTGCGGCCCAGCCTGGACAGCCTGCAGGCCTTCACCGCCAACGAACTGCTCGCCGCCGGCAAGCTGGCCGGCGACCCCCAGGCCCTGTTGCTGCAAGCCGAGCGGGAGCTGGGGGCGAGTCTCGAGCAACTGGCCGGCTACGCCCGCGACAGCAGCAGCCCTGACACCGGTCGCTACCTGACGCCCCTGTTCGAGGCTTCGCTGCACCTCGGCCGCCTGTCCCTGGCCCGCGACAAGCTGGTCAGCAGCGGCCGCGCCGAGCTGGCCGACGAGGTGGAGCGCGAGCTGCAACTGATTGTCGCCCAGGGCCAGGTCATCGACGGCCTGCCGCTGCTCGGTGTCACCCGAGCCGCCGAATCCAATGCCGACGACTTCGCCGCGATGATGGGCCTGGAAGCCCAGGGCAGCACCCAGCAGGAGGACATCGCGGTGGGCCTGAAGCGCGAGCTGCACAGCTTGCTCGGCCGCTACCCCGCCGAACTGCAACGCACCCGCGAGCAGATCGAACGCCGCGCTGCCCTGGCCGCCAGCACCGGCGAGCGCCTGGAGGCGGTGCAACAGGCCATCGCCGGCCTCGAGCCCGAGGTGCGCGGCCTGCACGCCACGATCGCTGGCGAGGTGCGTCTGATACAGGGCTTGATGATCGGCCTGATCCTGCTGATCGCCCTGTTGATCGACACCCTGCAACGTCGTCTGGCCCGCACCCTCACTGGCCTGGCCCCGGCCCTGTCACGCTGGGCCGAGGGTGATTTCGCCCAAGCCATCGCGCTGGGCAGGACCAACCGCGAACTGCACGACATCCAGGCATCGCTCAACCGCCTGCGCCAATACCTCGTGGAACTGGTCGGCACCATCCGCCATAACGCCGAGCAGGTCGCCGGCAGCAGCCACGCCCTGGCGGGCATGAGCAGCGCCCTGCACGACGGCGCCGAGCGCCAGGCCGGCGACACCGCGCAGATCCGCGATGCCCTGGGCGAGCTGGAAGCGACCATCCAGCAAGTGGCCGGGGATGCCAGTTCGGCTGCCGACGCCAGCCGTGATGCCGGGCGCGCCGTGGAACAGGGCCAGGCAGTGATCGGTCAGAGCTTGTCCGGCCTGCGTTCGCTGGTCGACGAGGTGCAGGGCAACGCCCGCATGATCGAGCAACTGGCCGAGGAGTCGGCGACCATCGGTGGCGTGCTCACGGTGATCCGCGCGATCGCCGAGCAGACCAACCTGTTGGCGCTCAACGCGGCCATCGAAGCGGCCCGCGCCGGCGAGATGGGCCGTGGTTTCGCCGTGGTCGCGGATGAAGTGCGCTCGCTGGCCCAGCGCACCACGGGCGCCACCGGGGAGATCCAGGCGCTGATCGACCGGCTGCAACAGGCGGCCCGCGAGTCGGTGGTCGGCATGCGTGCGCAACTGGAGCATGCCGAGGCCACCGCCAGCCAGGCGCAGTCGGCCGATGGCGCGCTGGATGCGATCGTCAGCGCCATCCGCACCATCTCCGACACAGCGGTGCGGATTGCCGATGTGACCGCGCAACAGACCGGGGCGGTGAGCGAGATTCGCGATCACAGCGAACGGATTCATGAATTGGGCGAGGACAACCTGCAGCGCATTGGTGAAGGGCGTGAGCAGGGGGAACAGTTGCTCAAGCTGGGAGGTGAGCTGAATACGACGGTGCGGGCGTTCCGCCTTTGAGGGCCCTTTCGCGGGCTTGCCCGCGAAAGGGCCTGCATAGGCGATGCAGAGACCAGCGGCCATGTGTCGCCCCTACGGGCAACTCGACCCCAATTACGACCAACTCCGCTATCATGCCCGCCACGTTCCACCTCGCGAGTCCGCCATGCGCCGCCTGTTTTTCCTGCTGCTCCTGCTGCTGGCCGGCCCCGTCTTCGCCACGGGCCTGCTCGACAACCGCCCCAGCGCCACCCTCGGCGCCGCCTCCAACAACGCCGATTTCCTGCCAGTGCACGAAGCCTTCAAGCTCAGCCTGGTCCAGGCCGACGCGCACAGCATCAAGCTGCGCTTCGTCGCCACCGACGGCTACTACCTCTACCGCCACCGCTTCCAGTTCCGCACCGAACCCGCGGACATCAAGCTGGGCACGCCGGACATCCCCAGGGGCGAGGCCAAGCACGACGAGTTCTTCGGCGACGTCGAGGTGTACCACGGCGTGCTCGACATCGAGGTGCCGCGCAATGACCCACGCGCCTTCACCCTGCTGGTGGGCTACCAGGGCTGCGCCGACAAGGGCCTGTGCTACCCACCGGAAACCGCACGACTGAGCATCGACGGTGACGGCGCCCCGCTGCCGGTAACCGATAAGCAGGGCTGGACCTGGAAATCCCTGCTGCTGTTCTTCCTCGCCGGGGTCGGCCTGACCTTCACCCCGTGCGTGCTGCCCATGCTGCCGATCCTCTCCGGCGTGGTGTTGCGCGGCCAGGTCGGCGGCCTGCGCGGGCTGTCGCTGTCGCTGGCCTACGTGCTGCCGATGGCGGCCAGCTTCGCTGTGCTGGGCGCACTGATGGGGCTGTTCGGCGCCGGGCTGAACCTGCAGGCGCGCCTGCAATCGGCCTGGGTGCTGGTACCGTTTGCGGCGTTCTTCGTGCTGTTCGCCCTGGCCATGTTCGGGTTGTTCGACATCAAGCTGCCGCACGCCCTGAGCAGCCGCCTGGATACGCTGGCCCATCGCACCAAGGGCGGCTCGCTGCTGGGTGCGGCGGTGCTGGGCGTGCTGTCCAGCCTGCTGGTTTCTCCTTGCGTCTCGGCCCCGCTGGCCGGCGCGCTGCTGTACATCAGTGCCAGTGGCGATGCTCTGGGCGGTGCGCTCAAGCTGTTCGCCCTGGGTTTGGGCATGGGCGCGCCGCTGCTGCTGGTGGCCACTGGTGGCGCGGCCTGGCTGCCGAAGAGCGGCCCCTGGATGAACACGGTCAAGAACGCCATTGGCGTACTGCTGCTGGGCCTGGCCATCGGCCTGCTGAGCCGCGTGCTGCCGGGCCCGGTCACACTGCTTCTGGTCGGCCTGCTCGCCGGCGGCGTGGCGCTGTTCCTCGGCGCCCTGGAGTTCGTGGTCAAGACGCCGCGCCAGCGCCTGGCGCAGCTGCTCGGCCTGGCCCTGTTGGTGTACGCCCTGGCCTGCGGGTACGGCGCCCTGAGCGGCCGGGGCGACCCGCTGCGCCCGCTGCCCCCACCGGTCGTTGCCGGTACCGCGACGGCGGTGAAGGCCGATACCTGGCAAACCATCACCACCCCGGCCGCCCTTGATGCAGCCCTGGCCGACGCCAAGGCCGCGGGCCAGCCGGTGCTGCTGGACTGGTACGCCGACTGGTGCATCAGTTGCAAGGTGATCGAGCACGAAGTGCTCAACACCGAGCAGGTACAGGCGCAACTGGGTGCCTTCCGCCTGCTGCGCTTCGACATCACCGAGAGCAACGCCGAGCAGCGCGCCCTGCTCGACCGTTATCGCCTGTTCGGCCCACCCGCGCTGATGTTCTTTGCAGCGAACGGCAGCGAACTGACCACTGATCGGGTCATTGGCGAGATAAACGCCGGCGATTTCGCCCAGGTTGTGGCGCGCGTGCGCGGCCAACTCGGTCTATAACTCCCTGCGGCCTGTGAAAAATCTCGCAACAAGTGACCAGAGTCAATCATCTGGTCACATACTTTGCGCGAACCTCGGACATCGTGCCGGCTATTGCCGGGAACTGGACACCCAGCGCCGGTTCCGGCATAGTCGCCGCGCTATGTCGAATTGCCCTACAAAACCAAGGAATCGCAGATGGCAACCCTACTGGTGCTGCACGGCCCCAACCTGAACCTGCTCGGGACCCGCGAACCGGGTCACTACGGCGCCGCCACTCTGGCGCAGATCAATCAGGACCTGGAGCAGCGCGCCCGCGCCGCCGGCCATCATCTGCAATACCTGCAGAGCAATGCCGAGTACGAATTGATCGACCGTATCCACGCCGCGCGCAACGAAGGCGTGGACTTCATCCTGATCAATCCGGCCGCTTTCACCCACACCAGCGTCGCATTACGTGACGCATTGCTTGCGGTGAGCATCCCATTCATCGAAGTGCACCTCTCCAACGTGCACAAGCGTGAACCGTTCCGTCACCACTCCTACTTCTCCGATGTCGCGGTGGGAGTGATCTGCGGCCTCGGCGCCACCGGTTACCGGTTGGCCCTGGAGTCGGCGCTGGAACACCTGGCTGCCAACGCACAGCCCTGATGACACAAGGTCTTGGCCCACGGGCCGAGGCTCAGAAGAAACGTTTTCGACACGTTTTCAAATTACGTCCCCGACCGAACCTTGGGAGTTGATGATTAATGGATATCCGTAAAGTCAAGAAGCTGATCGAACTGCTGGAAGAGTCTGGCATCGACGAACTGGAGATCAAGGAAGGCGAAGAGTCCGTTCGCATCAGCCGTCACAGCAAGACCCCGGCCGGCGCCCAGTACTTCGCCGCCCCGGCTCCGATGGCCGCTCCGGTCGCCGCCGCTGCCCCGGTTGCCGCTGCCGCTCCGGCCGCTGAAGCCGCTGCCGCCGCGCCAGCCCTGAAAGGCACCGTGATTCGCTCGCCGATGGTCGGCACCTTCTACCGCAAGCCTTCGCCAACTTCGCCGAACTACGCTGAAGTCGGCCAGGCCGTGAAGAAGGGCGACACCCTGTGCATCGTCGAAGCCATGAAGATGATGAACCACATCGAAGCCGAGATCGGCGGTGTGATCGACGCCATCCTGGTGGAAGACGGCCAGCCGGTTGAGTTCGACCAGCCGCTGTTCACCATCGTTTGATTCGCGGAGAACCAACGATGTCTGGGAAGCTTGAAAAAGTCCTGATCGCCAACCGCGGGGAAATTGCCCTGCGGATCCTGCGTGCCTGCAAAGAGCTGGGCATCAAGACCGTCGCCGTGCACTCCACGGCCGACCGTGAACTGATGCACCTGGGCCTGGCGGACGAGTCGGTCTGCATCGGCCCGGCATCGTCCAAGGAATCGTACCTGCACATCCCGGCGATCATCGCCGCCGCCGAAGTGACAGGCGCCACCGCCATCCACCCGGGCTACGGCTTCCTCGCGGAAAACGCCGACTTCGCCGAACAGGTGGAAAAATCCGGCTTCGCCTTCATCGGCCCGAAAGCCGACACCATCCGCCTGATGGGCGACAAGGTTTCGGCCAAGGACGCAATGATCAAGTCGGGCGTGCCGACCGTGCCAGGCTCCGACGGCCCACTGCCGGAAGACGAAGAGGTTGCCCTGGCAATCGCTCGTGACGTCGGCTACCCGGTGATCATCAAGGCCGCCGGTGGCGGTGGTGGTCGCGGCATGCGCGTGGTGCACAAGGAAGAAGACCTGATCGAGTCGGCCAAGCTGACCCGTACCGAAGCCGGCGCCGCCTTCGGCAACCCGATGGTCTACCTGGAAAAGTTCCTGACCAACCCACGCCACGTGGAAGTGCAGGTACTGTCCGACGGCCAAGGCAACGCCGTGCACCTGGGCGACCGTGACTGCTCGCTGCAGCGCCGTCACCAGAAGGTACTGGAAGAAGCCCCGGCCCCGGGCATCGACGAGAAGGCCCGCCAGGAAGTCTTCAAGCGTTGCGTCGACGCGTGCATCGAGATCGGCTACCGCGGTGCCGGCACCTTCGAGTTCCTGTACGAGAACGGCCGTTTCTACTTCATCGAGATGAACACCCGCGTCCAGGTCGAGCACCCGGTCTCGGAAATGGTCACCGGCATCGACATCGTCAAGGAGATGCTCAGCATCGCCGCTGGCAACAAGCTGTCGTTCCGCCAGGAAGACGTGGTCATCCGTGGCCACTCGCTGGAGTGCCGGATCAACGCCGAAGACCCGAAGAAGTTCATCCCGAGCCCAGGCAAGGTGAAGCACTTCCACGCCCCGGGCGGCAACGGCGTTCGCGTCGATTCGCACCTGTACAGCGGCTACTCGGTTCCGCCGAACTACGATTCGCTGATCGGCAAGCTGATCACCTACGGCAAGGACCGCGACGAAGCCATGGCACGCATGCGCAATGCCCTGGACGAGATCGTCGTCGATGGCATCAAGACCAACATCCCGCTGCACCGCGACCTGGTGCGTGATGAAGGTTTCTGCAAAGGCGGCGTCAACATCCACTACCTCGAGCACAAACTGGCCAACCAGGAGTGATCGCGTTAGCGTGATGAAAGAACCCCGGCATCGCGCCGGGGTTTTTTTCTTTACGAGACCTGTTGGGCCCAGGCACGCTCAAACATCCCCAGATGATCAAGCAAGGCTTGTCCAGAATGGCCCTGCTCCAGCAGCACCCGCAATGCCGAGACATGCTCGGACAACAACCCTGGCAGCCATTCGACGCGAGATAGAAGCGGCGCCCAGTATCGATCCAGATAGTCCTCATAAGAAATCAGAAGACGCATACTCACGCTCTCAAGCACTATTTCCACGTACTCGTGCTGAGCGTCCACCAGCTCACGCCAACGCTCAGTTGCTTGCGGCTCGGTCCCGGCAAGCTGGGCACTGGCACGCTCCAGCACTGTAACGTAAAGGGCGCGCTGCAGTTCTGGGGTCAGCGCCTCGCCAAACACCAGAGAACCATACTCGACCGCAATCTGCTCCTCGATTACCGCTTGAACGGATAGCTGTGCAGCCAGCCGCTCGGCGAATTCATCTACCCATTGTGCAGCCCGGAATATCTTCGAGTCGTCAATCATATCTAATACCTCACAGTGAACGAGACTTCAGTCTGACGCCGCCCTCGGAAGGATCTGTGGTAGATATTTCTATGCTTACGCTTGTGGGCAGCGCTTGGCCTCTGCGAGCCTGGGCCACGCCATACCGATTGCCGACACTCCCGCAGGCCCAAGCGCCCCGCTGTCGATGCATGCCTGCGATAACTCCAGATAACGCCTCAGCTCTACAAACCCCCCGCACTCGCGTAAACTGGCGGCCTTTTCTCGCAGCCTCGGGCTGCCCCTGTCGATTTACCAAAGGTGCCCGCCATGCCCTGGCTGCAAGTACGCCTGGCCATCAGCCCGGAACAAGCCGAAACCTACGAAGACGCCCTGCTCGAAGTAGGCGCCGTCTCGGTGACGTTCATGGACGCCGAAGACCAGCCGATCTTCGAACCCGACCTCAACACCACCCCGCTGTGGTCGCACACGCACCTGCTGGCCCTGTTCGAGGCCGACGCTGAGCCTGACGCGGTGTTCGCCCACCTGCAGTTGCTGACCGGCAACGACCTGCCCGAGCACCAGGCCGAAGTGATCGAGGACCAGGACTGGGAGCGCAGCTGGATGGACAACTTCCAGCCCATGCGCTTCGGCCAGCGTCTATGGATCGTACCGAGCTGGCACGAGGCGCCGGAGAAGGACGCGGTCAACTTGCTGCTCGACCCGGGCCTGGCCTTCGGCACCGGCACCCATCCGACGACCGCGCTGTGCCTGGAATGGCTTGACGGCCAGCAACTCGCCGGCACGCAAGTGCTGGACTTCGGCTGCGGCTCGGGCATCCTCGCCATCGCCGCGCTGCTGCTTGGCGCCCGCGAAGCGGTTGGCACCGACATCGACGTGCAGGCCCTGGAAGCCTCCCGCGACAATGCCCAGCGCAATGGTATCGCCGACAACCTGTTCGCCCTGTACCTGCCCGAGCAGATGCCGGCCATGCAGGCCGACGTGCTGGTTGCCAACATCCTGGCCGGCCCGCTGGTGTCGCTGGCGCCGCAACTGTCCGGCCTGGTCCGCCCCGGTGGCCTGCTGGCATTGTCGGGCATCCTCGCCGAACAAGGCGAGGAGGTGGCCGCCGCCTATGCCGCCGACTTCGAGCTGGACCCGATCGTCGTTCGCGATGGCTGGGTACGCATCAGTGGCCGCCGCCGCTAAGCGCGCCTAGACTCAACTCCTGCACAGCTCCCCGGATCGCCGCATGACCGACAGTTTCGTCACCCAGTGCCCGCATTGCCAGACCAGCTTTCGCGTCACCCATCATCAGTTGAGCGTGGCCCGCGGCGTGGTGCGCTGCGGCAACTGCCTGCAGGTGTTCAATGCAGCGAAGCAGCTGCTGGAACAGAACCGTGCTGCCAGCGACCGGGGCGTGGCAACACCAGCCGAGCCCGCGCCCGCCGCTCCCCCGTTACCCGCGGCACCGCCGGTCGCCGAACCGCCCGCAGCGGACGAAGACGACTGGGCCGTGACCGCCGAGGAACTGGACGCCCTCGACCTGGACTCGGAGCTCGCGCGCCTGGAACGTCGCAGCCCGGCCGAACGCCAGGCGGCCATCACCGGTAGCACGCTACACGCCCGACGCGACGACCAAGGCAGCGAGGAACCGGCAGACGAGCTGTTCGGCACCGCCACCGACGATGACCTCGCCCCGACACCTGAGCGCGACACGGCTCCAGTGTTGGTGGAACAGGCGCCGCTTGATCTGGACCCGATCGCCGACGAACGCACCGAGCCCACACTGGGTGCGACAGATCTCGACCTGGACGACGAGCCACCGGTACGCCATCAAGCGCTGGACGACGACCTCGACACACCGGTCACGCCGCTCTCCGCTCACGATGAGCCGCTACCTGAAAAAGGCTTGTCCGCAGTGGACGATGAGGTGCGTGGCGAGCGCTTGTCGGCCCATGACGAAGACGCGCTGGACGATCAACCCATCGAGCGCCTGGAACCCAGCCTGCTGGGCAAGCCCGAGCGCCCGAACAAGGAACCTTTGGTCGATGTGGTCGACGATCCGCTGCAACTGGCCTGGGAAAAACCTGCACCCAACTGGGGCAAGCGCCTGCTGTGGGGCTTTCTGACCCTGCTGGCCGCTGGCCTGCTGGCGTTCCAGTACGTCTGGTTCCATTTCGAGGAGATGGCCCGCCAGGACCAGTACCGCCCCTGGTTCCAGCAGCTGTGCCCGATGGTCGGCTGCCAGGTGCCGACCCGTGTCGACATCTCGCGCATCAAGAGCAGCAACCTGGTGGTACGCAGCCACCCGGACTTCAAGGGCGCGCTGATCGTCGATGCGATCATCTACAACCGCGCGCCCTTCGCCCAGCCGTTCCCCCTGCTGGAGCTGCGCTTCGCCGACCTCAACGGCCAGTTGATCGCCAGCCGGCGCTTCAAGCCCAGCGAATACCTGTCGGGTGAGCTGGCGGGCCGTGGCGAGATGCCCAGCCAGACGCCGATCCACATCGCCCTGGACATCCTCGACCCGGGGCCGAAGGCGGTGAACTACAGCCTGAGTTTCCGTTCGCCGGAATAACCGACAGATGGCAGGGCCGAGTTCTGGCCCCTTCACCCGCAGGAGCGGCTTTAGCCGCGATGCAAACGCCGCGGTGCCTGGCACCCGCTTCGTGGGTGATCGCGGCTGAAGCCGCTCCTACAGAGGTCACGCCAGGTCAATGGGAAACCCAGGCTCACACCCTCGTGTCATAACGCCGCAACTGTTCAGATTTTATCCAGATTCATCTTTATCCGGTCATCGAGAGCGGGTATCATGCCATCCCTTTTTCGAACTCCAATGATTCGGCCCCACAACAGGGAACACCTATGTCGGCGGTACGCATCGGCCCTTACACACTGCAGAACAACCTGATCCTCGCGCCCATGGCCGGGGTCACGGACCAGCCTTTCCGCACACTTTGCAAACGCCTCGGGGCGGGCATGGTGGTATCGGAGATGGTCACCAGCGACATGAGCCTGTGGAACAGCCGCAAGTCGAGCCTGCGCCGCATCCACGAAGGCGACGCAGAGCCCCGCTCGGTGCAGATCGCCGGTGGCGACGCGCAGATGATGGCGGCGGCGGCCCGGGCGAATGTCGAAGCCGGCGCGCAGATCATCGACATCAACATGGGCTGCCCGGCAAAAAAAGTCTGCAACAAAGCCGCAGGCTCTGCTTTATTGAGAGATGAAGCCTTGGTCAGCGAGATCCTCCACGCCGTGGTCGGCGCAGTGGAGGTCCCGGTGACGCTGAAGATCCGCACCGGCTGGGACCGGGCGAACAAGAACGGCCTGAACGTGGCGAAGATCGCCGAACAGGCCGGTATCCAGGCGCTGGCGGTGCATGGCCGCACACGCGCCGACCTGTACACCGGTGACGCCGAGTACGACACCATCGCCGCGATCAAGCAGGCGGTGTCGATCCCGGTGTTCGCCAACGGCGACATCACCTCGCCAGAAAAGGCCCGGGCGGTGCTGGACGCCACCGGTGCCGACGGCCTGCTGATCGGCCGCGCCGCCCAGGGGCGGCCGTGGATCTTCCGCGAGGTCGAGCATTACCTGCGCACGGGCGAGCACCTGCCTGCACCGGCGCTGGACGAAGTGGAACGCATTCTGCTGGAACACCTGGCCGCGTTGCATGCCTTCTATGGCGATGTGATGGGCGTGCGTATCGCCCGCAAGCACGTTGGCTGGTACCTGGCGACCCGACCCGGCGGCAAGGAGTTCCGCAGCCGGTTCAACGCCTTGGAAGACACACAAGCGCAGTGCGCCAACGTTCAGGCCTTTTTCTCTGAACGTCGACAGAGCCTTGGGACAGAGGACGAACAAGGGGTGGCCGCATGACGATGATGACCGAGACATTAGTGAGTGGAACAACGCCCGTGAGCGACAACGCCAACCTCAAGCAGCACCTGAACACGCCGAGCGAGGAGGGCCAGACGCTCCGCGACAGCGTCGAGAAGGCGCTGCACAACTACTTCGCCCACCTGGAAGGCGCCACCGTCACGGACGTGTACAACCTGGTGCTCTCGGAAGTCGAGGCGCCCTTGCTCGAATGCGTGATGAACTACGTCAAGGGCAACCAGACCAAAGCCAGCGAGATGCTCGGGCTCAACCGAGGCACGCTGCGCAAGAAGCTCAAGCAGTACGATCTGTTGTAAGGCCAGAACCCCAACCAAAAAAGGCGCTCATGCAAAAGGCGCCTTTTTTGCTGACTCCACCGCGTTATGGAATCTGAAATGACCGACCAGACTACCCGCCTGCCGATCCGCCGCGCCCTGATCAGCGTCTCCGACAAGACCGGTATCCTCGAATTCGCCCGTGAGCTGCAGCAGCTCGGTGTCGAGATCCTGTCCACCGGCGGCACCTACAAGCTGCTCAAGGATAACGGCGTGAACGCGGTGGAAGTGGCCGACTACACCGGCTTCGCCGAAATGATGGACGGCCGGGTCAAGACCCTGCATCCGAAGATCCACGGCGGCATCCTCGGCCGTCGCGGCACCGACGACGCCATCATGAACGAGCACGGCATCAAGCCGATCGACCTGGTGGCGGTCAACCTGTATCCGTTCGAAGCCACCATCAGCAAGCCGGACTGCGACCTGCCCACCGCCATCGAGAACATCGACATCGGCGGCCCGACCATGGTCCGTTCGGCGGCGAAGAACCACAAGGACGTCGCCATCGTGGTCAACGCCAGCGACTACGCCGGCGTCGTCGATAGCCTGAAAGCGGGCGGCCTCACCTACGCCCAGCGCTTCGACCTGATGCTCAAGGCCTTCGAGCATACCGCTGCCTACGACGGCATGATCGCCAACTACATGGGCACCATCGACCAGTCTAAACAGACCCTGTCGACCGAAGACCGCAGCGAGTTCCCGCGCACCTTCAACAGCCAGTTCATCAAGGCCCAGGAAATGCGCTACGGCGAGAACCCGCACCAGAGCGCGGCGTTCTACGTCGAGGCGAAGAAAGGCGAAGCCAGCATTTCCACCGCCATCCAGCTGCAAGGCAAGGAGCTGTCGTTCAACAACGTGGCCGACACCGACGCCGCGCTGGAGTGCGTGAAGAGCTTCGTCAAGCCGGCCTGTGTCATCGTCAAGCACGCCAACCCCTGCGGCGTCGCGGTCGTCCCAGAAGACGAAGGCGGCATCCGCAAGGCCTACGACCTGGCCTACGCCACCGACACCGAATCGGCCTTCGGCGGCATCATCGCCTTCAACCGCGAACTGGATGGCGAAACCGCGAAAGCCATCGTCGAGCGCCAGTTCGTCGAAGTGATCATCGCCCCGAAAATCTCCCAGGCCGCCCGCGAAGTCGTGGCCGCCAAGCAGAACGTGCGTCTGCTGGAGTGCGGCGAGTGGCCAACCGAGCGTGCCGCCGGTTGGGACTTCAAGCGCGTCAACGGTGGCCTGCTGGTGCAGAGCCGCGACATCGGCATGATCAGCGCCGACGACCTGAAGATCGTCACCAAGCGCGCCCCGACCGAGCAGGAAATCCATGACCTGGTGTTCGCCTGGAAAGTGGCCAAGTTCGTCAAGTCCAATGCCATCGTCTACGCCAAGAACCGCCAGACCATCGGCGTCGGCGCCGGCCAGATGAGCCGCGTCAACTCCGCGCGCATCGCCGCGATCAAGGCCGAGCACGCCGGCCTGCAGGTGCAGGGTGCGGTCATGGCCTCGGACGCGTTCTTCCCGTTCCGCGACGGCATCGACAATGCGGCTAAAGTGGGTATCAGCGCGGTGATCCAGCCGGGTGGCTCGATGCGTGACGCTGAAGTCATCGCTGCTGCCGACGAAGCCGGCATCGCGATGGTATTCACCGGTATGCGCCACTTCCGCCACTAATCAGATACCAGGCCGATCCCCGGCCCCTGTAGGAGCGGATTCATCCGCGATGCGATGCTGGTTCACCGCCGCAATCGCGGATGAATCCGCTCCTACAAGGGCCGGGGATCGCCGCCAGACAGAGGTTTTGACATGAAAGTTTTGATCATCGGCAGCGGCGGCCGCGAGCACGCCCTGGCCTGGAAAGTCGCCCAGGACCCACGCGTCGAGAAAGTCTTCGTCGCCCCGGGCAACGCCGGCACCGCCATCGAAGCCAAGTGCGAGAACGTCGCCATCGACGTCACCGCCCTGGAGCAACTGGCCGACTTCGCCGAGAAGAACGTCGACCTGACCATCGTCGGCCCTGAGGCACCGCTGGTCATCGGCGTGGTCGACCTGTTCCGCAGCCGTGGCCTGGACTGCTTCGGCCCGACCAAGGGCGCGGCCCAGCTGGAAGGCTCCAAGGCCTTCACCAAGGACTTCCTGGCCCGCCACAAGATCCCTACCGCCGACTACCAGAACTTCACCGAGATCGAGCCGGCCCTGGCCTACCTGCGTGAAAAAGGCGCGCCGATCGTGATCAAGGCCGACGGCCTGGCCGCCGGCAAGGGCGTGATCGTCGCCATGACCCTGCAGGAAGCCGAAGACGCCGTACGCGACATGCTCGCCGGCAACGCCTTCGGTGAAGCCGGTTCGCGTGTGGTCATCGAGGAATTCCTCGACGGCGAGGAAGCCAGCTTCATCGTCATGGTCGACGGCCACAATGTGCTGCCCATGGCCACCAGCCAGGACCACAAACGCGTCGGCGACAAGGACACCGGCCCGAACACCGGCGGCATGGGCGCCTACTCCCCCGCACCCGTGGTCACCGCCGAGGTGCACCAGCGCGTGATGGACCAGGTGATCTGGCCGACCGTGCGCGGCATGGCCGAGGAAGGCAACGTCTACACCGGCTTCCTCTACGCAGGCCTGATGATCGACAAGGCGGGCAACCCCAAAGTCATCGAGTTCAACTGCCGCTTCGGCGACCCGGAGACGCAACCGGTCATGCTGCGCCTGGAGTCGAGCCTGGTGCTGCTGGTGGAAGCTGCGTTCGCCAAGGCCCTGGACAAGGTCGAAGCACAGTGGGACCCGCGCCCGAGCCTGGGCGTGGTGCTGGCCGCTGGCGGCTACCCGGGCGACTACAATAAAGGCGACGTGATCAGCGGCCTGGACGCTGCCGCCAAGCTCGAAGGCAAAGTGTTCCACGCCGGTACTTCGCTCAAGGATGGCCAGGTCGTGACCCACGGCGGCCGCGTACTGTGCGCCACCGCAATGGGCGATACCGTTGCCCAAGCGCAGCAGCAGGCCTACCGCCTGGCCAAGGAAGTCACCTGGAACGGTAGCTTCCACCGTACCGACATCGGCTACCGGGCCATCGCCCGCGAGCGCGGTGAACACCAGCAGTAATACTGCGCCGAATGGCCGCCGCGCCCGGTGCGCGCGGCCTTCGGCTCGTCGACAAGGCCCTGCGGGGCCTTGCCTTCGCCTTGGCGCGCCGCGCATAGTTGTTACCCGGCACATTAGCTAAAAAGGGATTTCGTCGTGCGTCGGCTTCGGATTGCCACTGCCCTGATCGTCAGCCTGCTGACCCTGCTCTGCCTGCTCCCGGCCCACGCCGACCAGGCCGGGGGGTGGTCCGCGCTGCTCGATGAACAGGCCAACCTGCAGCTGTCCGACGTACGCTCCGAGCGTTACCGCAACCAGTTCAGCCCACTGGTCCTCGAAGAACTGGATGCCGCCCTCCCCGACCAGGCCCTGTGGCTGCACTACCGCCTGGAACCGAACGACCAGGAGCAACTGGTCCGCATTTTCGCCCCTGATCTGTCGCGCCTTGACCTCTACGCCCTCGAGGATGGCAAGCTGCTGCGCCAACTGCACCACGGCAAGCAGGGCGATGGCCTAAGCCCCACCCAGCGCGGCAGGGACCATGTGCTGCCACTGCCGCACAGCAACCAACCGCTGGACATCTACCTGCGGTTGGTCTCCGAGCACCAGTTGCGTCCGGCCATCAGTGTCGAGTCCACCGCCCACGCTGCCGCCGACCAGCGCCAGTCGCTGCTGTTCGGCCTGCTGTTCGGCGGGCTGGTGATGCTGATCCTGCACAACCTGATCCGCTTCGCCTACACCCGCTCCAGCACCACGCTGGTACTGGCGCTGTACCACGCCCTGATGCTGCTCAGCGCGCTGATCCTGCTCAACCTCAGCGGCCCCTGGTGGCACCTGTGGTACAGCGCCCAGACCCCGGCCGCCTACCTCACGCTGGTGCTGGCGGGCCTGGCCGGCCTGTACTTCACCGTGCATTTCTTCTCACCCTGCGGCTCGGCACGGCTCACCCGCCTGTTGCACCTGGAAATGCTGGTGGCGGCTGTCAGCGGCCTGGTGCTGCTGTTCGTCGATACATTGCCGCTGAACCTGATGACCTATGCCCTGCTGGCCATCGGCAGCCTGAGCATGTTGCTGGTCAGCTGCTATCACTGGCATCGGGGCTACACGCCAGCGCGCCTGTTCGCCGTGGCCATGCTGGTCTACAACCTCGGCGGGCTGGTACTGCTACCGGCACTGCTGGGCCTGACCCGCACCCCGACGCCCTGGCTGCTGTGCATCCTCATGGCCTTGACCGTGGCCAGCGGCCTGCTGCTCAACCTGGCCGTCAGCGAACGCCTGCGGCGCATCAGCGAGGAACGTTTCCGTGCCAGCCGCGCCCTGGCCGCCAGCGATGCCGAAATCAACGCCAAGGCCGAGTTCCTGGCCAAGATCAGCCACGAAATCCGCACCCCCATGAACGGCGTGCTGGGCATGACCGAGCTGCTGCTGGGCACGCCGCTGTCGGTCAAGCAGCGCGACTACGTGCAGACCATCCACAGCGCCGGCAACGAACTGCTCACCCTGATCAACGAGATTCTCGATATCTCCAAGCTCGAGTCGCGGCAGATCGAACTCGACGATGTGCAGTTCGACCTCAACGCCCTGATCGAGGACTGCCTGAACATCTTCCGGGCCAAGGCCGAGCAGCAGAACATCGAGCTGATCAGCTTCACCCAGCCACAGGTGCCACGGGTGGTCAGCGGCGACCCGACGCGCCTGCGCCAGGCCCTGTCGAGCCTGCTCGACAACGCACTGAAGAACACCGACCAGGGCGAGATCCTGCTGGTGGTCGCCCTCGACCAGCGCGGCGACGCCCCGCGCCTGCGCATCGCCGTGCAGGACAGCGGCGAGCCGATGCCACCGGCCGAGCGCGACGCCTTGCTGCAAGCCGAACTGCACAGCCGCCACTTCCTCTCCAGCAACAAGCTCGGCGGCCACCTTGGGCTGGTGATCGCCAAGCAACTGATCGGCCTGATGCAGGGCGAGTTCGGCATCAAGACCAACACCAGCATGGGCAACACCCTGTGGCTGACGCTGCCGCTCGACCCGCTGCGCCTGGAGCAGCCGCCCACCGATCTCGATGGCCCGCTGCGCGACGCGCGGGTGCTGGTGGTCGACGACAACGACACCTGTCGCAAGGTGCTGGTGCAGCAATGCAGTGCCTGGGGCATGAACGTCAGCGCGGTGCCTTCGGGCAAGGAGGCGTTGGCGCTGCTGCGCACCAAGGCGCACCTGCGCGACTACTTCGATGCCGTGCTGCTGGACCAGAACATGCCCGGCATGACCGGCATGCAACTGGCGGCCAAGATCAAGGAAGACCCGAGCCTGAACCATGACATCCTGGTGGTCATGCTCACTGGCATCAGCAACGCACCGAGCAAGGTCATCGCGCGCAATGCCGGGGTCAAGCGCATCCTCGCCAAGCCGGTGGCCGGCTACACGCTCAAGACCACCCTCGCCGAAGAGCTGGCCCTGCGTGGCCGCGAGCAAGCGCCCCCGGCATTACCGGGCAGCCTCCCGCAGCCATTGGACCTGCCCAGCGACTTCCATATCCTGGTGGCCGAGGACAACAGCATCTCGACCAAAGTCATCCGCGGCATGCTCGGCAAGCTCGACCTCGAGCCGGACACTGCCAGCAATGGCGAGGAGGCCTTGCAGGCGATGAAGGCCAAGCGCTACGACCTGGTGCTGATGGACTGCGAGATGCCGGTGCTCGACGGTTTCTCCGCCACGCAACAGCTGCGCGCCTGGGAATCCACCAATGGCCGCCCGCGCACCCCGGTGGTGGCGTTGACCGCGCATATCCTCAGCGAGCACAAGGAACGCGCGCGCCTGGCGGGCATGGACGGGCACATGGCCAAGCCGGTGGAGTTGTCGCAGTTGCGCGAGCTGATCCAGTTCTGGTCGGGGCAACGGCAGGTCGTCTCCGACGACACCACGCACATCCTGTAGGCGCGGCTTCAGTCGCGAGGCAGCCATCACCGAATCTGGCACCTGCTTCGCGGGTGATCGCGGCTGAAGCCGCTCCTACAGGTTCCGTGCTATACAGGTGCCACCCATTTCCGCCGCGGACTCAGCGCCATGCTCCATGAGTTGTTCAGCGTCTACCTGAAGATGCTCGTGCTCTACAGCCCATTCTTCGTGCTGTCGTGTTTCATCGGCCTCACCCGCGGCCACTCCAGCAAGGAGCGCAAGCAACTGGCCTGGCGCGTGGCCATCGCCACATTGGTCGCCAGCGTGCTGCTCTATCTGTTCGGGCGAGTGATCTTCGGCGTGTTCGGCATCACCGCCGACGCGTTCCGCATCGGTGCCGGCTCGGTGCTGTTCATCTCGGCGCTGGGCATGGCCCAGGGCAAGTCGGCGGTACAGACCGACAACGTGCAGCAGGATGTGACCATCGTGCCACTGACCATCCCCCTGACCGTCGGCCCCGGCACCATCGGCGCACTGCTGGTGATGGGCGTGGGCCAACCGCATTGGGACGACAAACTGCTGGCCATCGTCAGCATCGCGCTGGCCAGCTTCACCGTGGGCCTGGTGCTATACCTCTCGCACCGCATCGAGCGGTTGCTGGGGGACCAGGGCCTGCAGATCGTCAGCCGGCTGATGGGGCTGTTCGTCTGCGCCCTGGCGGCACAGATCATCTTCACCGGGATCAAGGGCTACCTGGTACCCTGACCGTGCTTGCCGGGATTACCGCCCGCAGGCACTGCCTGGACGGCAAACAGGGTGAATCAGAATTCGTATTCCAGCACGTTGTCGAACCGGCGATCACCCAGGCGCTTTTCCACATGCTCGCGCACACGGGCGTAATGCTGGGTGTTGAACGCCAGCAACGCGGTACCCGAGTAGTGATACGCCGCATGGTTTTTCCATTCGAACGCCACAGTATCCAGGTCCCGGATCATGCCTTTGGTGCTGACAGCGGTCTGCACCATCATCACCTGCCCATCATCCATCTCCAGGCAAGTCGTCAGGCCAACGGTGCCACTCTCCTTGTCCTTGAAATTACGCTTGAACAGCTCCTGGGCCTCGGTAATTTTGCCCAGCCCCTCAAGGGCCGACTCGGCGATCTTGCCCATGGCCTCGGCGATTGGCCCGCCGAACGCGGCCTGGCCCACCACCTTCATTGCCTTGAACGCGATAGCGCCCAGGACCAGCGATTGCTCGCCCGAATGCTCACGCTCATAGGTACGGCGCACGGTCAGCCAGCCCAGGTCCTCCATCACCTTGAGATTCTGCTTGTACCACTGCTCGCTCTGGTCTTCGCTGTCATAAAGCTTGGACGCCACCAGCGATGCGAACTGGTAGGAGTTCATGACATCGGTGCGGTTCTGCAGGCTCATCCCGGCAGCGAAGGCCATCAGCGATTGTTCGACGACAGCGGCCGAGTTGGTATCGGTAATCAGTTTGTCATTCATCATGCGAATCCTTGAGTCAGAACCCGGCGGTTGCCGGGTAGGACTCGAAGGCTATGCATGTAGGGATGCGCTGTTCAGAAGGCCGGCTTTCCTGTCGGGTCAGGGCTTCACTGGGTACCAGCGCGGGGTATAGACCCACTCGCCGCCGTCGGCACGGGGGAAGGTGCAAGTGGTCGAGGAGCCGACCAGCACCATGGTGCGCATGTCGACCATCTCCGGCAGCAACTCGCCCAGGGTGACAACCCGCAGCGTCTGCCCCGGCCGGCCGATATCACGGCCCAGGACCACCGGCGTGCTGGCATCGCGATGTCGGCGCACAACCTCCAGCGCCTGACCCAGTTGGTGAGGCCTTGCCTTGGAAATCGGGTTGTAGAAGGCCAGGACCAAGTCAGCCTCGGCGGCCATGTCCAGCCGCTTCTCGATGATCGACCAAGGCTTGAGATTGTCCGACAGCGACATCACGCAGAAGTCATGCCCCAGCGGCGCCCCCGCTTGCGCGGCGGTGGCCAGCGAGGCCGAGACACCAGGCAGGATCTCCAGATCGACACGCTGCCAGGCGGGGTCGGTGGACTCATGCAGCGCTTCGAGCACCGCGGCGGCCATGGCGAACACGCCTGGATCACCCGACGATACCACCACCACCGATCGGCCCTGGGCTGCCAGTTCGAAGGCATGTCGGGCACGCTGCATCTCTTCGCGATTGTCGGTGCAATGCAACACCTGATCCGCGCGGAACGGGCCCGCCATGCGCACGTAGGTTTCGTAGCCAAGTACATCTTCGGCGTGCGCCAGCTCCGCCTTGACCGCCGGCACCATCAGTTCGGCGGCGCCCGGCCCCAGGCCGATCACCGCCAGACGGCCACGGCGCCGGCCAACGCGGTCGATGTCGACAGGTGCTGCGCAAACGGCGTGGGCTAGCCCCGCAGACGAACCTGTACGCGCTTGTGGCAATGCATCAGCCAGCATCCGCTCGAGGTTCTCGGCGGCTGGGGCGAAGCGCAAGCCAACATTCAGTGCCTGGGCAGCCTCGTGCAGGGTTGGTTCCGCCATCTCGGTTTCGCTCGCCAGCAGGCAGGCCAACGCAGGCTCCGCGATGTTCGCCCGCTGCAATTCCTCCCGTACCTGTTGCACCAGCTCAGCACGACCGGCCGTGACCGCCACCACCACGCAACGCGCATGGATCAGCAGCTCATCAGGGCTGGCCGGCCGCAGCGCACTCCCCACATGAATGGTGCGTTGCGCATCATCGCTGGCTGGCAACTGCGCGTGCGCGAGCCACGGCGCGTCACCTTCGACACGCACCGACTCGCCCGCCAGCAGGTCGGAAACGAAGCGTTTGCCCTGCTCGAGATCCGCCAGCGCGTAGCCCTCTGGCGGGTTGAGCAGGCAGGTGCCGAAGCGCAACTCGCCACTGGTGGTGATCGCTGCGCTTACACCCAACGCTTCACCGATTTCCCGGGCCATGACGTTGACCCCGCCCAGACCACCGAGCAGCGGCACCACGGCACTGCCATCCTCGGCCACTGCCAGCACCGGCGGTTCGACGCCTTTCTCGTTCAGCAACGGCGCCAGAGTGCGAATGACGATACCCGCCGCGCACAGGGCGATGATCGGCGTGTCCTGCCGGTACAACGCACGCAGGGTGTCGCCGAAGGCCGCGTAGTAACGTTCGGCCCCCTCCACGCGCCCTTGCAGGCCGTGGATCACGGCCTGTGGATAACACTGCTGGATACGCTGCGCGGTAGCCAGGCTGCCCGGGCCGAGAATGACGATTGCCGGTGCGTTGTTCATCCCTGCCATTTCTCACCCGGCACGATGATCAGCGAGAAGTACGGCGAGGACTGCGGATCGACCTCATCCAGCGCGACGATCTTCTGGTTGGCCATGGTCGCGCGCTCCACGTATAGCGCGCGCCCGTCCAGCCCCAGTTCCGCCAGCACCTGGCGCACCTTGGGGAAGTTGCGCCCCAGCTTCATGATCACTGCCGCGTCGGCAGCGGCCAAACGCTGCTTCAGCTCTTCAGCGGGCAATACACCAGAGAGCACGGTGAGGGTCTGGTTACGATACACCAGCGGCGCGCCGAGCACCGAGGCGCCACCGAGCATCGAGCAGACTCCGGGGATGACCTGCGCTTCGTAGCGCGATGCCAGACGATCGTGCAGGTACATGTAGGAGCCGTAGAAGAACGGATCGCCTTCGCAGATCACCGCCACGTCGCGGCCGGCATCCAGGTGCGCAGCCACCTGCAAGCTGGCTTCGTCGTAGAAGTCGCTGATCACCTGTTCGTAGGAGAGCGGCGCCGGCAGCGCCTCGGTGGTCACCGGGTAAACCAGCGGCAGCAGGGTCTGTTCGGCTTGCAGGTGCGCCTCGATGATGCCGAAGGCATTACCGCGCTTGCCCTTGGCGACGAAGTACGCCACCACCGGCGCCTCGCGCAGCAGGCGCAGGGCCTTGACCGTGATCAGCTCCGGGTCGCCAGGGCCCACGCCCAGGCCCAGCAGTCGTCCGCGTGCATGCATCATTCCACCTCCGTGGCCAGCGCGTTGACCGCGGCGGCGGCCATCGCGCTGCCGCCCAGGCGGCCCTGCATGATCACGAACGGCACGCCACGGCTGTCGGCGGCGAGCATCGCCTTGGATTCGGCGGCACCGACGAAACCGACCGGGAAGCCGAGGATCAGTGCCGGCTTCGGCGCGCCGGCGTCGAGCATTTCCAGCAGGTAGAACAGCGCGGTCGGCGCATTGCCGATCACCACCACGCTGCCTTCCAGGTGCGGACGCCACAATTCCAGGGCCACCGCCGAACGGGTGTTGCCCTCGGCCTTGGCCAGGTCAGGCACGCTTGGGTCGCGCAGGGTGCAGATCACCGGGTTGTTCGCCGGCAGGCGGGCACGGGTGATGCCTTCGGCGACCATGTGCGCGTCGCAGAGGATCGGCGCGCCCTTGGCCAGGGCTTCGCGGCCAGCGCTGCCGGCGCCTTCGGAGAACTGCAGGCCATCGATGGCCTCGACCATGCCGCAGGCATGGATCACGCGCACGGCGAGCTTTTCAAGATCGGCGGGGATCCGCTCGAGCCGGGCTTCCTCGCGGATGATCCGGAAGGAATTGCGATAGATCTCCTGACCATCGCGGATGTAGTCAATCATCAAGGTGCTCCGTCGGCAGGTCGAGCATGGCGCCTGCTTCTTCTGGGGTGAGGTCGGCGGCGCGCAGCCTGCCGAAGCCCGGCAGGCGCGCGTCGCGCAAGTAAAGGTCATAGCGGCCCGGGGTTCGGGCCAGCAAGGTGGCCGGGGCGGTGTGGGCCATGGCACAGGAACGTGGGCAGGCAGTCAGGTGCACGCTGCCCGGGATACCGTGGTGCAACAAGGCGGCCAAGGTCACGGCATCGGCCTTGGTGTCGGCCTGGGCCTTGGCGCAGCCGCTGGAGCCGGTGCAGGCGACGATCCGCGCCAGCGGATGCTCGTTGTGACAGAGCATGCCGGATGCCATCAGTTGAACGCGCGCGTTTTCCAGCTCGCTCGGTTCAAGGGAGGTCAGCACCAGGCTCTGCCAAGGGCTCAGGCGCAGGCTGCCATCGCCCCATTGCCGGGCGATGCGCGCGACACTGCGCAACATGGCGGGCGTCAGGCGCCCGAGGGGTGGCGCGACGCCCAGGGCCACGCCCTGGCGCTGGGGCAGCAGGCCCAGCCACGGGCTTGTCGTCGCAGGGCGCTGCCAGGCCATCGATGGGGTGTCGATCTGGAGCCCCAGCCCTTCAAGGAAGTGTTCCACCGGGCACACCTGGAGCAGTTGGCGCATGCGCGACTGCTCGGGCGTCGCCAGGTCGAGGAAACGCGCCAGCACCGCGCGCACCAGCGCCAGCCCCTGCTCCACCGGCACAACGCCCAGTGCCTGGCCACCCGACAGGCTGCTCGCCAGCCCAAACCGCAACCAGGTACGCCCGTCGCGCTGTATCGCGGACAACCATAGATCATGGGGGTGCTCGAGCATCGCCAGGCCTTCGCCGCCATCGAGCTGCACGGCGAACTTGGCCGACAGCTTGTGGAACCTGGGTGTGCTTTCCAGCAGGTCGAGGATCTGCCCGGCCAACGCTCGGGTGTCGAACAGCATGACCGGATCGAGCCCGGCCAATGGGCTGAGCATGAGGTTGCGCACATCGTCACCGGCCGCGTCACGCGGACCGAGCCCTGCGGCGAGCAGATGCTCGACCAGGCCGCGATGGTCGCCGCCGATGCCACGGATCTGCAGATTGGCCCGGTTGGTGGCCTCGATCACCCCACCGGCGAAGCGCTCGGCGGCATCGGCCACGGCATCGGCCTGGTCGGCCAGCAGCAGGCCGCCGGGCAGCTTGATCCGGCAGATGCCACCGTCGCGCGCGGCGACGATGCGCCACAACCCCGGGCAGGCCGAGGGACGGGGCGAAACTTCGGGGGGCAGGGGCTGCGTCAAGAGGGCATCCGGCAATCGTGAAAGTGCGCTTCAGTGTAGAAGGCGCGGTATTATGCCTGCTTTGTCCGGCGGCATGAAAAGCCGGTGGTCGAGCATCCACTGCGATTGAGCAGAAATTCTGGACCGCGTCGCCCCCTTCGCGGGTAAACCCGCTCCCACAGGCTCACCGTTGCCCTCGAAGGCTGTGCTGTACCTGTAGGAGCGGATTCATCCGCGAAGGGGCGCGAAGCGGCCCCAAAAAATGGCGGAACGAAACACATGGCCCCCTGGCTGACAGTGATAGGCATCGGCGAAGACGGCTTCAGCGGCCTGGGCAAACAAGCCCGGCGCGCGCTGTTATCAGCCACACGAATCATCGGTGCCCCACGCCAACTGGCCCTGCTGCCCCGCTGCGTGACGGCCGAACAGCTGCACTGGCCCAGCCCCTTCTCCCTGGCCCCGGTCCTGGCCCTGCGCGGCGAGCCGGTATGTGTACTGGCCAGCGGCGACCCGATGTTCTACGGCGTCGGCGCCAGCCTGGCGCGCCAGCTGCCCACTGAAGAACTGCAGGTGCTGTCGATGCCCTCCTCCTGCGCCCTGGCCGCCGCCCGCCTGGGCTGGCCATTGCAGGATGTACAGGTGGTCTCGGTGGTCGCCCGCCCACTGGCCGCGCTCAATGCCCATCTGCACAGCGGCGTACGCCTGCTGGTGCTGAGCAACGACGAAAGCAGCCCGGCGGCCATTGCCGCGCAGCTGCGCGAGCGCGGCTTCGGCCCCAGTCGTCTCCAGGTGTTCGAGCACCTCGGCGGCCCACAGGAGCGAACGCTGAGCGGCACCGCCGACGACTGGCCACACACCGACATCGCCACGCTCAACCTGGTCGCCATCCAATGCCAGGCCTCACCTGACACCCCGCGCCTGCCGCGAGTGGCCGGCCTGCCCGACAGCGCCTTCCGCCATGACGGCCAGCTGACCAAGCGCGACGTGCGCGCCATCACCCTGGCCCGCCTCGCCCCGCAACCCGGCGAGCTGCTGTGGGACGTAGGCGCCGGCTGCGGTTCCATCGGCATCGAATGGATGCGCGCCCACCCCAGCTGCCGCACCCTGGCGATCGAGGCTGACGAAGGCCGCCAGGGCTACATCGAACACAACCGCGATACCCTCGGCGTGCCCGGCCTGCAACTGATCTGCGGCAAGGCACCCGAAGCCTTGGCTGGGCTGGAGCGCCCGGACGCGATCTTCATCGGCGGCGGCGTCACCCGCGAAGGCGTGTTCGACCTGTGCTGGGAGCGCCTGCTGCCGGGCGGACGCCTGGTGGCCAATGCCGTCACGCTGCAAAGCGAAGTCGCCCTGGCGCAGTTCCGCGACCAGCATGGCGGCGAGCTGACCCGCATCCACATCGCCCACACCCAGCCACTGGGCAGCTTCGACACCTGGCGCCAGGCCCTGCCGATCACCCTGCTCGACGTGGTGAAACCCCTCGATGCGTGAAGAAACCCGCGAACAGGCCGCACCGCTGCGCAGCGGCCTGACCACCGGCAGCTGCGCCACCGCCACCAGCCTGGCGGCGGCGCGCCTGCTGTTGACCGGGCAACGACACGACGCGGTGGAGATCACCCTGCCCAAGGGCAAGGTGGTGCAGATGCGCCTGGAGTTCTGCCACCTCAAAGGCGACATAGCCGAGGCCGGCACCTTGAAAGATGCCGGCGACGATCCCGATGTTACCCACGGCGCCCTGCTCTACAGCCAGGTGCGCCTGCTGGCCGAGCCCGGCGTTCGCTTCGTCGCGGGCGCGGGCGTGGGTACCGTGACTCGCCCGGGGCTGGTGCTGGCAGTCGGTGAACCGGCCATCAACCCGGTACCGCGCAAGATGATCAGCGACCATCTGCTGCAGCTGGCCAGTGACTGCGGCTACAACGGCGGTTTCGAAGTCACGGTCAACGTGCAAGATGGCGAACAACTGGCCCTGAAGACCATGAACCCACGCCTGGGCATCCTCGGCGGGCTGTCGATCCTGGGCACCAGCGGCATTGTCCGGCCGTTCTCCTGCTCGGCCTACATCGCCTCGATACACCAGGGCATCGATGTCGCCCACACCAACGGCTACACCCATATCGCCGCCTGCACCGGCAACGCCAGCGAAGACACCATGCGCCGGGTCTACAACCTGCCGGAGATCGCCCTGATCGAGATGGGCGACTTCGTCGGCGCCGTGCTCAAGCACCTGCGCAAGGTCCCCGTGCCACGCCTCACGCTGTGCGGCGGCTTTGGCAAGATCAGCAAGCTGGCGGCCGGGCACATGGACCTGCACAGCCGTCATTCGAGCATCGACCTGCCGCAGTTGGCAGGCTGGGCGGCGGCCATTGGC
This sequence comes from Pseudomonas entomophila, assembly GCF_018417595.1. NCBI lineage: Bacteria > Pseudomonadati > Pseudomonadota > Gammaproteobacteria > Pseudomonadales > Pseudomonadaceae > Pseudomonas > Pseudomonas entomophila. Next base: position 5,244,942 of record NZ_CP070982.1, read on the forward strand.
GCGGACACAGCGCTGCAACAGGCGATCATTGCCGCCAACACCAGCCAGCAGGCCCTCGCCCTCGCGCATGCCGCCGGCATCGCCCTGGGCGATGAGGTGTGCCGCCATGCCCTTGTCTTCGCCCGCAGCGTGGTGCCTGTCCAGGTGCAGGTGGAAGTATTCGCCATCGACCGCCAGGGCGGCATCGTCGGCAAGGCGGGCGTGGCATGAACGGCCGTATCCTGCTGCTCGGCGGCGTCACCGAAGCCCTGGCCATCGCCCGCCGGCTTGGCCCGCAGCATATCTACAGCCTTGCTGGCATCGGCCGCATTCCCCAGGACCTCGCCTGCCAAGTGCGGGTCGGCGGCTATGGCGGCGCCGAAGGCTTGGCCGAGTACCTGCGTGATGCCGGCATTGACCTGTTGATCGACGCCACCCATCCCTATGCCGCGCAGATCAGCCGCAATGCAGCTCTCGCCGCACGCAACGCCGGCATTCCCTGCTGGGCCCTGCGCCGCCCGGCGTGGCAGGCGCAACCCGGCGATGACTGGCGCGAAGTCGAGGACTGGGCCGGCCTGATCGAGGCGCTGGCCCTATTCCAGCGCCCCTTGTTCACCCTTGGCCGCGAACCCCTGCAACATCTGGACGAAATCCCGCCACACCAGTTCTGGACCCTGCGCGCCCTCGAGGCGTGCCCCGGCAATGAACGCTGCGAGGTGATCGGTGCCCGCGGGCCGTTCCTCATCGACGACGAACGTGCCCTGTTCGAACGTCGGCGGATCGATGTGCTGGTGAGCAAAAACAGCGGCAGCACGGCCACCGAGCCGAAGTTGGAAGTGGCGCGGGAGCGCGGGATTCCAGTGCTGGTACTCAAGCGGCCGGTGCTGCCGGAAGTGGATCGGGCGCTTCAGGATGCGGGGGCGCTACTGGAGGCACTCGGCCTGTCCAAGGCCTGACTCGCACACTGTATATCCCATTGACATATCCAATCCTGGAATTAAACTCCAGACATACATTTGCGCTTTCAAGGAGGCCCATCATGGAGCAAGGTGCAGTCTTCAAAAGCAACCGCAGCCAGGCTATCCGCATGCCAAAAGCCCTCGCTCTTCCAGAAGACGTCACCCGCGTGGACATCGTCGCGGTGGGCCGTTCCCGTATCATCTCGCCTGCCGGCGAAAGCTGGGACAGCTGGTTCGAGGGTGACGATGTGAGTGCGGACTTCATGGCAAGCAGGGAACAGCCAGCCGACCAAGAGCGCGAAGGATTCTGATGCTCAGGTACATGCTCGATACCAACATCTGCATTTTCACCATCAAGAACAAGCCACAGGTAGTGCGCGAGGCATTCAATCGCTACCACGGCCAACTGGCCATCAGCACGGTAACCCTGATGGAGTTGATCTACGGTGCGGAAAAATCCGCCGCGCCGGAACGTAACCTAGCCATTGTCGAGGGGTTCGCCGCACGGCTCGATGTGCTTGACTACGACATTCAGGGCGCAGCTCACACCGCGCAGCTACGTGCGGAACTGGCCAAGGCCGGCACGCCCATCGGCCCCTATGACAGAATGATTGCCGGCCACGCCCGCGCTCGTGGCCTCACGCTGGTGACCAACAACTTGCGCGAGTTCCAGCGTGTTCCGGGGTTGCGTGTGGAAGACTGGGTGACATACCCACGCTGACGATCACGAGATGGCCCTGTGCCTTGATCCTGCCGTAGAATCACCTCTCCCCTTCTGGAAGGCTCCACCCATATGGAAATGCAATGGTGGATCTGGCTCGTCTTCGGCGTAGCCCTGATCCTGCTGGAACTGGTGCTCCCCACCTTCTTCATCCTCTGGTTCGGCATCGGCGCCGTGCTGGTGTCGCTCGTCTCGCTGCTCGCCCCCAGCCTGCAACTCGATATGCAAGGCCTGCTGTGGATCGTGTTCTCATCGATCACCACTGCGCTCTGGTTCAAGGTGTTCCGCCGCAAGAAGCCGGACGTGCGCTGGACCGCCGACAGCGTGATCGGTGAAGTCGGCCTGTTGACCGCCAACGTGTCGCAGTTCCAGAAAGGCCGGGTGCGCTTTCAGAAACCCATCCTCGGCAACGAGGAGTGGACCTGCGTCTCGGACAACGACATCCCCGCCGGCGAGCGTGTGCGCCTGGCCGCCATCGAAGGCAACACCGCCCGGGTCACCCGGGCCTGAATCCGCACTAAAAGGAAGTTCGCAAGCATGACCAGCCTCATCGTCATCGGCACCCTCGCCGCATTCGTACTGATCACTGTGTTCAAGGGGGTACGCATCGTGCCCCAGGGCGAAGAATGGATCGTCGAGCGCCTGGGCCGCTACCACAGCACCCTCAAGCCGGGCCTGAACATCGTCATCCCGTACATGGACGTGGTCGCCTACCGCCTGCCGACCAAGGACATCATCCTCGACGTGCAGCAGCAGGAGATCATCACCAAGGACAACGCGGTGATCGTCGCCAACGCCCTGTGCTTCGCCAAGGTGGTAGACCCACAGAAAGCCTCGTACGGCGTGCAGAATTTCTCGTTCGCCGTCACCAGCCTGACCATGACCTCGCTGCGCGCCATCGTCGGCGCCATGGACCTGGACGAGGCGCTGTCCAGCCGCGAGCAGATCAAGGCGCGCCTGCGCGAGGCGATGTCCGAGCAGACCGAAGACTGGGGCGTGACCGTGCGCTCGGTGGAAATCCAGGACATCAAGCCCTCGCCGAGCATGCAAAGCGCCATGGAACGCCAGGCGGCTGCCGAACGTGAGCGTAAAGCCGATGTAACCCGCGCCGAAGGCAACAAACAGGCGGCCATCCTCGAAGCTGAAGCGCGCCTGCAGGCGGCCAAGCTGGATGCCGAAGCCCAGGTCAACCTGGCCGAAGCGTCGGCGCGGGCGATCACCCTGGTCAAGGAAGCGGTGGGCAGCGAGACGGTACCGGCCATGTACCTGTTGGGTGAGCGGTATATCGGGGCGATGGAGAACCTGGCGGCTAGCGACAATTCGAAAGTCGTGGTGCTGCCGGCTGATCTGCAGGAAACCGTACGCGGGCTGCTGGGCCGCGGCAAGGCCTGATATCTGCGTCACCTTCTTCGCGGGCAAGCCCGCGAAGAAGCCAATACAGGCCGCAAAAACCCCAGGTGCGGCACTTCACCGCACCCCGGCATTTTTTCCTATACTCCGCCGTACAATAGCCATCACGATTCCTGACCGGATCTCTCCATGCCCCCACGTCGGCACATCGCCTGGATAGCCTGCCTCGCCGTGCTGTTCAACCTGCTGGCCATGCCGCTGTCCTCTGCCGCGCCGAAAGGCCCGGCCGAACAGCTGCTGTGGGGGGCTTTCTGTTCCAGCATGGCCAACAAGGCCAAGGTCGATGTCCAGGCCCTGGCCAAGATCGACCTCGGTACGCAAAGCGACGACAGCGCCAGCATGATGAACTGCTGGTGCTGCCTGGGCGCCGCGCCCCTGCTGGCCCTGCCCGGCTACCCGCCGCAGTTGCACAATCCGCCCGTGCTGCCTGCCGGCCACCCGCCGCAACTCGCCGACTACCAGCTCACGCCGCGCCAGTTATGGCCCGCGCTCAACCCCCGTGCCTCTCCTCTGGCCTGAGTTCACTACGCTGTCTGCCTGAACCTCAACAGATCGGAGACTCACCCATGCTCAAGCAAGCCCTTGTCCTGGCCGCCCTGCTGCTGCCCGGTGCCTACGCCAACGCCCACGAGTACAGCAAAGGCGACCTGCACATCGCCCACCCCTGGTCGCTGGAGCTGCCGCCGAACGCGCCCAATGTCGCGGCCTATTTCGTCGTGCACAACAACGGCAAGACCGATGACCGCCTGCTTTCGGCGGACACGCCGATCAGCACCGACGCCCAACTGCACGAACACACGATGAGCGCCGCCGGCGCCATGAAGATGCAGCAGGTGCAAAGCGTGGTGGTGCCCGCCGGCAAGGACCTGACCTTCGCCCCCAGCGCCTACCACGTGATGATCATGCAGCCCAAGGACCGCAGCCTGCTGAGCGATGGCAAGCGCTTCCCGCTGACCCTGCACTTCGAGAAGGCCGGTGACATCACCGTCGAGGTCGCCGTGCAGAAGCAGCCGCCCGCCGACCAGGCGCAGCACGAGCACACGCACTGATCCGATAGCTGACTGGCGCTCGCCATGAGCCTGCCGCGCTACAGCTGCGCCCGCACTACCCGCCCTGATCGCAGGCGCGTCGGTGGCGGCTGGCTGAGCCTGTTCGCCATGTGGATGATCTTCATCGGCCCGCTGGTTTCCCAGTCGATGCCGATGGAGCACCACGCCGGCATGTCCATGCCCATGGACATGTCGATGAGCATGCCCATGGCGCACGGCCACAACGAACACCACGGCCACGGCAACGATGGCCAGCTGCACGTGATGTGGGAGAAGTGCGGCTACTGCAGCCTGCTGTTCAACTGCCCCGCCCTGCCCCAGACCCTCAGCCCGCTCAGCGCGGGCAGTGTCACCCCACCCACCCACCTCACCGTCGCCACGCGCCAGGGCCATGCCCGGCAGGCTGTATTCCCCGGCGCCCGCAGCCGCGCGCCGCCCCGTTCGATCGTCGCTTGAACACAACACGATAAACGCCCGAAGCCAGGAGGCTTCGCGCTGACTCACGACTGATCGACTGGAATCATTATGTCCGGCTGCACCCCTGTTTTTGCCCTTTCCCTGCGCGGCACCGTCGCCGTGCTCTGCGGCTCGCTGCTCGCGCCACTGGCCTTGGCCGCCGAAACCGGCCATGAAGGCCATGTACACGACCCGGCCGAACTGAGCCCGACGGTGATCACCGCCATCGCTCCAAGCTCGCCACTGACCGTGGTCACCAATCCCAAGGACCCGCGCCAGCCGGTGCCGGCCAGCGACGGCGGCGACTACCTCAAGACCATCCCCGGCTTCTCGGTGATCCGCGCCGGCGGCACCAATGGCGACCCGGTGCTGCGCGGCATGTTCGGCTCGCGCCTGAACATCCTCACCAACGGCGGCACGATGCTCGGCGCCTGCCCCGGCCGCATGGACGCCCCGACCTCGTACATCTCGCCGGAAACCTACGACCGCCTCACCGTGATCAAGGGCCCGCAAAGCGTGATCTGGGGCCCGGGCGGCTCCGCTGGCACCATCCTGTTCGAGCGTGAGCCGGAGAAATTCGGCGAGCTGGGCAGCCGGGTCAACGGCAGCGTACTGGCCGGCTCCAACGGCCGCTTCGACAAGGTGCTCGACGCCGCGGCCGGCAACCAGCTCGGCTACGTGCGCTTCATCGGCAACCAGTCGCACTCGGACGACTTCGAGGACGGCAACGGCGACACCGTGCCGTCGCGCTGGGACAAGTGGAACGGCGACGTCACTCTTGGCTGGACCCCGGACGCCGACACCCTGCTGGAACTGACCGCCGGCAAGGGCGACGGCGAGGCTCGCTCCGCCGGGCGCGGCATGGACGGTTCGCAGTTCAAGCGCGAAAGCCTGGGGCTGCGTTTCGAGAAGTCCAACCTCGGCGAGGTGCTCGACAAGGTCGAGGCGCAGGTCTACTACAACTACGCCGACCACGTGATGGACAACTACACCCTGCGCACCCCGTCGGGCACCGGCATGATGGGCATGCCCATGGTCAGCAACGTCGACCGCCGCACCATGGGCGCGCGGATCAAGGCCACCTGGCGCTGGGCCGACGTGCAGTTGATCAGCGGCATCGACGCACAGACCAACGAGCACCGCCAGCGCGGCGGCATGGGCGTCAACGCGCACAAGGGCAAGCCCTGGACCAAGGATGCCGACTTCCACAACTACGGCGCCTTCGGCGAGCTCACCTGGTATGCGACCGGTGAGGATCGCCTGGTCACCGGCGCCCGCCTGGACCGTGCCTCGGCCCGTGATTTCCGCAAGGGCAGTGCCACCGAAGGCGACACCCGCGCCGACACCCTGCCCAGCGGCTTCGTGCGCTACGAGCACGACCTGGCGGCGATCCCCGCCACCACCTACATCGGCCTCGGCCACACCCAGCGCTTCCCCGACTACTGGGAGCTGTTCTCGCCCAAGCGTGCCCCGGCGGGCGCGGTCAACGCCTTCGATGGCATCAAGCCGGAGAAGACCACCCAACTCGACTTCGGCATCCAGTACCGCGACGAGCGCCTGGAAGCCTGGGCCTCGGGTTATGTCGGGCAGGTCCGCGACTACATCCTGTTCGACTACCAACGCAACATGATGGGCTCGCTCACCTCCCAGGCGCAGAACATCGACGCCCGCATCATGGGCGGTGAAGTGGGCGCGGCCTACAAGCTGACCGAGAACTGGAAGGCGGATGCCACCCTGGCCTACGCCTGGGGCAAGAACAGCAGCGACGGCAAGGCCCTGCCACAGATGCCACCGCTGGAAAGCCGCCTGGGCCTGACCTACAGCCGTGACACCTGGAGCGTGGGTGCCCTGTGGCGCCTGGTCGACGAGCAGAACCGCATCGCCAAGAACCAGGGCAACGTGGTCGGCAAGGACTACGACACCAGCGCCGGTTTCGGTGTGTTCTCGCTCAACGGCGCCTACAAGATCAACCACAACCTCAAGCTCAGCGCGGGCGTCGACAACCTGTTCGACAAGGCCTACGCCGAGCACCTGAACCTGGCCGGGAACGCCGGGTTCGGCTACCCGGCCAACGCCACGGAACCGGTGAACGAGCCAGGCAGGACCTTCTGGACCAAGGTCGACTTCAGCTTCTGACAACAACAAACGGGCGCGGGACCTGACCGCGCCCAACTCAGGTCTACGGGAGGCTCTCATGAGCAAACCAAACGTTTCCTTCTACAACCTTGCGTGGCGCTGGCATTTCTATGCCGGGCTGTTCGTGGCACCGTTCATGATCCTGCTGGCGATCACCGGGATCATCTACCTGTTCAAGCCGCAGCTCGACCCGTTGATGTACCGCGAGCTGATGGTGGTCGAGGCCGGCCATCACCGGCAAGGCGCCGATACCCTGCTGGCCAACGTGCGCCAGGCTTATCCACAGGGCCATGTCGGCCAGTACCTGCCACCGCTGAATGCCGAACGCAGCGCGCAGTTCGTCGTGCATGACGGCGGTCGTGAGCTGAACGTGTTCGTCGATCCATACAGCGGCAAAGTGCTGGGCGCACAGGACGGCAAGCAGAACCTGCAAGCCATCGCCCGTGCCCTGCATGGCGAACTGATGGTCGGCACGGTCGGTGACCGGCTGGTGGAACTGGCGGCGGGCTGGGGCGTTGTCCTGGTCGTGTCCGGCCTCTATTTGTGGTGGCCACGCGGGCGCAGCAGCGCAGGCGTGCTGTGGCCACGTTTCAGCGCACGCGGCCGAGTGCTGTGGCGCGACCTGCATGCCGTCACCGGCTTCTGGGGTTCGGCCCTGCTGCTGTTGATGCTGATCAGCGGCATGACCTGGACCGGGCTGTGGGGCAAGCAGTATGCCGACCTGTGGAATCGTTTCCCGGCGGCCATGTGGAATGACGTGCCCAAGTCCGATAAAGAAGCCCGCGACCTCAACAGTGCCCATCGCCAGACCGTGCCGTGGGCCATGGAGAACACCCCGATGCCGGTGTCCGGCGCCCATGCCGAGCATGCCGGGCATCACATGATGGATCACGCCCCGGCGGCGCCGCAGGTCAGCCTGCAGCAGGTCGAGGATGTCGCCACTCTGCGCAAGGTCGAGCCGGGCTACAGCATCACTCTGCCAACCACTGCTAACGGTGTGTTCACCATCGCGGTGTTCGCCGACGATCCGCGTAACGACGCCACCCTGCATGTGGACCAGTACACCGGCCAGGTGCTGGCCGATGTGCGCTGGCAAGACTACAGCCCGGTGGCCCGCGCCACGGAACTGGGGGTGATGCTGCACGAGGGCAAGATGTTCGGGCCGCTGAACCAGATCGTCATCCTGCTGGTTTGCCTGATGATCCTGCTGGGCTCGGTGAGTGGGCTGGTGATGTGGTGGAAGCGCAAGCCAGATGGTGGACTGGGGGTGCCGCCGCTGCGCCATGACCTGCCGCGCTGGAAGACGGCGGTGGGGGTGATGGTGGTGCTGGGCATTGCCTTCCCGCTGGTGGGGATCTCGATGGTGGTGATGTGGGTCGTCGATAATCTCGTGATGCGCAGGCACAAGGTCATGGCCCAAGCCTGATTGCGCACAGGCCTCTTCGCGGGCAAGCCCGCGAAGAGGCCGGCACCATCAACCATTGATTCCCGTCATGTCCCCGCCCCCGCTGCACCGCCAAGATCGTGTCGATCTGCCACGCCCGTGATCGGAACACGACGTGATAGCCTACGCGGCTTTCGCTCACAAAAAGACTGACCCTCAATGGAATGCAGCCTATGACCCGGACCTCCCAGACACCCTCTGAAGAGCAGCACCTGCAACGCAACCTGACCAACCGCCACATCCAGCTCATCGCCATCGGCGGCGCCATCGGCACCGGCCTGTTCATGGGCTCGGGCAAGACCATCAGCCTGGCCGGCCCGTCGATCATCTTCGTCTACATGATCATCGGCTTCATGCTGTTCTTCGTCATGCGCGCCATGGGCGAGCTGCTGCTGTCGAACCTCAACTACAAGTCGTTCATCGATTTCTCCGCCGACCTGCTCGGCCCCTGGGCCGGCTACTTCACCGGCTGGACCTACTGGTTCTGCTGGGTGGTCACCGGCATCGCCGACGTGGTGGCGATCGCCGCCTACACGCAATTCTGGTTCCCGGAACTGCCGCAGTGGATACCGGCGCTGAGCTGCGTGGCCCTGTTGCTGTCGCTGAACCTGGTGACGGTGAAGATGTTCGGCGAAATGGAATTCTGGTTCGCCCTGATCAAGATCATCGCCATCATGGGCCTGGTCGCCACCGGCCTGTACATGGTCGTCACCGGCTTCCAGTCGCCGAGCGGGCACAGCGCCACCCTGGCCAACCTGTGGAATGACGGCGGCATGTTCCCCAACGGCCTGCTCGGCTTCTTCGCCGGTTTCCAGATCGCCGTGTTCGCTTTCGTCGGTATCGAGCTGGTGGGCACCACCGCTGCTGAAGCGAAGAACCCCGAGCGCACCCTGCCGCGGGCGATCAACTCGATCCCGATCCGCATCATCGTGTTCTATGTGCTCGCGCTGATCGCGATCATGGCGGTGACCCCATGGCGCGACGTGGTGCCGGGCAAGAGCCCGTTCGTGGAACTGTTCATGCTGGCCGGCCTGCCGGCGGCGGCGAGCATCATCAACTTCGTGGTGCTGACCTCGGCGGCCTCGTCGGCCAACAGCGGCGTGTTCTCCACCAGCCGCATGCTGTTTGGTCTGGCCCAGGAGGGCGACGCGCCCAAGGCGTTCGAGAAACTCTCGCGCCGCGCGGTGCCGGCCAACGGCCTGTACTTCTCCTGCACCTGCCTGCTGCTGGGCGCGGTGCTGATCTACCTGGTACCCAATGTGATCGAAGCCTTCACCCTGGTGACGACGGTGTCGGCGGTGCTGTTCATGTTCGTGTGGACGCTGATCCTGCTGTCGTACCTGAGCTACCGCAAACAGCGCGCGGCGCTGCATGAGCAGTCCACCTACAAAATGCCCGGCGGGCGTTTCATGTGCTATGTGTGCCTGGTGTTCTTCGCCGGCATCCTGGTGTTGCTGAGCCTGGAGGCGGATACGCGCTCGGCGCTGGTGGTGACGCCGATCTGGTTCGTGATCCTGGCGGTGACCTATCAGTTTGTGCGCAGCAGGCGTCAGCCGCGTGCGGCGGTGCGTGAGGCGTCTAACAACTGATCCGGCCAATGGGGCCGCTGCGCGGCCCTTTCGCGACACAAGGCCGCTCCCACAGAGCTGCGCAAGACCAATGGTATGCGCGGTCCATGTGGGAGCGGCCTTCCCAGGATTTTCAGCCAAGCACTAAGCCTGCTCCAACCCCTCAAGCACCGCCTCGGCCAACGCCAGGCCTTTCTCCAGCGAGTTCTCCGTCGCCGTCAGCAAACTGCGCAACGGCTCCCCCGCCTTCTCCAACGCGGTGGCATTGGTTTCATACGCCGCCTTCAACGCCGCCACCGCGCACACCAGCGCATCCTCGCTATCAACGCCAGAACGTACCGAGAGAATCGGATCATGGGCGTGATTGCAGGTGCCGAAGTGGGAACCAGCAGTGACGGGACGTGATTTGCGGGGACTGTGGTTGACCAGCGATTCCTGGTTCATGGCTGCACCTCTCGATGAAAGGTGGCGATCTCGACAAATGCGAACGGTGGATCTGGAACGATCTTCTTGAGCATGGTGCATCTCCTTGCGGCTCTCCGTAATGACGCTCCGCACCCACACGCCAATATGGGTGGACGGAGCCGTGCGGGTTGGCGTGCCGGACAGAGAGAGCCGGTGAGCCCGAAGGCTCCCACACACGGCTCCGCCCATAACGGGTGCAGCCATGCAGGACACTGCTGAAAGTGCCCGCTCTCTGTATCCGGGACGCCAATCCCGAACCGCAGAAACTACTGCGGTGCGGCACGGTACTCAAGTACTGCTAGTGTGTCAAAATGTTGGGCGGCAAATGCCTTCAGTAAGCCCTCCGTACACCTAAATGGGACTGCTTTGCAGTCCTTCGCGGATGAATCCGCTCCTACAGGGGCAGCGCCGTGCTTGTAGGAGCGGATTCATCCGCGATGGGCCGCACAGCGGCCCCAATCCTGTGCATGCTAATCGTCAAGGCACCATCCTGGCCCCGCCCCGCGCCCCGATTCGTCGCACAACCGCTCTACCACGCACCTTCCATCGCTCGGCACAGCCCTTGCAATCTCCGACCTGGCCAACACCCACCATCACATCGGAGTGAGCACATGAAGCGACGCAGTCTGATCAAGGCCTTCACCCTCAGCGCATCGATCGCCGCGATGGGCCTGAGCTGGAGCATCCAGGCCGCCGAGACCATCAAGGTCGGCATCCTGCATTCGCTGTCGGGGACCATGGCGATTTCCGAGACCTCGCTCAAGGACATGGCGCTGATGACCATCGACGAGATCAACGCCAAGGGCGGGGTCAACGGCAAGCAGCTCGAGGCGGTGGTGGTGGACCCGGCGTCCAACTGGCCGCTGTTCGCCGAGAAGAGCCGCCAGCTGCTGACCCAGGACAAGGTGGCGGTGGTGTTCGGCTGCTGGACCTCGGTGTCGCGCAAATCCGTGCTGCCGGTGTTCGAAGAGCTCAACGGCTTGTTGTTCTACCCGGTGCAGTACGAGGGTGAGGAGATGTCGCCGAACGTCTTCTACACCGGTGCTGCGCCCAACCAGCAGGCGATCCCGGCCGTGGAATACCTGATGAGCGAGGACGGCGGCAGCGCCAAGCGCTTCTTCCTGCTGGGCACCGACTACGTCTACCCGCGCACCACCAACAAGATCCTGCGCGCCTTCCTGCACAGCAAGGGCGTGGCCGACAAGGATATCGAGGAGGTGTACACGCCGTTCGGCCACAGCGATTACCAGACCATCGTCGCCAACATCAAGAAGTTCTCAGCCGGTGGCAAGACGGCGGTCATTTCCACCGTCAACGGCGACTCCAACGTGCCGTTCTACAAGGAGCTGGCCAACCAGGGGCTGAAGGCCACCGATGTGCCGGTGGTGGCGTTCTCGGTGGGTGAAGAAGAGCTGCGCGGCATCGATACCAAGCCGCTGGTGGGGCACCTGGCCGCGTGGAACTACTTCGAGTCTGTGGATAACCCGGTGAACCAGAAGTTCGTCGCCGACTGGAAGGCCTACGCCAAGGCCAAGAACCTGCCAGGGGCCGACAAAGCGGTGACCAACGACCCGATGGAGGCCACTTACGTGGGCATCCACATGTGGGCGCAGGCCGCCGAGAAAGCCAAGTCCACCGATGTCGACAAGGTCCGCGAGGCGCTGGCCGGGCAAACCTTCAAGGCGCCGTCCGGGTTCACCCTGACCATGGACAAGACCAACCATCACCTGCACAAGCCGGTGATGATCGGCGAGATCCAGGATGACGGGCAGTTCAGCGTGGTGTGGCAGACCGAGGAGCCGTTGCGGGCGCAACCGTGGAGCCCGTTCATTCCGGGGAATGACAAGCGGCCGGATTATACGGTGAAGGGTAATTGAGTGCATTGGGGCCGCTGTGCGGCCCTATCGCGGATAAATCCGCTCCTACAGGCCCGTGTGTGTGTAGGAGCGGATTTATCCGCGATGAATCCACCGCCGATTTCCAGGACTGCCCGCATGCTCAGACTCCTGCTCACCCTCTTGTTGCTACTGCCCCTGGCCACCCAAGCCAGCGAAGGCGAGTTCTTCCTCACCGCCAAACCCGCCGAACAGGCCAACCTGCTCGAAACCTGGGCCGCGCAACCCGATGCCGCCCGCCTGCCGCTGCTGGCAAACCTGCGCCAGGGCCGCATCGCCGACAACGACACCCGCAAGCTGCGCCTGAACAATCGCCTGCGCGGCCTGATCGACAACGCCCTGGCCAGCCACCAACTGTTCAGCGACCAGACCAACGTCCGCCTGGCCGCCGCCCAGCAATTGCAGAAAACCGCGCAACCCGCGCAGATGGCCTTCCTCGACCGCCGCTTCGCCAGCGAACCGGACGCCGCCGTGCACGCCGCCCTCGGCCTGGCCCTGGCCAACCTGCAACTGGGCGCCAGCGAACCCGCGGTACGCCTGGCCGCCGTGCGCCTGCTCGGCGAAACCGGCGACCCGCTGGCCCGCACCCGCCTCGAAGCGCTGCTGCAACCCGACGCAGAAGCCGACCCGGGCGTGCGCACCGCCGCAGAAACCAGCCTGGCCCAGGTACAGCGCAAGCTGCTGGTCGGTGAATTGCTCGGCCAAGCCTTCAGCGGCCTGTCGCTGGGTTCGATCCTGCTGCTGGCGGCGCTGGGCCTGGCGATCACCTTCGGCCTGCTGGGGGTGATCAACATGGCCCACGGCGAGATGCTGATGCTCGGCGCCTACAGCACCTACATGGTCCAGGTGCTGCTGCAGCGCTATGCCCCCGGCGCCATCGAGTTCTACCCGCTGATCGCCCTGCCGGTGGCCTTTGTCGTCAGCGCCGGCGTCGGCATGGCGCTGGAGCGCACGGTGATCCGTCACCTGTATGGCCGCCCGCTGGAAACCCTGCTGGCCACCTGGGGCATCAGCCTGATCCTGATCCAGGCCGTGCGCCTGATCTTCGGCGCGCAGAACGTCGAGGTGGGCAACCCGGCCTGGCTGTCCGGCGGCATCCAGGTGCTGCCCAACCTGGTGCTGCCCTACAACCGCCTGGTGATCATCGGCTTCGCCCTGGCGGTGGTGCTGCTCACCTGGCTGCTGCTCAACCGCACGCGGCTGGGCCTGAACGTGCGCGCGGTCACCCAGAACCGCAACATGGCGGCCTGCTGCGGGGTGTCCACCGGGCGCGTCGACATGCTCGCCTTCGGCCTTGGTTCCGGCATCGCCGGGCTGGGTGGCGTGGCCCTGAGCCAGGTCGGCAACGTCGGCCCGGACCTGGGCCAGAGCTACATCATCGACTCGTTCCTGGTGGTGGTGCTCGGCGGTGTCGGCCAGTTGGCCGGCAGCCTGTGGGCGGCCTTCGGGCTGGGCATCGCCAACAAACTGCTGGAGCCGCAGATCGGTGCGGTGCTGGGCAAGATCCTCATCCTTGCGCTGATCATTCTGTTCATCCAGAAGCGCCCGCAAGGCCTGTTCGCCCTCAAGGGACGGGTAATCGACTGATGAACCAGCCATTGATTGTCACTGCCACGCGCAAGGCCGGCACCCGGGTTTCAATGGCCGTCGGCGCCATTGTCGTCCTGGTGCTGGTGGCCCTGCCGCTGTTGTCGCTGCTGCCCGACGGCCACAGGCTTCAGGTCTCCGCCTATACCCTGACCCTGGTCGGCAAGATCCTCTGCTACGCCATCGTCGCCCTGGCCCTGGACCTGGTGTGGGGCTATGCAGGCTTGCTGTCGCTGGGCCATGGCCTGTTCTTCGCCCTGGGTGGCTACGCCATGGGCATGTACCTGATGCGCCAGGCGGCCGGCGATGGCTTGCCGGGGTTCATGACCTTCCTGTCGTGGAGCGAGCTGCCCTGGTACTGGGCCGGCACCCAGCATTTCGCCTGGGCGCTGTGCCTGGTGGTGCTGGCGCCGGGGCTGCTGGCGCTGGTGTTCGGCTTCTTCGCCTTCCGCTCACGGATCAAGGGCGTGTACTTCTCGATCATGACCCAGGCCCTGACCTTCGCCGGCATGCTGCTGTTCTTCCGCAACGAGACGGGCTTCGGCGGCAACAACGGTTTCACCAGCTTCCGCACCATCGTTGGTTTCGACATCGCCGCCCAAGGCACCCGGGCCGTACTGTTCCTGCTCACGGTCGGCTTGCTGTTGGCCAGCCTGTACCTGTGCTGGCGCCTGACCCAGAGCAAGTTCGGGCGCCTGCTCACCGCCGTGCGCGACGCGGAAAACCGCTTGATGTTCTGCGGCTACGACCCGCGCGGCTTCAAGCTGCTGGTGTGGGTGCTCAGCGCCGTGCTGTGCGGCCTGGCCGGGGCGCTGTACGTGCCGCAGGTGGGCATCATCAACCCCAGCGAGATGTCGCCGACCAACTCCATCGAGGCCGCCGTGTGGGTGGCCCTGGGCGGGCGCGGCACGCTGATCGGGCCGCTGCTCGGCGCCGGCCTGGTCAATGGCATGAAAAGCTGGTTCACCGTGGCGTTCCCCGAGTTCTGGCTGTTCTTCCTCGGCGCGCTGTTCATCCTCGTCACTTTGTACCTGCCCAAGGGCGTGGTCGGCCTTGTGAAGAAAAGGAGCCAGCCATGAGAAGCGTGCCCCCGGTGCATCCGGAATTCATGCTGGAACCGATCTTCGACCAGATCGGCAGCGCTCGCGAGGCGATCGGCCTGGGCCGGCGCCGCGAGGCCGGGCTCGACACCCGCCACGGCACGGTGCTGAGCCTGGAGGGCATCAGCGTCAGCTTTGATGGCTTCAAGGCGCTCAACGAGCTGAACCTGTACATCGGCGTCGGCGAGCTGCGCTGCATCATCGGCCCCAACGGCGCCGGCAAGACCACGATGATGGACGTGATCACCGGCAAGACCCGCCCCGACACAGGCACCGCGTTCTTCGGCGACACCCTCGACCTGACCCGCATGAGCGAGTGCCAGATCGCCCAGGCCGGCATCGGCCGCAAGTTCCAGAAGCCCACGGTGTTCGAGGCGCTGACGGTATTCGAGAACCTGGAGCTGGCGCTCAAGGCCGACAAGTCGGTGTGGGCCAGCCTGCTGGCGCGGTTGTCCGGCGAGCAGCGCCAGCGTATCGAGGAGGTGCTGACCACTTTGCGCCTGCTGCCCCTGGCCCAGCGCCAGGCGGGGTTGTTGTCCCACGGGCAGAAACAGTTTTTGGAGATCGGCATGTTGCTGGTGCAGGAGCCGAGGTTGCTGCTGCTCGACGAGCCAGTGGCGGGGATGACCGATGCCGAGACCGAGTTCACCGCCGAGCTGTTCCGCTCATTGGCGGGCAGGCATTCGCTGATGGTGGTGGAGCATGACATGGGCTTCGTCGGCAGCATTGCCGACCATGTGACGGTGCTGCACCAGGGCAGTGTGCTGGCGGAGGGGTCGCTGGCGCAGGTGCAGGAGGATGAGCGGGTGGTCGAGGTGTATCTCGGCCGGTGATCGGCTTTGGATTTTGGGTGCCTGTGCCGGCCCTTTCGCGGGTAAACCCGCGAAAGGGCCGGCACAGGCAAAGCAGACATTTCAGGGACAACACATGCTCAAGATAGACACCCTGCACCAGTACTACGGCGGCAGCCACATCCTGCGCGGCCTGTCCTTCGAGGCCAAGGTCGGCGAGGTCACCTGCCTGCTGGGCCGCAACGGCGTGGGCAAGACCACCCTGCTGCGCTGCCTGATGGGCCTGCTGCCGGCTCGCGAGGGCCGCGTGGAATGGGAGGGCAAGCCGATCACCACGCTCAAGCCCCAGCAACGCGTCCAGGCCGGCATCGCCTACGTGCCCCAAGGCCGCGAGATCTTCCCCCGCCTGAGCGTCGAGGAAAACCTGCTGATGGGCCTGTCGCGCTTTCCCGCCCGCGAAGCACGGGAAGTGCCCGCCTTCATCTACGAACTGTTCCCGGTGCTGGAGCAGATGAAGCAACGCCGTGGCGGCGACCTCTCCGGTGGCCAGCAGCAACAACTGGCCATCGGCCGCGCCCTGGCCAGCCGCCCGCGCCTGCTGATCCTCGACGAACCCACCGAAGGCATCCAGCCGTCAGTCATCAAGGAGATCGGCGCGGTGATCCGCAAGCTCGCCGACCGTGGCGACATGGCCATCCTGCTGGTGGAGCAGTTCTACGACTTCGCCGAGGAACTGGCCGACCAGTACCTGGTCATGGCACGCGGCGAAATCGTCCAGCGCGGCCGGGGCGAAAACATGCAGGCTGAAGGTGTGCGCGGCCTGGTTACCATTTAATCTGCAACCACTTCCCTTGCGAGACGCTGTCATGAGTTACCAGATCCGCGACGCCCTGATCGACGACGTGCCGGGCATCCTCGACATCTACAACGACGCCGTGGCCAACACCACGGCGATCTGGAACGAAACCCCGGTGGACCTGGGCAACCGCCAGGCCTGGTTCGAGGCCCGCGCGCAGCAGGGCTATCCGATCCTGGTGGCAGTGGACGACAGCGGCGTGCTGGGCTATGCCTCATTTGGCGACTGGCGGCCGTTCGAGGGTTTCCGTCATACCGTCGAGCATTCGGTGTACGTGCGTGGCGACCAGCGCGGCAAGGGCCTGGGCCCTGTGTTGATGGCCGCGCTGATCGAGCGCGCGCGCCACTGCGACAAGCATGTGATGGTCGCCGCCATCGAGAGCGGCAATGCCGCGTCGATCAGCCTGCACGAACGCCTGGGCTTCAGCATCACCGGGCAGATGCCGCAGGTGGGGGTGAAGTTCGGGCGCTGGCTGGACCTGACCTTCATGCAGCTTTACCTGGATGACAACACCCTTCCCCCTTCAAGGACCTGAAGCCCATGAACACCGCCCAGCTGCACCGCGTCACCCACGAAGGCCTGGCGTACTACCGCGACAGCCTGGTGGCCCTTTTGCTCGATGCGGTGCGCCAGGGCGCATCGGTGGGGTTTCTGGCTGATATCGACGAGCAGCAGGCCAAGGCCTATTTCGATGAGGTGAAGGCAAAACTGGCCAGTGGCGAGCAGTTGCTCTGGGTCATTGCCCAGGGCCAGGAAGTGCTGGGCAGCGTGCAGTTGGGCTTGTGCCTGAAGCCCAACGGCCTGAACCGGGGCGAGGTGCAGAAGCTGCTGGTGCACAGCGATGCACGGCGGCGTGGGCTGGGGCAGCAGTTGATGGGGGCGCTGGAGGCCGAGGCGCGGCGGATCGGGCGGGGGATGCTGTTTCTCGATACCGAGGCTGGGTCTGGGGCGGAGGCATTCTATCAGGCGCTGGGGTACAGCAAGGTGGGGGAGATCCCAGACTATGCCTGCGGGCCGGAGGGGGTTTATCGGCCGACAGCGTTGTATTTCAAGGTCCTGGCTCCGGCGCCGGAACGGCGCTGATGCCTTCGCGGGTAAACCCGCCCCCACAGCAGATCGAGTCCACCTGTGGGAGCGGGTTTACCCGCGAACACCGGCGAAGCCGGTGCCATGCAACACGCAGGCAGACCAACGCCTGCAGGGCGCCAGAGTTAAAGCAGACGTGCCAACAACGCCTTAGGCCGATCTTCTGTGTAATAACCCACCAATTCTTCCTTCTTCTCACCCTCGGAGAAGTACAGCAGTGTCGGCGCCGACTGAACATCGTAGGTGCCTGCAATAGTCGAGCCGTCAGTCAATTGTAACCGTAAAAAGTCAGCAGCCTGCTCCTTGGCTGCCCAGTCATCGATGACCTTGCTCATACGTTTGCTGGCATTTTCACTGCCATCGGCCTTGTATTTGAAGAACTCGACCACCACAGGCTTCCCAGCCTTCAGTACCTTGTCTTCAAATTGCGCCTCGGTGATTTGCTGCACAGCCATGTCGACGCTCCTGCATTGAGAGATCCGCACCATGCGGAAGGAGCCTCAACGCTAGAACGCCCACCAGACGGCGTCTACTGGCAAAAATATCAGGTCAGGTGGGCATTACCCCTGCACAAACCGCCCCAACCGCTGGCGCAACATGCTGTTCTCGCTACGCAAATGCTGCACCTCTTCCAACAGCTCCAACGCCAACGCCACCCCTTCCCACTCCAGTTCCAGCTCCTGATGCAGCTTCACCGCGCGCTTCAAGGTCACCGGCGCGCGGTCATCGAACACCCACTCCTCGGGCGTTCGCCCCGACGGTTCGACAATGCCGTGCTCGACGATCTCGATCACCCAGTCGGCCGACACATCGGCTTCCTGGCACAGGGTACGCATGTCCAGTTGAACGATCAGGGTGCTGCTCATGATCACTTACTCCATTGAGTCCTCGGGTTGAACGCGGCTTTCTCGGAGAGCTGGGTCCACAGTTCGCGCGCGGCGGCGTCGGACTGGGCGGGCATGACCACCTTGAGCTGGGCGTACAGGTCGCCGCGCTCGCCCTGCTTGTTCGCAAGGCCCATGCCCTTGACCCGCAGGCGCTGGCCGCTCTGGCTGTCGGGGCGGATGGTCAGGTTGATCTTGCCGGTCAGGGTCGGCACGGCCACCTTGGCGCCAAGCGCCGCTTCCCACGGTGCCAGGGGCACGGTGATGATCAGGTCATGGCCTTCGACATCGAACAGCGGGTGCGGTGCCATGCGGATGGTCAGGAACAGGTCGCCATTGGCGCCACCGCCCACGCCCGGCGCGCCCTGGCCCTTGAGGCGGATGCGCTCGCCGTCGGTCACCCCGGCGGGGATCTTCACGTTCAGCGTTTTCGTGGTGAACCCGGTGCGCTGCCCGGCGGCATTGGTTTGCGGCACCTGGAAGCTGATCTGCTTGGATTCCTTGTTCAGGGTCTCTTCGAGGAAGACCGCCAGTTCCAGTTCCACGTCCTGCCCTCGCCTGCCGGCACTGCGTTGTTGCCGGCCACCGCCGCCACCGAAGGGGTTGCCGCCCCGGGCGCCGAAGATCGAGCTGAAGAAGTCGGAGAAGTCGCCGCCCTCGAAGCCGCCGCCACTGCCGCCACGGGACTGCCAGCCAGGCGGTGCCTGGAACGGCCGGCCGTGCTGGCCGCCGTACTTGCGGATCTCGTCGTACTCGGCGCGCTTGTCCTTGTCGCCAAGCACTTCGTAGGCCTCGTTGGCCTCCTTGAACTTGTCCTCGGCGTCACGCTCCTTGCTGACGTCGGGGTGATACTTGCGCGCAAGCTTGCGGTACGCGGCCTTGATCGCCTTCTCGTCCGCGCTCGCCTCGACGCCGAGTATCTTGTAATAGTCTTTGAAGTCCATCTATGGATCACCAATGTGAATGTACGTATTGCTACTGAAGATTGGGGTCAAGCATAGCCTTTCAAGGTTCATCCGGGGTTGCGCTATCGCAGACGGCCGGTCTTGATTTAGCCGCAGACTGGCATAAACTGCGCGGCCGTTTTGCCTCCGGAAGCTCTCCTTCATGTCTGACGTATCCCCGGCCCGCGCCCTCGGCATCGACTTCGGCACCTCCAACTCCACGGTCGGCTGGCACCGCCCGGGCGTCGAATCGCTGATCGCCCTGGAAGACGGCAAGATCACCCTGCCGTCGGTGGTCTTCTTCAACATCGAGGAGCGTCGCCCGGTGTATGGCCGCCTGGCCCTGCACGAATACCTGGAAGGCTACGAAGGCCGCCTGATGCGCTCGCTCAAGAGCCTGCTGGGCTCCAAGCTGATCAAGCACGACACCAGCGTGCTGGGCAGCGCCCTGCCGTTCAAGGACCTGCTGGGCATGTTCATCGGCGAGCTGAAAAAGCGCGCCGAAGCCGATGCCGACCGCGAGTTCGACCAGGTGGTGCTGGGCCGCCCGGTGTTCTTCGTCGACGAAGACCCGGCCGCCGACCAGGAAGCCGAGGACACCCTGGCCGATGTCGCGCGCAAGATCGGCTTCAAGGACGTGTCGTTCCAGTACGAGCCCATCGCCGCGGCGTTCGACTACGAGTCGGGCATCAGCCGTGAAGAGCTGGTCCTGATTGTCGATATCGGCGGTGGTACCTCGGACTTTACCCTGATCCGCCTGTCGCCCGAGCGTCACCTGGTGGCCGAGCGCCAGAGCGACATCCTCGCCACCGGCGGCGTGCACATCGGCGGTACCGACTTCGACAAGCAGCTGAGCCTGCAGGGCGTGATGCCGCTGTTCGGCTACGGCAGCCGAATGAAGAGCGGCGCGCTGATGCCCACCAGCTACCACCTCAACCTGGCCACCTGGCACACCATCAACGCCCTGTACTCGCAAAAGTCGCAACTGGCCCTGGGCAGCATGCGCTACGACATCGAGGACACGCTGGGTATCGACCGCCTGTTCAACCTGATCGAGCAGCGCGCCGGGCACTGGCTGGCAATGGAAGTGGAAGCGAGCAAGATCGAGCTGACCGACCGCGACAGCCGCCGGATCGACTTCGGCCGGATCGAGCCTGAACTGTCGGCGGAGCTGACCCGGGCGCTGTTCGAAGACGCCATCGGTGGGCTGCTGGAGCGGGTGCGCGGCAGCGTGAGCGAATTGCTGGCCAAGGCCGGCGTCAGCGAGGGGCAGGTGGACACGGTGTTCTTCACCGGTGGTTCCAGCGGGATTCCGGCGCTGCGCAACAGCGTGGCGGCGATGCTGCCCAATGCGCGGCATGTGGAAGGCAATATCTTCGGCAGCATTGGTAGCGGCCTGGCGATCGAGGCACGCAAGCGTTACGGGTCGATCTGATATTCGTGCCGGCCCCATCGCGGCTGAAGCCGCTCCTACAGGAACGTGCGGCCCTTGTAGGAGCGGCTTCAGCCGCGATGGGGCCGGCACAGGCAATACACCTCAAACCAGCTCCGCCCGCTTCAGCTCACTCTTCAGGTAAGCGTAATAGATCGGCCCCGCCACCACCCCGGGCAGCCCGAACGCCGCCTCGAACACCAGCATCGCCAGCAACAGCTCCCAGGCCTTGGCACTGATCTGCCCACCGACAATCCGCGCGTTGAGGAAGTACTCGACCTTGTGGATCACGATCAGATACCCCAGCGCCGCCGCCGCCACCCAGATCGACAACGACATCCCGACGATGGTGATCAGGGTGTTGGACATCAGGTTGCCGATCACCGGCAGCAGCCCAAGCAGGAAGGTCAGCACGATCAGCGTCTTGGTCAGCGGCAGGTGCACGCCGAACAACGGCAGCACCACCGCCAGGAAGATGCCGGTGAATACAGTGTTGAGCAGCGAGATCTTGATCTGCGCGAAGACGATGTTGCGAAACGCCTGCACCAACAGGCTCAGGCGCTCGAACAGCGCCGCCGCCAGGGGCTTGCGCCGGGAGATGTCGGGGATGCGCTGCAGGGCGACGATGGCACCGAGGATCATGCCGATCAGCAGGGTGACGAACATGTGCGCCATGCCCTTGCCGACCAGTTGCAGGTCGCTCAGGTGGCTCTTGATCCAGTCGCCGATGGCCACCTTGAACTCGGCGGCGCTGGCCGGCAGGTAGGCTTCGATGAACGGCGGCAGCTGGCCACGGGCGCGCTCGACCAGGGCCATGAACTTGTCCAGCGAAGCGCCGGGGTTCTCGGCCTCGTGCAGCAGGAAGCTGAAGGCGCCGGCGATCAGCAACGTGAGCGTGCTCACCACCAGGGTGCCGAGCAGCGCCACCGCCAGCCAGCGCGCGCGCTGCCCGGCGATCAGCGGTTGTAGCCTGGGCGTGAGCATGTTGACCAGCTCGAAGACCAGCAGGCCGGCCAGCAGGCTGGGCAACAACTTCAGGGGCAGCGCCAGCAACAGGCCGGCCATGACGATGACCCAGCTGGCGAGGGTGATCTGACGGGGGGTGAAGGTCATACAGCCTCGGCGGCAGACAGCGGAAAGACCCGCAGTCTGCCAGCCTTCAGGGCACAGGCATAGGCGCAGGTCATTTCTTCTTCAGGCAGTCGCTCATGAAGGTCTTGCGCTCGTCGCCCTTGAGCGCCTTGGTGGTGGCATCGGCGTTGCAGGTCTTCATCTTCTCCTGCTGGGTAGCGGGCTTGGCCGGCTCGGCCTTTTTCAGGCAGGTGCTCATGAACGCCTTGCGCTCGTCACCCTTGAGCGCCTTGGTGGTGGCGTCGGCATTGCAGGTCTTCATCTTTTCCTGTTGCGCGGTGGCGGCGAATCCTTGCCCGGCGATCAACATGCCCAACACCAACAGTGGTACGTGCAGCAGCTTCATGGAGTGGTCTCCTTGTCTGCGCGCCCGATGCGCGCTCGTCGAGCAGAGTGTAGACAAGTTTTCTTACATCTCCGTGCGGGCGCGGCGCCGGTACTGCTCAGGCGTGCAGTTGGCCTGGCGCTGGAACATGGCGATGAAGGCCGAGGCGCTGCTGTAGCCGAGGTCGAAGGCGATGGCCTGGATCGGCAGCCCCGCTTCCAGCGCTTCGATGGCGCGCAGGAAACGCAGGCGCAGGCGCCACTCGCCGAAACTGATCCCCAGTTCATGGAGGAAGTGCCGGGCCAGGGTGCGCTCGCTGACATGCACCTGGGCTGCCCAGTCGGCCAGCGGGCGGTTGTCTCCAGGCTCGGCGTGCAGCGCTTCGAGCACCTGGCGCAAGCCCTCGCTGCGGGCGAACGGCAGGTAACAGGTCTGGGTCGGGGCCAGGTGCAACTGGTCGATCAGGACCTCTACCAGGCGCTGGTCGCGCGCGTCCTGGGCCACATGCAGGTCGCGGCGGGCAAAGTCACCGAGGATCGCCTTGAGGATGTCGCTGATCACCAGGCTGCAGGGCTGCGCCGGCAGCTCGGCGCACAGGCTGCGCTCGAGGTAGACCGAACGGTAGATGATGGCCTGGGGGTTGTAGCAACCGTGTTCGGTGCCCGGTGGCACCCACACGGCGTAATGCGGCGGCGAGATGAAGCGCTGCCCTTCGACGTCCAGGTGCATCAGGCCATGGGAGGCGTAGTTGAGCTGGCCCCAGGGGTGACGGTGTGGCGGGCTGTGGGTGTCGGCGCCGAATTCGTCGTAGCGGAAGTAGACCGGCGCGGGGAGCTGGTCGAACTGGGGGATGTCGAGGTACTTGCGGGCCATGCTGTCTGCTTCGCGGGGCTAGTTGTCTGGATGGGAGTATAGGGTTTCATACAGACAAACGATAATACCGGGCCATCAGGGGCCGCTGGGCGGCCCTTCGCGGGTAAACCCGCTCCTACAGAGACGGTGCAAATCCTGTAGGAGCGGGTTTACCCGCGAAGGGCTGCGTAGCAGCCCCACTCTGTCACTGTGAGTACCCGTTGCATGAACTACCTCTTCCCCCTCATCGCCATCCTCATCTGGGCCGGCAACACCGTGGTCACCAAGATGTCCGCCGGGGCCATCTTCCCCGCCGAGATCGGCTTCTACCGCTGGCTGCTGGCCGGCCTGCTGTTCACCCCCTTCCTGCTGCCCCAGGTATGGCGCAACCGCGCGGCGATCCGCCCGCACCTGGGCAAGGTCTTCGTGCTGGGTGTGCTGGGCATGGCCATCTACCAGAGCCTGGCGTACTTCGCCGCCAGCATCACCAGCGCCACCAACATGGGCATCATCCTCTCGCTGATGCCATTGATGTCGCTGGCCCTTTCAATCGCCTGGCTCGGCCAGCGCCTGAGCTACGGCGCGCTGCTGGGTGCAGTGGTGTCGTTCTTCGGCGTGCTGGAGGTGGTCTCGGCCGGGCAACCCGGCGTGCTGCTGCATCAAGGGCTGAACAGCGGCGACCTGATGATGCTGGTTGCCACCTTCGCCTATGCGCTGTACAGCTTCCTGCTGAAGAAATGGCAGCTGCGCCTGCCGCCGCTGCAGCTACTGTACCTGCAAGTGCTGGTGGCGATCCTGGTGCTGCTGCCGCTGTTCCTGCTGTCGCCGAAGACCGGGCTGAACGGCCACAACATTGGCCTGGTGCTGTATGCCGGCCTACTGGCCTCGATGGTTGCGCCGCGGGTGTGGATGCAGGCCGTGCACCGCCTGGGCCCTAGCCGCACCACGCTGTTCTTCAACCTGCTGCCGGTGGTGACGGCGGTGATCGCGGCGGCGGTGCTGGACGAGCAGTTGGCCAGTTATCACCTGGTCGGCGGCTTGCTGACGTTGGTCGGTGTGCTGCTGGCCGAGCGCTGGACAACACCGGTACGGCGTTGACCGATGGGAGCGCTACGCGCTCCTTTCGCGGCTAAAGCCGCTCCTACAGGCGAACGCAATCCCCTGTAGGAGCGGCTTTAGCCGCGAAAGGGCTGCAAAGCAGCCCCAGGTTCGTCACAACCCGGCAGCCTTGAGGCGGGCGGCATGCTCGGTGAACAGCCGCACCGGCTCGGCACCCTTGCCGACCGCGCCTAATGACTGGTTGACGATATCCAGGTGATCGAGCGGATAGTCGTCGCCAATCACCTGGCCCAAGTGCGAACTGAAACGCCCGACCATGCCATCGCACTGCCCCTTCTCCCTGACAAAGCTGCGGGCGAACAGGCGGCAGAAGTAGTTGCTGCCGTCGAAGCGGTTCAGGCCCTGGTCAGTGCGCCCAGGCTGCAAGGTGCCTGACCATGAGTAGTAGCGTACGCCGTTCACTTCGCCCGCACCCTCGCCACCCCAGACCTCCGGCAGCCCCTGTGGATAAGCCTGGTTGAACAGCGCCACCCCGGCGCAGGTCAACGACTGATGAAAGGCATGCACGTCGATCGGCAGCGGCTCGCGGCGCCAGCCAGTCTCCAGCCAGCCCAGCAACACGGCAACGCCATGCAGCACCGCCTTGAGGATGCGCCCCTGGGGTGAGTCGCCCGGCGCCGTGCGTTCGAGGTGGTCGGCCAGCTCCGAGCCATGATTGGGGCCGGCCACCGAGGTCACCGAAGCCACCCGGTCGGGCCGCTTCGCGGCCGCATAGCGCGCGCTCAGCGCCCCTTGGCTATGGCCGATCAGGTTGACCTTATCGGCTCCCGTGCGCTGGCAGATCTCCTCGATGATGCCCAGCAGCTGCTCGCCCCGCACTTCGCTGGAATGCAGCGGCGACACCTGCACTGGAAACACCTGCGCGCCGCCCCGGCGCAACGCAGGAACGATGCCGAACCAGTAGGGATACGGCAACGCACGCACAAAGCCGAGCATGCCCGGTACCAGCACCAGTGGATAACGCGTGGCCAGTTCCTGACTCATCACCCTTGCCCTCATCCGTGAACAGACCGGCCCACCCTACAGCGCGATCGAAGACAAGCGCAATCGAACTCCCGGCGCGCCGCGCGGTTCCAAGCAGAACAGACCCCTGAGCAAGGAGCGGGACCATGCACAAGCGAACCCTGGCCATCCTTCTGGCAAGCGCGACCCTCGCCGCCTGCGGCAGCCGCCCGGAGAACCCGGTGGACTACGTCACCTACCGCGACGAGCCGCTGGTCAAGCAGGTCGAACACGGCATGACCATGCAGAAGGTCATCGCCATCGGCGGCAGCCCGTCGAATGTGATCGACCTGCCCCACGGCGGCACCTGCAACGACTACATCCTCAACCGCGATGGCCACCAGCAGCCCTACTACGTGCGCTTCGACGCCACCGGCCATGTCGACGCCAAGGGTTTCAAGACCTGCAAGCAGCGCCAGAAAGACAGCGACGCCGTGCCCGGCGCCTGACCCCACCCGATGCCTACGGAGATCAACATGAGCGTTGAACTGACCGATGTGAAGACCCTGCGCGCCCGCGCCCGCAAGCATGTCGAGCAAGGAGCGGTGACCGAGGGTTACCACGCCGACCGCGAGAAAATCCTGCGCCTGCTCAACGAGTCGCTGGCCACCGAGCTGGTCTGCACCCTGCGCTACAAGCGCCACTACTTCATGGCCAGCGGCATCAAGGCCAGCGTTGCCGCCGAGGAGTTCCTCGAGCATGCCAACCAGGAAAGCGAGCATGCCGACCGGCTGGCCGAACGCATCGTGCAATTGGGCGGCGAGCCGGACTTCAACCCGGACAACCTGAGCAAGCATTCGCACGCCCAATACGTGGCGGGCGACTCGCTGAAGGAAATGGTGCTGGAAGACCTGGTGGCCGAGCGGATCGCCATCGACAGCTACCGCGAGATCATCCAGTACATCGGTGACAAGGACCCGACCACCCGGCGCATCTTCGAGGATATCCTGGCCCAGGAAGAGGAGCACGCGGACGATATGTCCGATCTGTTGAAAGGGTTGTGATTGCCGGCACGATCCTTACGATCCTTGTAGGAGCGGCTTTAGCCGCGAACACCGGCATAGCCGGTGCCAATCACCGCGTCGCCTGCTTCGCGGCTGAAGCCGCTCCTACAATCATTTCTTCACCGCCGCCGGTGCCTTGCCGGTCTTCATCTGCTGCAACAACGGCGTGCACTGGTTAGGAGCATCGCCACTGCTCGGCGCAATCAATGCCAGCAACCCGGCCGCCGGCCCGACCACCACGCCAAGCGCCACCATCCCCGCCCCGCGCAATGCCAGCGGCACCGCCTGCACACCGGCGCTGGGCTTGGCGAACGGCCCACGCACGTACAACGGCGAGCGCAGCGAGAACAGGCGCAGGCCCTTGGATTCGGGAGTGATCTTCAGGTCCAGTTGCTCGCTGGCGAAGTTGGCCGTGCCGTTGATGTAGATGATCGCGTTCTCGGTGTCGAAGACAAACAACCGCGTGGTCGCCAAGCCATCCTTGATCCCGACATCGGCTGCGGCGCAATTGATCTTCACATCCTCATCGCCGAACAACTTGCCGACCACATAGTTGCCCACGTTGAGCCCGGCGATCTCCATCAGGCCACGGCTGATGGCGCCATCGTTCATCAACAGGCGCAGGTCGCCGTTGGCGGTGCCCAGCAAGGCCGCCACCGAGTTGCCGCGGCCACTGATGTCGGCATCGCCATTGAGCTCACCAAAGCTGGTCTGCATCGGCGCGAAGCCGGGGAACATCTGCTTTAGCTTGAAGCCGCGCGCGGTCAACCGGGCACGGCCCTGCAACGGTGCGCCACGGCCGTCCAGGCGGATGTTGGAATCAAGGTTGCCACCGGCCACGCCGAAGCGCAGCGGCTCCAGGCGCAGCAGGCCGTCATCGAGGATCACGTGGGCGGAGAGGTCCTTGAACGGCAGCTTCTCGCTGTGGACGATGCGCTTGCCGGCAAAGCTGACGTCGGCATCCATGGCCCGCCAACGCTCGGTACGGAATTCTTCCACCGGCAGCACCTTGCCCGCCGGCTGCTTGCTGGCGCCACCGCGCGCCTTCTGCGCGCTGTTGGAGTCGGCACCGATCAGCGGCGCCAGGTCCTTGAACAGCAACTGGTTCGAGACCAGCTTGCCCGCCAGCTTCGGCCGCGGCTGGCTGGCGACGAAGGCCAGGTCGCCATGGATGTCGCTGTCGCCGATCTT